>NZ_JBFBBK010000001.1:173386-473695 GCF_040682635.1 Streptomyces sp. NPDC051133
TACCCGGGGGGGGGGGGGGGGGCGGCGGGGGGGGGGGGGGGGGGGGCGCGCCCCCGCCCCCCCCCCCCCCCCCGACGGCCGGTCAGGCCACGGACGGCCGGGCCGACGACGGATCGGGGCCCTCCGACGCGTCCGGGCCCCCCGATGAACGACGAACGGAGTGCCGACGTGTTGCTGCGCGTGCTGGGCTCGGCGGCGGGGGGCGGCTCCCCGCAGTGGAACTGCGGCTGCCCGGTGTGCGCCGCGGTCCGCTCCCGGGCCGGCCCCGCGCGCACCCAGTCGTCGGTCGCGGTCAGCGCCGACCGCCGCCGGTGGTTCCTCGTCAACGCCTCGCCCGACGTCCGCACCCAGATCGAGGACTTCCCCGGCCTGCACCCGCGCGACGACCGGACCACGCCGCTGGAGGCGGTGCTGCTCACCGACGCCGAGCTGGACCACACGCTGGGCCTGCTCCTGCTGCGCGAGGCCCGCGCCCTGCGGCTGTACGCCACACCTGCGGTGCGCAAGACGCTGTCCGACGGATCGGGGATCCTGGGCACGCTCGAACGCTACTGCCCGGTCGAATGGCGGGCGGTGATCCCCGGCACCGGCCTCGCCCTGGCGGACGGGCTGACCTGCCGGGCGTTCGACGTACCCACCACCAAGCGCGACCGGTTCGGAGCCGGGGTGGACCACGGCCGCGTCGTGGGCTACCGGCTGACCGACGAGCGCAGCGGGGGAAGCCTGGTGTACCTGCCGGGGGTGCAGTCGCTCACCGCGGCAGTGCGCGGGGAGATCGAGGGCTGCGCGTGCCTGCTGATCGACGGGACCTGCTGGCGCGACGACGAACTCGTACGGCTCGGCCTGGCCGCCAAGACCTCCCGGGAGATGGGCCACCTGCCCGTCGACGGCCCGGACGGCAGCCTGGCGCAGCTCCCGTCGCTGGGCGTGGGGCGGACGATCTTCGTGCACATGAACAACACCAATCCGATCCTCCTTCAGGACACACCCGAGCGGCGTACCGTGGAGGAGAGCGGCATGGAAGTGGCCGTGGACGGCCTCGAGGTCCAGGTGTAGAGCCGTGACGACGACAACCACCACGACCGGCGCCGACGAGTTCGTCGAGACGCTGCGGGCCCACTCGCGGCGCTATCACGACCAGCACCCGTTCCACGTGCGGATGAACGCCGGCCGGCTGAGCCGCCGGCAGATCCGGGGCTGGGTGGCCAACCGCTTCTACTACCAGGAGAACATCCCCCGCAAGGACGCCGCGATCCTCTCCAACTGCCCCGACATCGAGGTCCGTCGCCGCTGGATCCGGCGGATCGCCGAACACGACGGCACCGCCGCCGGCGAGGGCGGCATCGAGGCGTGGCTGCGCCTCGGCGAGGCGGCCGGGCTGACCCGTGAGGAGATCCGGGACCACCGGCACCTGGTCCCCGGGGTGCGGTTCGCCGTCGACGCCTACGTGAACTTCGCCCGGACCCGCCCGTGGGTGGAGGCGGTGGCGTCCTCGCTCACCGAGTTGTTCGCGCCCGACCTGATGGCGGCGCGGCTCGCCGCGTTCGAGCGGTGGTACCCGTGGATCGCCCCCGAGGGCCTCGCCTACTTCCGCGCCCGCCTGGAGCAGGCCCCCCGCGACTGCGAGCACGCCCTCGAGGTGGTCACCGCGCACTGTCTCACCGCCGAGTCCCGGACGCGCGCCGTCGACGCGCTGTCCTTCAAGTGCGACGTCCTGTGGAGCCTCATGGACGCCATCGACCAGGCCTACCCGGAGTGACCACCATGGACCCGACCCACGCGGCGACGACCCGGACCAGCGGCAGCACCCGGCCCGGCGCCGGGGTGGACGGCTCGGACCGGCCCCGGCTGGCGGCCCACGTACGGCTCACCTTCTGCCGCACCCGGCAGCGCAAGGTCCTGCTGCACCCCGAGACGGTGGTGGTCCTGAACGGCAGCGGCGCGGCCATCCTCGAACTGTGCGACGGGCGGCGCACCGTGGCCGAGATCGTGGCCGAACTGGGAGCGCGCTACGAGACCGTCCCCGACGACGAGGTCCGCCGGTTCCTGGCCCGGCTCGTCGCCCGGCGCTGGGTGGTGCTCAGCGATGGATAGCCCCCTCGGGCTGCTCGCCGAGCTCACCTACCGCTGCCCGCTGGCCTGCCCGTACTGCTCCAACCCGCTGAACCTGGCCGGCTACCGGGACGAGCTGAGCACCGACGACTGGCTGCGGGTGTTCACCGAGGCCGAGGAACTGGGAGTCCTGCAGTGCCACCTGTCCGGCGGGGAACCGCTGCTGCGGCGCGACCTGGTGGAACTCGTGGCGCACGCCCACGACCTGGGCCTCTACACCAACCTCATCACCAGCGCCCTCGGGTTCTCGCGGCCGAGGGCCGAACAGCTGCGGGCCGCCGGACTGGACCACGTGCAGATCAGCATCCAGGCCGACGAACCGGCCGTGTCCGACCGGATCGCCGGTATCCCCTCCTTCCGGCGCAAGATCGAGGCGATGGGCCTGGTCAAGGAACTGGGCTGGCCGCTCACCATGAACGTGGTGCTGCACCGGCACAACATCGACCGCGTCGCCGACGTGCTCGCCCTGGCCGAGGAGGTGGGCGCGGACCGGGTGGAGCTGGCCAACACCCAGTACTACGGCTGGGCCTGGCGAAACCGTGCCGCGCTGCTGCCGAGCCGGGCCCAGCTCGAAGCGGCGGAAAGCGTCGTTCGGGCCGCCGGCGAGCGGTTGCGGGACCGCATGGACATCGTCTACGTCCTCCCCGACTACTACAGCCGCTACCCGAAGCCCTGCATGGGCGGCTGGGCGTCCCGGCAGTTGACCGTGACGCCGAACGGCGACGTCCTGCCCTGCCCGGCCGCCCAGCCCCTGCCGCTGCCGCGGGCCAGCGTGCGGGAGGCCCCGCTGGAGCGGATCTGGGCCGAGGCCCCCGTGATGACCGCGTTCCGCGGGACCGGCTGGATGCCGGAGCCCTGCCGGAGCTGCCCCCGGCGGGAGGTGGACTTCGGCGGGTGCCGCTGCCAGGCGTTCCTGCTCACCGGCGACGCCGCCCGCACCGACCCGGTCTGTCACCTGTCGCCCGACCACGACGTGGTCGCCCGGGCGGTCGAAGCGGCCAACTCCGGTTCGCGGGACGACGATCCTTTGCTGGTTCCCCGCCCGCACCGGCCCGGTCCGGCACCTGTCGCCCGGTCACGATCCGGCCGTCCGGGCTGACTCGGGGGTCAGTCGCCGAACCACAACGGCAGCGCCGCGGCCGCGATGATCAGCGTCACCCCGCTCAGCAGGTCCGGGCGGATCCGGATGAGGCGCGCCGCGGCCCGCCCGAGCCGCAGCCCGGCCAGCGACATCACTGCCGTGATGACGCCGAAGACGCCGGCCGAGAACCACGGCGAGAGCCCGAGAACCCCCAGACTCGCCCCGGCGAACAGGTTGTCCAGGCTCAGCGTCAGCGGGATGCCGAACAACGCCCACGGGTAGTCCAGCTCCTCCGGCTCGGGGTTGCGGAGAGAGGAGATGACGAGGTAGAGACCGTACCCGCCGAGCGCGGCCGCACCCACCACATCGGCGACGTCCCCGACGGACTCCCCGATCTGGTGACCGATCAACAGCCCGACCAGCGGCATGACCGTGTCCCACAGCCCGAAGGTCAGCGCGACCTGCACCGCGCGCTTCCAGCCGAAGGGGACCGTGCCGAGCGCGATCGATACCCGGAAATTGTCCAGACTGAGTACAAAACCCAGGCCCAGTATTTCCCAGATCACAATTCTACAGAATATCTCGGACGGTCCGCGCGATAAACCTGGCAAGCGATTTCCAGCGAATTTTCCGCTGACGAAATGCTCACCGATCGAACCTGGGCGCCTCATTCGGACCGTCCGGGGGGAGCAGGCGGTCCACGGCCGCCGCGACCGCCTCGGGGCTGGAGATCAGCGTCAGGTGCCGGGCGCCCGGGATGAGCGTCGCGGGCGGTGCGCCGATGCGCCGGGCGGTCTCCTGCGGAGTCCGCCGGGTGAACACGTCGTCCTGGGCACCGAACACCACCGACTTGGGCAGGCGCACCCCGGCGAGCCGGGCGACCCGGTCCGCGGGCAGCCCCGGCACGCCCGCGGCCAGCATGCTCCAGAGAGCCTTCTCCGCGCCCGGCACCCGGAGCGGGCGCCGCCACTGATCCAGACCGGCGGCGTCCAGCCGCGGACAGGCGGGGCCGCACTGAGCGTCGTACACCCTGCGGATCACCGCGTCGATGCCGAGCCCGAGCCGCAGCAGGCTGGTCCGGTACGGGTCGATCAGCACGTACCGGACGAACGGCGGCGGCCCGGCACCCGTGTCCAGCGCGTCGCCGTCGAGGAGCATCACACCGCCCAGCCGGCCGGGGGCCCGCAACGCCGCCTCGGTGACCACGGCGGCTCCGCTGGAATGCCCCACCAGCAGCGGGCGCTCGCCCGGACCGCCGAGGCGCATGGCGTCCAGGAAGCCCAGCAACTGCCGGGTGAAATGGTCGACGGTGTACGGGCCGTGGCGCTCGCTGTATCCGTCGCCCGTCAGGTCGAGCGCGTACACGCGGTGGCCGCGGGCGAGCAGCGGGGCGAGGCGCGACCAGGTGTCCACGGATTCGAAGGCGCCGTGCACCAGGACGACCGGCGGGCCCGCCGTGCCCCAGGTCTGGTACCGCGTGCGGATGTCGGCGGCCTGCACGTACCTGAGCCCGCGCGGCGGCGCGGCGCGCCCGGCCGTGACGCCGTTGTAGACGAACGAGGCCGTCGTGACGGTCACCAGTACGACGGCACAGCCCAGCGCGGCGCGCCGCAGCCACCGCCGCAGCCGGGAGCGGCCCGGCCGGTGCGCGCGCCCGGCGGGGAGCGGCGGGGGAGCGGACGCCGTACGGGCGCCCCCGTCGACGTCACCGTCTCCTTCTCCGTCCCCGGGTCCGGCGCCGGCTCGGCGCAGATCACCTCTCACAGCCCACAGCATCGCCCACGCACACCCGCGGTCGACCTGCGGGGGGCCACCGGCACCCGGCCCCGCACCGCCGAGGGCCGGGCTCCGCCACGTCCCGGTCGGCCGGTGAGGGCCGACCGGGACGTCGGACTCAGGCGAGGTCGAACCGGTCGAGGTTCATCACCTTGTCCCACGCCGCCACGAAGTCACGTACGAACTTCTCTCCCGCGTCCCGGGCCGCGTAGACCTCCGACACCGCCCGGAGCTGGGAGTGCGCACCGAAGATCAGGTCGACGGGGGTGGCGGTCCACTTGACCTCGCCGGTGGCGCGATCCCGGCCCTCGAACACGTTCTCGTCCGTGGCCGACGCCTTCCACTCCGTGCCCATGTCGAGCAGATGGACGAAGAAGTCGTTGGTCAGGCTTCCCGGCCGGTGGGTGAGGACGCCGTGGGGGGCTCCCTTGAAGCCGGTGTTCATGGCCCGCATGCCGCCGATCAGCACCGTCATCTCGGGAGCGGTCAGCGTCAGCAGGTTGGCGCGGTCCAGCATGAGGGTCTCCGGCGACAGCTTCTCACCCGCCGGAAGGTAGTTGCGGAAGGCGTCCGCCTTGGGCTCCAGCACGGCGAACGACTCCGCGTCGGTCTGCTCCTGCGAGGCGTCCGTACGCCCGGGGGCGAACGGAACCGTGATGTCGTGCCCGGCGTCCCTCGCGGCCCGCTCGACGGCCGCGCACCCGCCGAGGACGATCAGGTCGGCGAGGGAGACCCGCGTGCCGCCGGTCTGGGAGCGGTTGAAGTCCTGCTGGATCCGCTCGAGCGTGCGCAGGACCTCGGTCACCTCGGGGAGGTCGTTGAGCTCCCAGTCCTTCTGCGGCGCGAGCCGGATGCGTGCCCCGTTCGCCCCGCCGCGCTTGTCCGTGCCGCGGAAGCTCGCCGCCGACGCCCAGGCGGTGGTGACCAGCTGGGAGCCGGTAAGGCCCGAGGCGAGGATCTGCTCCTTGAGGGCGGCGATGTCCTCGTCCCCGACCAGGTCGTGATCGACGGCGGGAACGGGGTCCTGCCACAGCTGCGGCTCGGGAATCCACGGGCCGAGGTAACGCGAGACGGGGCCCATGTCGCGGTGCAGCAGCTTGTACCAGGCCTTGGCGAACGCCACCGCCAGTTCGTCCGGGTTCTCGTGGAACCTCTTCGTGATCGGACCGTAGACCGGGTCCACCTTCAGGGCGAGGTCCGTCGTCAGCATCATGGGGGCGTGCCGCTTCGACGGATCATGGGCGTCGCGCACGGTGTCCCTGGCCGCGGGATCCGAGGGAGTCCACTGGTGGGCGCCGGCGGGGCTGCTCGTCAGCTCCCACTCGTACCCGTAGAGATTGTCCAGGTACCCGTTGTCCCACCGGGTCGGCTCTGTGGTCCATGCGCCCTCCAGACCGCTGGTGAGCGCGTGGGGGCCGACGCCGCTGCCGTAGGTGTTCCGCCAGCCGAGGCCCTGCTGCTCGATGGCGGCGGCCTCGGGTTCCGGGCCGATGTAACTGGCGTCGACCGCACCGTGGCACTTGCCGAAGGTGTGACCGCCGACGATGAGTGCGACCGTCTCCTCGTCGTTCATCGCCATGCGTCCGAACGTCTCCCGGACGTCCCGGGCGGCGGCCAACGGGTCAGGGTTTCCGTTGGGCCCCTCCGGATTGACGTAGATCAGTCCCATCTGTACGGCGGCGAAGGGACCGGTGAGTTCCCTGTCGCCGCTGTAGCGCTCGTCTCCGAGCCAGGTGTCCTCGGGTCCCCAGAAGATCTCCTCGGGTTCCCAGATGTCCTGTCGCCCGAAACCGAACCCGAACGTCTTGAACCCCATGGATTCCATGGCGCAATTTCCCGCGAATACCAGGAGATCGGCCCAGGAGATCTTCCGGCCGTACTTCTGTTTGACCGGCCAGAGCAGCCGGCGCGCCTTGTCCAGGCTCGCGTTGTCCGGCCAGCTGTTGAGAGGGGCGAAGCGCTGTGCGCCGCTGCCGCCACCGCCGCGGCCGTCCTCGATGCGGTACGTTCCCGCGGCGTGCCAGCTCATCCGGATGAAGAGCGGCCCGTAGTGACCGTAGTCGGCAGGCCACCACTCCTGGGACGTCGTCATCACCTCGAAGACGTCACGCTTCAGCGCGTCGACGTCGAGGGTCGCGAATTCCCGCGCGTAGTCGTAGTCCTCGTCCATCGGGTTGGATCGGGGAGAATGCTGGTGGAGAACCTGAAGGTCCAGCTGATTCGGCCACCAGTCACGGTTCGTCCTGGGCCGCCGAGTCGGTGTGGGCGTCGGTGAAGGGATTGCCGGATTCTCGCTTTCACTGCCGGACATGCCCGTCCTTCTTCCTGTCTCGGTGTTCCTTTCCCGTATGGTCGCGCACCGCAGGCCACACCTCCATGAAACACGCAGAGCACCCCGTACGACAGACGTGAGAGAAAGGACGTCCTTTCCGCTCCCGTGCCGATTTCCTCGGCCGGGCGAAGGAGGCCGGTGGCTGCAGGACTCAGGAAGGGCCCCTGGGAACCGGCTCCGCGTCGGAGCCGGGTCGACGGCGGCCTTCGAGGGGGCGAGCCGGGGTGTGCGGCCGGTGGAGGTGGTGGGCGCCGTAGCGTTCGAGGGCCAGGAGAGCGGCGTCGTCTCCGGGGTCGTGGCCGACGTGGTCCAGCAGGTCGTGGTGGAGGTGCCGGATCAGGGCCTCGGGCCCGGACCTGGGGGCGGAGGCGGCGCGCTCGGCGAGGGGATAGAAGGCTCCCTTGGGCGAGCGGGCTTCGATGACACCGTCGGTGTAGAGCAGCAGCATGTCGCCGTCCTCGAAGGTGAAAGGGTCGGCGCGGTGGCTGGGGGCGGGCAGTTCGCACATGCCCAGCGGGGGCACGGGGCGGCGTGCGTGCAGGACGGTGACCTGGCCGTCATGCAGCAGCAGGGGCGGGGGGTGGCCCAGGTTGACCATCTCGACCTGTGTGCCGTGGTCGGGCACGTCGAGCAGCAGGGCGGTGATGAAGTGCTCGCCCACATCGTGCTCGGTGTCCGCGACGTCCTCCAGGCCTCTGCAGACGCTCACCTCCAGGCCCGCGGCAAGATCGGGCAGGGTGTCGTAGCGGTGCGCGCCCTCACGGAACGCGCCCAGCACCATGGACGCCTCACCGATGGCGGCCAGTCCCTTGCCCCGGACGTCGCCGATGATCAACCGGGTGCCGCGGTCGGAGCGGGCGAGCGCGAACAGGTCGCCGCCGATGCGGGTCTCGTCCTCGGCCGCCAGGTACAGCCAGGCCACCCGCAGCGGCCCGATCCGGCGCCGTGGTGGCCGCAGCAGTACGAGCTGAGCCGTCTCGGCCACCGACCGTGCCCGCTTCAGTTCCCTGCTGCGCCGCTCGCGCACGTGGCAGACGAAGACGACCAGAGCGGACAACACGGTCAGGGCGGCGATCTGCGAGAGGTGGTTGGGCGTGGTCAGTCCGCCGTGGAACACGGCGATGAGCACCTGCGCGGCCACAGCCAGTGCCCCGACCAGGGCGGTCAGCCGCGGCCCGGCCAGGGACGCGGTGAGGGCCGGCGCGATCACCAGCAAGGGGCCCAGATGGACGTCCGGCGGGGAATGGATGTCCACCAGGGTGATCACGACGATCAGCGCAAGAGGGATCGCCACCAGCCTGCGGCCCAACTGCTGCTCCGGGAGGCGGTCCACCGGCACACGCCCCGCACCCATACATGCAGGTATACACGAGGCATGCCCACGGTGCCGAGCGTTCAGCGGCTGCTGAGAGCTGCGATCCCCGCCAGTGGGCTCGCCCGGCGCTCCCGCTCCCGCTGCCGCTGCCGGGAGCGCGGCTCGGTTGAGCGTGTTCCCTCCCGGTGGCGCGCCGCGGTCGGTCCAGTGGAGCCAGTCGCGGCTCAGGCGGTCGCCTCGTCGAGGAGTTCCAGCACGTGCCGGTAGGGGCGGCCGGTGGCGCGGGTCATGCCCATCTCGCAGGTCCGGTTGCAGGAGGCGTACACGTCGTAGGTGCCCGCGGTGATCTCGGCGGCCTGGGCGGCGGTGGCGCTCGCGGTGATCTCCGGGTGCAGCAGGCCGCGGTCGCCGGCGAACGCGCAGCAGCCCCAGCTGTCGGGCACGGTGACCTCGTCGCTCACCGCCGCGGCCACGGTGCGCAGGGCGCCGTCGAGGCCCAGGTGCACGGTGGAGCAGGTGGGGTGCAGGGCGAGGCTGCCCAGGCGGCGTGGCTCGGGCAGCGCGGGAAGCAGGTGCTCGGCCGTGAAGGCGACGCTGTCGACGAAGCGCAGGGCGGCGAAGCGGGCACGGTCGGACTCCGGCAGGGCGCCGGGCAGTTGCCCCAGACCGTGGGTGCAGGAGGACGCGTCGCAGACCACGGGCAGCCGGCCGTGGTCGCTCGCCTCCCACAGCGCCTGAAGCGTGCGGGCGGCCATGGTGCGGTGCCCGGCGGTGTAGCCCTTGGACTGCCAGGGGGTGCCGCAGCACAGGCCGGACAGCCCCTCCGGCACCACGACGGGTACGCCCGCGCGGTCGCACAGCCTCAGGAAGGCCGCCGCCGCCCCGTCGGAGGCGCCCTCCGCGGCGAAGACGCTGCCGATGCAGGCGGCGAAGAACACCGCCCGTGCCCCGGCGGGCCGCCGCGGGCCGGGCCGGGCCGGGCCGCCGCGCGGGATGTCGTCGGCCCAGGCGGGCACCAGTTCCCCAGCTCCCAGCCGGCGCAGGGCGCCGGTCGCGGCGCGTACGGCCGGGGCGGGCGCGGCGTGCGCCGTGCCGAGCGCGACGCGCACACCCTTGACCGCGGCCTGCCAGTGCCGGGCCGTCGCGCTGCCGGCGCGCTGTGCGGTGGCGCCGTGGCGTTCGGCGCGCAGGCGCTTCATCACCGCGCCTGTGTCGATGGTGACCGGGCACGCGGTCACGCAGAGGCTGTCGGCGGCGCAGCTGTCGACGGCCGCGTAGGCGTAGTCGGCTTCCAGGGCACGGCGGCGTTCGTCGTCGCCGGCGGCGGTGGCGAGCGCGATCTCGCGCTGGAGGGCGATGCGCTGACGCGGTGTGGTGGTGGCGTCCGCCGTGGGGCAGACGGGCTCGCAGTAGCCGCACTCGACGCACGCGTCGACGGCGGGGTCGATCTCGGGCACGCTCTTGAGGCTGCGCAGGTGCGCGGCCGGGTCGTCCTCCAGGAGGACACCCGGGTTGAGCACGCCGTGAGGGTCGCACAGCCGCTTCAACTCCCGCATGACGTCGTACAGTTCGTCGCCGTACTGGCGGCGGACGAAGGGGGCCATCGCCCGGCCGGTGCCGTGTTCGGCCTTCAGCGTGCCGCCGGCGTCCAGGACGAGGCCGACCATGGCGTCGGTGAACCGGGCGTAGCGCTCGATCTCCGGGGCGGAGTCGAAGTCCTGGGTGAGCATGAAGTGCAGGTTGCCGTCGCGGGCGTGGCCGAAGATCACCGCGTCCTGGTAGCCGTGCCGGCCGAAGAGGCCGATCAGGCCCTCGCAGGTGCGGGTGAGCCGCTCCATGGGCACCGCGATGTCCTCGAGGAGCGCGGTGGTGCCGGGCCGGCGTGCTCCCGCGACCGCCGTGTACAGGCCCTTGCGCAGGTGCCAGAGGCGGGCCCGGACGCGCGGGTCGCGGACGAGCGCGGTCCCGGTGACGGCGGGCAGGCGGTCCAGGGCCGGCCGGGCCGCGGCCACCGTCGCCTCCAGCTCCTCGGCGCTGTCCTCGGCGAACTCCACCAGCAGGGCCGCGTGTCGCTCGACACGCAGACCTCGAAGTTCGTCCACGGGGTCCGGGGACCGCTGCGCCACCCGCAGCGAGGCCGCGTCGAGGAGTTCGGCGGTGCGGGCGCCGGCCGCCAGCAGCGCGGGCAGGGCGTCGGTGGCCTCGGCGAGGCCGGGCAGCACCAGCAGACCGGTGGCGGTGTGCGGCAGGACGGGCACGGTGCGGAACACGGCCTCGCCGACGAAGCCGAGGGTGCCCTCACTGCCGATCATGAGGTGGGCGAGGATGTCGGCGGGCTCGGTGTGGTCCAGGAACGAGTTGAGGCCGTAGCCCATGGTGTTCTTCATCGAGAACAGCCGCTCGACGGTGGCCCGGGAGCCGGCCGAGGCGCGGACGCGATCGCGCAACGCGAGGAGCCCCGCGTGCAGTTCGGGCTCACGGGCACGCAGCGCCTCGTCCGCGTCGGGTGCCGCGGTGTCGACCACGGTGCCCGACGGCAGCACGAACTGCAGGGACTCCATGGTCCGGTAGGCGTTGTCCCGCGTGCCGCAGTTCATGCCGCTGGAGTTGTTGGCGACCAGACCGCCGATGGTGCACGCGGACTCGCTGGCCGGGTCGGGGCCGAGCCTGCGCCCGTACCGGGCAAGCCGCGCGTTGGCCTGACGTACCGTCAGTCCGGGCTGGAGGCGGATGCGCAGTCCGTCGTCGAGGACCTCGGCGGCGCGCCAGTGGCTGCGGACGTCCACGAGGATGCCGTCGCCGCCCGCCTGCCCGGACAGGCTGGTGCCGCCCGACCGCAGCGTGAGCGGCACCCCGGCCGCACGGGCCCCGGCCATCAGCGCGCCCACCTCGGCGGCGGACGCGGCGCGCACGACGGCCCGCGGCGTGAAGAGGTACGGCGACGCGTCGTGCGCGGCGGCGACCCTGCGGGGCACGTCGGTGGTCACCCGGGCCGGGTCGCCGACGCACGAGGACAGCAGCTCGCCCAGGTCGGCGGCCCGCTCGGCGGTGGCCGGTGCCGGTGCGGCGGGAGGGGTGGCGGCGGTGGGGGTCATGGATCCTCGCTGCTGGACTGGTTCAGTGGGGGTGGCGGTCGACGCGCAGCAGGCGGGGCGCCTGCGCGGCGGGTTCGGGCAGGCGCAGCGGCGCCGAACCGGGGGTGATGCTGCCGAGCAGCGTGGCCCGTCGGGCGCCGGTGCCCGACGGCAGGGTGCCGGGCAGCCCGTGCACCGTGAGGAAGCCGAGGACGGCGAAGGCCAGGGCCTCCTTGGCGTCGGAGGGCAGGCCCAGGTCGTCACTGGGGCGCAGCCGCACGCCGGGCAGTTCCTCCGCGATCATGCGCATGAGCACCGGGTTGCGGGTGCCGCCACCGGAGACGACCAGTTCGGTGACCCCGTGCCCGCGGCAGGCGTCCGCGACGGTGACGGCGGTGAGCCGGGTGAGCGTGGCCACGACGTCGTCGGGGTCCGGGGTGGGTTCGGCCTCCAGCGCCCGTTGCAGGTAGGGCAGGTGGAAGTGCTCCTTGCCGGTGGTCTTCGGCGCGGGCCTGCGGTAGTAGGGGTCGTCCAGGAGGGCGCGCAGCAGGCGGGGGCTGGTCCGGCCGGCGGCGGCCCTGCGTCCGTCCTCGTCGTAGCCGGCGGTGCCGCCGGTGAAGTGCCGTACGGCCGCGTCCAGCAGGGCGTTGGCGGGGCCCGTGTCGAAGGCCAGCGGTTCGGCGCCGGGGGCGAGGACGGTGACGTTGGCGATGCCGCCGAGGTTCAGCGCGGCGGGCGTGCCGGGCAGGGCGCGCAGCAGCAGGGTGTCGGTCATGCCGACCAGCGGGGCGCCCTGCCCGCCCGCCGCCACGTCCCGGCTGCGCAGGTCGGACACGACCGGGAGCCCGGTGGCCTCGGCGATCCAGGCCGGCTGGCCGAGCTGGAGCGTGCCGCGGACGGTGCCGTCCTCGACCCAGTGGTGCATGGTCTGCCCGTGCGAGACCACGAGGTCGGCGGCGCCGTCGCACACCTCGCGCAGCGCGCGTCCGGCGGCGTCGGCGAAGGCCCGGCCGACGCCGGTGTCCAGGGCGCAGACGGCCTGTGTGGTGGTGGCGGCCGGCGGCAGGGTGGCGCCGATCAGGTCCCTCAGATCGTCCGGATAGGGGACGGACAGGTGTCCGAGGGGCCGCAGGAGCAGGGTGTCGCCGTCCAGGGCGAGGTCCGCGGCGGCCGCCTCGATGGCGTCGTAGGAGGTGCCCGACATCAGGCCGATCACGCGCACGGAGCCCCCCGGTGCCTCTTGCGCCGGGCGGGCGGGGCCGGTCGATGCTGCGGCATGGCTTCTCCCTGGGAGTGTCGGGGCGGGCGGGGCGGGGGCCGGGGGGGGGGGGGGGCGCCGGGGGCGCCCCCCCCCCAGGGGGGGGGGGCGGGGGGCGGGGGGGCGCCCGCGGGGGGGGGGGGGGGGGGGGGCGGCGCCCCCCCCCCCGGGTGCGGCGCCGCCGAGGCGACTCCGCACCCGAATGGGGCTGTGCGCCGTCAGTCGAGGCCCGCGGCCGTGGCGACGGGCTCGGAGCCGGAGCCCTTCTCGTCGTCGGCGACGGGGATCACGGCGGTCTCGGGGGCGCGGTGGAACAGGCTCATCAGGCCGCCGACGGCCAGGGTGATCACGACACCGATCGGGACGAGCCACTGCGCGGCGATGGCGGTCGGCACGGTGGCACCGGCCACGGTGACGTCGATCTTGACGGAGCGCACGATGTACGTCATCACGCCGACCGTCACCAGGAACGCCACGACGGAGTCGATCTCGCCTGCGCGCCGCACGATGCGCCCGAGCAGGAACGCGCCGAGCAGGGCGCCGTAGGTGTAGCCCGCGATCGTCAGACCCGTCAGATACACGTTGCCGGTGCTCGTGCTGAAGGCGCAGGCGAAGACCGCCATCAGCACCGCCCACACCAGCGTCATCACCCGGGCGAGCTTCAGCAGCGACTCCTCGGACGGCGTGCTGCGGAAGAAGCTGTGGATGATGTCGGAGACCGCCGAGTTCGACATGGAGTTCAGCGCCGAGGACAGGGAGCCCATCGCGGCGCCCAGGATGCCCGCGACGAGCAGACCGGAGATCACCACCGGCAGTCCGTGCAGGATGAAGTCCGGGTAGAGGTTGTCGGAGCTGCTCAGGCCCAGTGCCTTGAAGTCCTTGCCCTGGTTGTACGACCACAGCAGGGCGCCGACGAGGGAGAACGCGGCGAACTGGAGGATGACGAAGACGCCGGAGGCGATGATGGCCTTCTGGCCGTCGCGCAGCGAGCGGGTGGCCAGGACCCGCTGGACGATCAGCTGGTCGGAGCCGTGGCTGGCCATGGCGAAGATGGCGCCGCCGACGATCGCGGTGGGCAGGGCGAACGGGCTGGTCAGTACGTGCGCCAGGGAGAAGTCGGTGTCGAACAGCTTGAAGTGACCGCTGTGCAGCGCCTGCGAGAAGCCGGAGCCGCCGACGTGGCCGGACAGCACGGCGATGGCGAGGATCGCGCCGCCCAGGTACAGGCCCATCTGGATGGCGTCGGTCCAGATGACGGCCTTGATGCCGCCGAGGTAGGTGTAGACGACGGTGATCAGGGTGAGCACGATGATGATGGCGCGGTAGCTCGCGTGCACACCGAACTCGTCGAGCAGCAGTTTGATCGGGATGGCGGAGGCGAACAGCCGGACGCCCTCCGCGAGGAGCCGGGTGAAGACGAACGTCACCGAGGCGAGCCCCTGCAGCTTCCGCCCGAATCGGCTGCCCAGGTACTGGTAGGCGCTGACGAAGCCACCGCGCTTGTACAGGGGGATCAGCACGGTGGCCACGACGACGCGGCCGATGACGTAGCCGAGGGCCAGTTCGACGTTCCCGAAGCCCTGCCCGCTGTACGCGCCGCCGGGCACGCTGATGACGGTGAGCACGCTGGTCTCGGTGGCCACCACGGAGAACGAGACCGTCCACCACGGCATGCTGCCTTCGCCGACGAAGTAGTCCTTCGAGGTGCTCTGCCGGCCGGCCAGACGTAGTCCGATCACGGCGATCGCCACCAGATAGGCGACGATCACCACGAGGTCGAGTTGACGCACGGTCACTCCTAGGCAAGGGCCGGCGGGGGAACCGGCGAGGTGGGGACAGGGGAGAAGGGTGCCGCCCGTCGCACGCGGACGACGTGGGGCTCGTGCGGCGCGCGGGCCTGAAGCGCCAGCAGGCGCGCACCGTCCAGCGGTTGACCGAGCGGGGAGCGCAGACGGAGCGGACGCGGGGAGCGGGCCAGTGCCGAGCGCAACGGCCCGAGGAGCGGCTCGCCCAGGCCCGTGAGCCCGCCCGTGACGGTGACGGACGGGGCGTCGCCGCCGATCCGCCGGGCGGCGGCGAGCACGGCCTCGCCGAGAGCGGCTGCGGCGTCCCGGACGATCGCCGACGCGGCGGTGTCGCCCGCGGCGGCCAGGCGCGCGACGTCCGGCGCGAAGGACGCGGCGGCGCGGGCCGGGTTGCCGCCCTGGCCGACGGCCACAGGCAGCTGGTCCGGGTCGCCGAAGCGTTCGACGGCGGCGGCCAGGAGCGCGGTGTCCGGCCCGCGACCGTCGTGGGCCCGCAGTGCGGCCCGCAGCCCGGCCGCGCCGATCCAGGCGCCACTGCCCTCGTCGCCGAGCCAGGGCCCCCACCCGTCGACGCGGGCGTACGACCCGTCGTCCCCGATGCCGATCGCGACGGACCCGGTGCCGATCGCGAGCACCACGCCGGTGCGGCCGCCGAGGGCGCCCGCGTGGGCGGTGACGGCGTCGCTGGTGACGGCCACCTCGTCCGCGGGCAGGTCCGCGAGGAGCAGGCCGGCCAGCGCGCGGGCCGCCTCGGGTGCGGCCGCCGCTCCCGCGGCGCCGACACAGACCGCGGCAGGCCGTGGCTCCCGTTCGAGGAGGGGGCATACGGCGGCGAGGACGGCGGCGCGGGCGGCCGCCACTCCGTTCTCCGCGGCGAGCCCGGGGGCGCCGGGCACTTCGTGAACCTGCGGGGGAGGGCCGTCACCGCCGTTCCACAACGCGGCACGGCAGCCGGTCTTGCCCAGGTCCACCGCGACTACTGCTGTCATACGGCACGCCTTCGTGTCATCGGGGATGTGTCGCGCGGGCCCGCCACGGGGACGGCCCGAAGCCGGAGACCGGCACGGAGCACGATTCAGCGAGTATCAGAACGACGGACTCCGGATGTCAATAAGTAACGTTGCATGATTCGGGCCGTAACTTTTTGACGCACGGCCGAGGGCGTGGTTACGGTGGCACCACCCACTCAGGAGGAACGGCCCATGGCCCGCACCGAAACACCTCGCATACCGGACCGCCCCATGGAGGACACCTCCGCCACCGGGACCCTGGCGCGCATCCGGACGGCCCTGCCGTCCCTGGCGCCGTCGGAGCGGCGGGTGGCCGAGGCCGTCCTGGCCGACCCGGCGCAGGCGGCGGAACTGTCCATCGGCGCACTCGCCAAGCGGGCCGAGACCTCGGGGGCGACGGTGATGCGCTTCTGTCGGGCCATCGAGATCACCAACTACCCGCAACTGCGCCTCGCGTTGGCCGCCGCGGCCGCCCGCGAGCACGCTCTCAGCGGCGATCGCCCGGCACCGGGCACCGACATCAGTGCCACCGACACCCTGGGCGAGATCATCAGCAAGATCATCTACAACGAGGTGCGCGCCCTGGAGGACACCGGGGCGGGGGTGGACGTCGAGGTGCTGGACCGGGCCGTGGAGGCCGTGTCCGGAGCGTGCAGGATCGACATCTTCGGCGTCGGCGCCAGCGCGTTCGTCGGCCAGGACCTGCACCAGAAGCTCCACCGCATCGGCCGCATGGCGTTCATCTGGACCGACCGGCACGCCGCGCTCACCGCCGCCGCCCTCCTCGGCCCCGGCGACGTGGCCCTCGCGATCTCCCACTCCGGAGAGACCGAGGACACCGTCGAGCCCCTGCAGGCCGCCGCCGAACGCGGCGCCACCACGATCGCCCTCACCAACGTCCCGCGCTCCGCCCTCGCGCAGAGCGCGGACCTCGTGCTGACGACCAGCGCACGGGAGACGCCGTTCCGCTCCGGCGCGACGGTCAGCCGTATCGCCCAACTCGCGCTCATCGACTGCCTGTTCGTCGGCGTCGCGCAGCGGTCCTACGAGGTCACGACCGCGGCGCTGGAGAAGACCTACGGCGCGGTCCAGCGCCGCAGGCGCCAGCCGTCGCAGCGCCGCACACCGACCGGCGACTGACCGCCGGCCCCGCGCTCACCCTCCGGCACCACCCTTGAGCACCACCCCCGAAAGGACGGCCTCGCCGTGGACCTCAGCACACTCGGCACCGAGACCCGCAACGAGCGGACCGCTGATCTGGACCGCATGCCGGTCACCGAGCTGCTCTCGGTCATGAACGACGAGGACCGCACCGCCGTCGACGCGGTACGTGACGCCCTCCCTCGGATCGGGGCCGCCGTCGAGGCGATCACCGGGTCCCTGCGGCGGGGCGGGCGGCTGATCTACCTCGGCGCCGGCACCAGCGGCCGCATCGGCCTGCTCGACGCCGTCGAGTGCCCGCCGACCTTCGGCACCTCCCCCGAACAGGTCGTGGGGTTGCTCTCCGGCGGCCCGGGCGCCTTCGTCGTCGCGGTGGAGGGGGCGGAGGACGAGCCGATGAGGGCGGTCGCCGACCTCGACGAGATCGGGGTGAACGACCGGGACACGGTCGTCGGGCTCGCCGCCAGCGGCCGCACCCCCTACGTCGTCGGCGGTCTGCGGCACGCTGCGGGCAAGGGTGCCGTCACGGTGTCGGTCGCCTGCAACCGCGACGCGGTCGTCAGCCGGTACGCCGACATCCCGATCGAGGTCCCCACCGGCCCCGAGGTCCTCACGGGGTCGACCCGGCTCAAGGCCGGCACCGCCGAGAAGATGGTCTGCAACATGCTCTCCACCGCCTCGATGGTGCGTCTGGGCAAGGCGTACGGAAACCTCATGGTCGACGTCAAGGCCAGCAACGAGAAACTGGTCGACCGGGCCCGCCGCATCGTCGTCCAGGCGACCGGCGCCGACCCCGACACCGCCGCCGACGCGCTGCGGGCCGCCGACGGCCACGCCAAGACCGCCATCGTCATGCTCCTCGCCCACTGCACGGCCGAGGAGGCGGCCCTGCGCCTCGAGAAGGCCCACGGCGACACACGGACCGCCGTCGGCCGCCCCTGAGAGGCTTGTCGCCGCGCAGCCGGCGCGAAGCCCGCCTCTCGGTGGCCCGGACACCCGGCACCGGTGCGGGCCGGCCGCCCCGGCGCCGGAGACTTCGGTTCGAGAGCGGCGACCCGGTCGAGGGCCTTGAGCGCAACGGATCGGTACGACCGCTGCGCTCACGCGGAGTGTGCGAGCGCGGCAGTGGTGCTACGCGGCAGGTGTGTTCCGCAGGAGATGGTCGAAGCCCAGGGGTGGGCGTCCGAGGAGTTCGGGGATGTCGTTCGTGGTCCGGTCGTAGCGGTTGTCGCGGTGCAGCCGTGCCATGGTGGCGATGTGCTCGAAGGTGTGGGGCGGCAGGTTCTGCCTCTTCAGGTCGTCCTCCAGCCACTCCTGGTACGGCACGTCGACGTAGGTCACGGGACGGCCGAGGGCTGCCGAGAATTCGGCGGCGACGGCTGCCATGTCGCGCGAGCGCGCCCCGGTCAGTTCGTAGACCCGGCGGGGCGGCGAGGACGGGGCGAGCAGGAGATGGGCGATCACCTCTGCCACGTCGGCCGCGGCGACCGGGGAGGTCCGGGCGGAGCCGAACGGGAGGCGGATGGTGCCGTCCCGCCGGGCCGAGGCGGCGGCGACCAGGGCGAAGAGCGGATTCTCCATGAACACCGTGGGCCGCACGTGCACGACCGGTACCTCCGACCAGTCGAGGACGTGCTCGGACAGCCAGTGCAGCCGCTGCTGGCGGGATTCGGCAGCGCTGGTGAGGCTCATCTGAGACACCGTCATCTGCGAGATGCTCACCAGCAGATCGAGGTCGCCACTGTCCCGGGCGGCCGCCGCGACCGTCGTGGCGGCCTCCAGGTACGCCGGTGACACACCCATCCCGAAGTAGGCCCGGCGGCAGCCCGCGAGTGCCTCCACCACGTCGGCGCCACGCGTGAGATCGCCGACCACCACCTCCACCCCGCCCAGGGCCCGCAGCGCCGTGGCCCGCTCGTCGTCGTGATGCGCCAGAGCCCGCACCGGCACACCCCGCGCCCGTACATGGTCCAAGACCATGCGTCCGACTCCGCCGACGGTGCCACCCACGCCGGTGACAAGGATGGGCCGTACGTCCATGTCGATCACCTCCTGTCTCTCGGACCGGGTCAGCGAGCCGACCGCCCTCCTGGATCTCAAGCCAGAAGCCCGCCGGTGCATGGATCGGGTCAGGTGCCCGGATCGGCCAGCCAGCGGAGTGCGCTGAGGCTGGGGAGGAAGAAGTATTCGCCGCCCCGCGTCGTGACGAAGCGCTCGACACCGTGCAGGCGGCGCCGTACGGGGTGCTGCGGGATCGTGAAGACGCCCGAGCCGTCGTTGTCGCCGGTGAGCAGATCCTTCTCCACGTCGAGACCGGTGAAGTTGCCGTCGTTGAACCATTGCGACTTCACGAACTCGAACTGGCGGTCGAGGTGCGCGTTGACGGCGATGAACACGATGCCGCGGTCGGCACCGTCGTCGTCCACGGTGCCGGCGGGCAGCGGCGGCCCGTAACTGGTGCTCCGCCGGATCAGCCGGTGGAGGTCGACGTCCCCGATGATCTCCGAATCGCGCGGATTGGCACGCCTGGCGTGGGCACCGTGCGGGCAGACCGCCCCACGCGGATCGGACGCGTAGTCGAAGTCGTTGTTGCGCTGCTCGTCCGCGCCCAGGTCCGGATCGTCCGACTCGGGCGCGAGGATCAAGGGGGCTCCGCTCGGCCAGCGCCCTACGATCTTCGCGGCGAGCAGCGACTCCTCTTCCGGGCTCTCGGCGTTGTCGCGGAGGTACCGGCGGAAGGCGGCGACGCGCGTGTGCAGCTTCCGCCACACGACGAACGTACCGTTGCGTCCCAGCACATCCGGCTCCGGCATCGGCGGCAGGTTCCCCGTCTCGTCGGGATAGCCCAGCACGAACTCACCCGCCTTGAGGGTGGGACCGCCACCCGGCGGGTTGTCCGCGCCGCTGCCTTCCACCGCGGGATTGCTGATGCCGTCCTTGTAGCCGAAGCTGGTACGCCCCGAGGACAGCTGGTACAGCTCCTGCCGGTACACCACCTGCACGCCCGGGAGCTGCACGCGCGCCTGCCGGGCCCGTTCGAGGACGACCGCCAGCGACTCCTGGTCGGCGGCGACGAGGGACAGCATGATGTGCACCTGACCGGTGCCGAAGGGCGGTTCCCAGTGCGCGGGCGCGCTCTCGCCGGTGTCGCCCAGGAACTCGGCCCGTGCCGCCATGCCCTGCCGGAACTCCTCCGGGAAGCTGTTCAGGGAGGTGGGCGGCACCTGGAGCGCTTCGAGCCCCCGGTGGGTCACCGCGACGTTGAGGAGCGCCGGCAGGGGCGGCTGCCACCAGTTGGCGGCGGAGTCGACCAGTCCGGCCAGGCGGCCCATCAGCTCACGGCCGGCGCGGGGGTCGTCCACCCGCAGCAGGATGTAGGTGCCGACGTACGGGGACGGCCGGGTGCGCAGCACGATGCCTTGGATGTCGTCGAGTTGCAGAGGTGGGCCGTCAACCGTCGTCATGTCATCCCCTCGGCGAAGCGTCGGCCGATTTGTACCAATCGCTGGTTCTCTTGCTGCTCTCCGACACGGCGTCTCGCCCGTTCGACGAGGGCGCGGGCACGCGGAGTGGGCCGAAGCGCGAGGTTCCACAGCGCCAGCCGAAGGGCCCGCCGAGGGTCGCCGCCCACCGTGAGCCAGAACTCCGCCGCGTGATCGGCATACGCTTCGGGGTGGCGCGCCAGCAAGCTCTCGTAGTGAGCGGCGGCCCGGGCACGCCAGAACCGCGCCTCGCCCCACTCCCCTCTCTCGCCCAGGACGCCGGCGAGCTGAGCCTCGTAGTACGGATCGTCACTGTCGAGCGCGATCCGGCGCAGCTCCCCGACCGCCACGGCGGCGTCGCCCTGGCCGGCGTCGATTCCGGCCAGACGGGCCTGCGCCGGCACGTAGGACGGCAGCCGGCGGGTCGCCGACTCCAGCCAGGGGCGCGCATGTGCCGGACTGTCCCTGTACAGCCACGCCTGCCCACACTGGAATTCGAGCACCGCGAGCGGCAAGGGACTCACTCCGCGGTAACCATGCCTCGCCGCCATGAACCAGCTTTCGGCATCGGCCGCCTCCCCGCGCTCGGCGTGACAGCGGGCGAGGGCGCCCAGGGTGCTGAAGTCGTGCCGCCGCGACAGCGCGTGCCGGTGCAGGGCGAGCGCCGCGTCGTACCGTCCGGCCGACTGGTGAACGGCAGCCCGCTCCTCGTCCAGGCTTCGCCGATCGAGTCCCAGCGCCGCCGCCGCGTCGAGATCGGCCAGCGCGGCCGGGAAGCGGTGAAAGCAGGCGGCCAGCCTGGCGCGGGCCACACGGGACCGAGGATCGCGCGGCATCCGGTCGACGAAGGCATCGGCCAGCGACGCGGCGTGCTCGGCCTCGTCGATACGGCCCCGCACATGCCCGCGCAGAGCGGTCAGCTCCACCAACTCGCCCCATCCGGCGCCGGTCAGGCTCTCCCGCGACGCCTGATCTGTCAGGCCCTCGATACGCGCGTCGAGATTGCGCATCGCGATCACGCCGGTCGTCGTCACCGGCCCCGCGGAAAGGCCGGGCTTGATCCCGGTGCTCACACGGTCGGCCGCCGTGGAGCCGCCTGTCATCGGCCTGCGGAGGCCGTCGGCACGGACACCGGTGCGGGCGGGTGGAGGTTGGGCGGTGCCAGGTACGGGAACTCACGGGCGGCCGGAGCGGTCGCCCGGTCGACACCGTCGCTGACCCGCGGGCCGCGGAAAGCGTTGACGATCAGTGTGTACAGCGTGTCGATGACGTCGTCGTCGAGCGAGCGGCCGCCACAGGACGCGTACGGCCGCCCCTCCAGCACAGCGCGCTCGATCTCGAAGTAACTGTCCTCGGCATAGGGCCTCGCCACGTCCACGACCAGGAAGTCGGCGAGCAGCAGGTCGGTCAGCGGGTGCGTCCCGTCCGGGCCCGTCTGCCAGTCGGTCTTGTCGTCGAGACCGTCGAAGAACGCCAGGTTGGCGTTCAGCCGCGAGCGGTAGGCGGCCAGGTGGCGCGGCCCCGGCCCGAAGGGATCCTCTTCGTTGTAGAGATCGCGCAGATCCACGACCGTGTTCGCGGTGTCGACCCCGTTCTCCGACAGGAGAACGTTCTTCACCTCCGGGCGGCCGAGCCGCTCGAGGCGCAGCGGATAGGGACCGGCCGTGACGGTCTCCGCGGCGACGGCGAACACCGTCCCCGAGGCCGGCCCGAGCTGGGAGGCGACGTCGAACTCGACGACGATGCTCAGCACATCGAGATCTTGAGCTGTGTTGGTTCCCTTCGGGAGGAAGGCGAGCCGCCGCTCCGCGCGCGTCGCCACCTCCTTGCCGACGTCCATGAAGAAGGGGTCCAGCCGCAGCCCGGCGTAGACGCGTACGCCCTGGCCCTCGCCACCCCGTTCGTCGTCCACCTGGAACGCCACCGATTCGCCCTCCGGGACCACGCACGTTCCCCACTGCGGCAGCTCTCCCTCGGTATCCGACTCGACCGGGCCTGAGAACGTGCAGGTGAACGCGTACTCATCGGCGCCGAGTTCGAATGGCGAACCGGGACGATCCACCGTGACGGCCACCGGGCGGAGAAGGAACCGGTAGCTCGCGGCGTCGGAGAACAGAGCCCCTGGGCGGGCATTGGGGAAGACGTCCATGACGAGGACGAGCCGGCCGGTCCGCGACGGGCTGGGAAAGGCGTAGAGATCGGCGAGGTCGATGGCTGGATCGGCCTCGGCTCGCATGCCGGAGAAGTGGTCGGACATGACGGTGCGACCTTCGCTGAAGAGGCCCGGCCCGGCACCCGGGCGCCGTTGCCGGGCCGCCTGATGGGTACTCCAGGCGTCAGGGGCACAGCCGCGGCACCTGGGAGGGGACACGACTGCCGGGGACGCGTCGCCTTCCGACGGACGGGCCGCGGGGGCGGCGACGACCGAGGGGAGCCATGCCGCTAGCCGGCCGCCGCGTCCAGCAGCGAGTTGAACGCCTCCGAGACCTTCTGGGCCTTGGCGGTGTCCTTGACGGTCATGCTCGGATTGGAGGCGTACCACATGTCGGCCTCCACGATCTTCGGCGTCAACCAGTCGACGATGCCGGGATTGCTCGCCCCGGGGTAGCCCTTGAGCACACCCTCGAACATCTCGTCGAACCACGGCGCCGCGTTGGCGAAGATGTCTGCTATGTACGGCTTGAAGTCACCGTCATAGGTGACCGCGCCTATGGCCTGGGTGTCGTTGTTGATGAACGTGACGCGGAAGTCGTGGACAGTGCCGACGAGCTTCTCGTAGTGAAAGGCATCGTCCTGGATCTGGTCGGCGTGCCGGCGGAACCGCTCCGCCCCGCCTGGCTCGACGTCCCAGAGGACGGTGATCTCCGCTATCTCCCCGACCCGCTTCCCGACACCGTCGGGCTGCCTGGACACGGTCGGCGCGGCATCCATCGGAGTCGCCGACGTCTCGGAACTCTGCGTCGCCATGACTCCCTCTCCCTTTGATCCTTTACCGGCGGGCTGTGGGTTCCTCCTGATCCGAGGTTGTTCGATTTCTTCTCAAAGCCAGCTTTGTCGCCCTGCAGAGCGACGGCAAGACGATCAGCGAGGACCGACGGGCGAATCAAGCCCAAGGACTGACGGCTGGGCGTTTCCGTAGTCCAGAGTGATCGGCGCGGGGCATTGAACCGGGGTGAGCCCCTGCGCACCCTCATCGGATGATCACCGGCACCGGAGTTCCGAGAGGTTCCTCTGCCACGCTCTGTGCGGGAGGGGATGGATGGGGTACGGCTCGGGGCGGCCGCACCGGTTGTCGCCGGGCAGTCCCGCGACGACAACCGGGCCGGCGGGCCGTACCGGGGCCTCGTTGGGCCGTGCGGCTCATTGCCGAACCGTCGTGGCCTGCGGGACGCGGTTGGCGCCTCCGGCCCGCCACCAGCCGGGTGCCACATCCTTCGGTGTTCCAACCCGCGAACGACGATTCACCTGCCGTCGATCTCGGAATCGTTCACCAGCCGAGCGCGTCGTCGTCCGCCCGCGCCTCCCAGCTCGGCGCGAGCGGGCGCCCGTCGTGGCAGGTGAAGCCGAGTCGGGTCAGCGCCCGGCGCATCTCGGCCACCGTGAAGTCACGGCGGTTCTGCCTGGTGATCACTTCCCCGACCTGCATCACGGGGTAGACACGGCGGTCGATGGTGACAGACACGCCGCTGACGGGTTCGGGCGGGACGCCGGTCATGGACCGTTCGATCTCGATCTTGGTCAGGTCGAAGGGGTACCGGGCGATGACACAGCGCATGGCTGCCTCCACGAAGTGGGGAGAGTGCCGGGGGACGGTGACCGGGTGACGGCTGGTCGGGCGGAGTCGGTACGACGGTCAGGGCGTGAGAGCGAGCACGCCCAGGGCGTAGCCGTGTTCGTCGATCACGGGGGACACGTCCAGTGTCCGGATCCGCATGGCGGCCTCCGCCTCACCGAGTATCGATGTGGACGAGGTGAACGGCCCGCGGTCGAGTGGGATGTCCCGCAGCCGTGTCCCGTCGCTGTACCACGAGCCGCCGCGGTGTGCGGCGAGCTGGGCCCGGGTGACCAGTCCCGCGCATCGACCGTCCTCGTCCCGGAGGAGCAGGTGCGGGACACGCGCACCGATGAGTACGGACAGGGCCACGTCGACCGCCATGTGGTCGTCGACCTGCGGCCCGGGAGCATCCATGGCGTCGCGGGCGGTCGGACCGGCGCCGTCGGCGCTGTCGAGCAACTCCGTTCGGGGCGGAAACGTCGTCAAGGGCTTCACCTCTTCGTCGGGGCGGGCAGCACGGGCGACGGCCCGTCCCGACCGCAGGGAGCGCTTCCTCAGGCTTGAGCTAGGGGTTGTTCCTCGGTGCAGGCCGACGGCCCCGGGCGGCGGCCCGGCTCCTGTGATGCCGGCCGACGGATCCCTTGCCCTCGGATCGTCGTCCTTCGACCGGTGCGGCGAGGACGACGGGAACGCCGGAGGGGATCCGGGCGCCGGTGATGCGCCGAAGCTCCGCCTCGCCCGGGCGGATCCGGGCGGTGCGCGGAGCGATGCCGGCGTCGGCCATCAGACGGTCCACTGCGCGCCGCTGGTGCGGCAGCACGAGGGTGACGACGGTGCCGGACTCGCCGGCGCGTGCGGTACGGCCGCCGCGGTGGAGGTAGTCCTTGTGGTCGCCGGGAGGGTCGACGTTCACGACGAGGTCGAGGCCCGTGACGTGGATTCCGCGGGCGGCGACGTTGGTCGCCACCAGGACCGTGACATGGCCGTCCTTGAACTGGGCGAGCGTCCGGTTGCGCTGCGACTGGGACTTGCCGCCGTGCAGGGCCGAGGCTCGTACCCCGACGGACAGCAGGTGCTCGGTGAGCCGGTCCACCGCGTGCTTGGTGTCCAGGAACATGAGCACGCGTCCGTCGCGGGCGGCGATCTCGGTCGCGGCGTCGTCCTTGTCGGCGTCGCGTACGTGCAGCAGGTGGTGCTCCATGGTGGTGACGGCTCCCCCGGACGGGTCGACCGAGTGCACCACGGGGTCGTGCAGGTAGCGGCGTACCAGGAGGTCGATGTTACGGTCCAGCGTGGCCGAGAACAGCAACCGCTGGCCGCTCGCGGGAACTTGGTCGAGCAGCGCGGTCACCTGCGGCATGAAACCCATGTCGGCCATCTGGTCGGCCTCGTCCAGCACGGTGACGGCGACCCGGTCCAGCCGGCAGGCCCCCCGCTCGATGAGGTCCTTGAGGCGGCCGGGCGTCGCCACGACGACCTCGGCGCCGGCGCGCAGCGCACCCGCCTGGCGGCCTATCGACATGCCGCCCACCACGGTGGCGAGCCGCAGCCCCAGGGCGCGGGCGTAGGGGGTGAGCGCGTCGGTGACCTGCTGGGCCAGTTCCCGGGTGGGGACGAGTACGAGGGCCAGCGGCTGCCGGGGCTCGGCCCGCTGCCCGTCCAGACGGGCCAGTACCGGCAGGCCGAAGGCGAGCGTCTTGCCCGAGCCCGTCCGACCCCGGCCCAGGACGTCCCGGCCGGCCAGTGCGTTCGGCAGTGTGGCCGCCTGGATCGGGAAGGGCACGGACACGCCCTCGGTGCGGAGTGCGCTCAACAGCCTTGCGGGCATGTCCAGTTCGGCGAACGTCTCGACCGCCGGCAGCGGCTCGGTGAGGGTGACCGGCAGGGCGAACTCCTGTCGGCGCGGGGCGGAGCGTGCGCCCTGGCCGGTCTTTCGTCCGGTACCCGGACGGGGACCTGGGCGGCCCGTCCCCTGCGTACGAAAGCGGCTTCCGGAAGCGATGGGGGTGTGGCGGGGGGTGCGGTTCATGACAGAACCTTCCTCGATGCGGCGTATCGAGGAATTCCGTCCAGCGGGGATGGCCGCACGAGGATTCGCAAGAATGAGCCGAACAAAAAAGAAGAGCCGGGACTGCCTCGTGGTATTGGAGCGGGGGCAGCCGGCGGTCCGGGAAATCCGGAAAACGGGAAAATGACCGGGGCCCGCACCCCAAGAGCACGGGCCCCAGCCACATGATGCGCGAGCCGGTGGCTCGCGACGGTTCGCGTCGGCCTCAGGCGTCAGGCGGGAACGATGTTCTCGGCCTGCGGGCCCTTCTGGCCCTGCGTGACGTCGAAGCTGACCTTCTGGCCTTCCTGAAGCTCGCGGAAGCCACCGTTGCTGATGATGTTCGAGTAGTGGGCGAACACGTCAGCGCCGCCGCCCTCCTGCTCGATGAAGCCGAAGCCCTTTTCCGCGTTGAACCACTTCACGGTGCCAGATGCCATATTGAATCTCCCTTGAGGGGCAGTACCGGTCTCCGCACTTTGCGGAGCCGAGTCGCCGCGATGATCACCCCTCCGGAAGGATCCGGAAAGCTCTGCAAAGAAAAAATCTCTGGTAACCAAAACTGCAACTGCTCTCACGTTAACACAGGCCGGATGGAGACGGTGACGCGTTTTTCGGAGCGTCCGGTAATTATCCTCGCGCCGGGGTGTATTTCTGTAGTGGCGGGACTAGGTATCTGCGCCGTGCTCGTCCAGCTTCCGGCGTGTTTCCCGGTTCAGACGGAGGGCGTCGTCGAGCTGGTCCTCAAGTGAGACGATGCGGCACGCGGCCTCGATGGGGGTGCCCTGGTCGACAAGCTCACGGGCGCGGGCGGCGATGCGCAACTGGCGGCGGGAGTAACGGCGGTGGCCGCCTTCCGAACGCAGAGGAGCGATCAGCCCGATTTCACCGACGGCCCGGAGGAAGGCGGGGGTGGTGCCGAGAACGTCCGCCGCCCGCCCCATGGTGTAGGCGGGATAGTCGTCATCGTCGAGGTTCTTGGCGACGGAGGCGTTCTCAGCGGGCATAGCACCTTCGTTTCGGGGACGCGGCGAGGGACCCGGTCGTGCCTGGCACTGGTCTCCGGAGGATCCGGCACCATCCGCGTCGTGCGAGAACCCTAACTCCGGCAGGCACGGAGATGTGTGCTCGCCGTGACAGATTTCCCCCTCCGCTCGCTCGCCTCCGGTGCCACGACCAGAAGGTCCCTGCGTCCATGTCCGGGTGCCATCGGAACGACGGTGCCCGACGCGTGCGCCTGGTGGTCCCGCGGATCCCGACACCCCGAGCCAACCGATGCACCCCGACCTCGCCGGAGGAGGCACGGGGGCGAACCGGAGGAAGAAGGAGCAGCAACCGCTGCCGGACTGTGGCTCAGGCGTCGATGATGACGGGGATGATGAGGGGCTTGCGGCGGTGGGTGCGGAAGGCCCAGTTCGCCACGGCGCGGGCGAGGAGCTGTTCGAGTTGGCGCGCGTCCCCGACGCCTTCCTCGGCCGCGGTGGCCAGGGTCTTCTCGATGACGGGGACGACCGACTCGAAGGTGGCGTCGTCGTGGACGAAGCCCCGGGCCAGAAAATCGGGGGCCTCGGCGAGGGCGCCGGTGTCCGCGTCGACGATCGCCACCACCGTGACCACGCCTTCGGCGGCGAGGGTGAGGCGGTCCTTGAGGGACGCTTCGGTGGCGCCGCCGACTTCCATGCCGTCCACATAGACGTTGCCGGCGGGGACCTTGCCGGTGATGGACGGGCGTCCGTCGATCAGGTCGACGACGACGCCGTCCTCGGCGATGACGACCCGGTCGGGGTCCACACCGGTACGGATGGCGAGGTCGGCGTTGGCCCGCAGGTGGCGCCATTCGCCGTGCACGGGCATGACGTTGCGGGGCTTGACGATGTTGTAGCAGTAGACGAGTTCGCCGGCGCTGGCGTGCCCGGAGACGTGCACCTTGGCGTTGCCCTTGTGGACCACGTGGGCGCCCCACCGGGTGAGTCCGTTGATCACCCGGTAGATGGCGTTCTCGTTACCGGGGATGAGGGAGCTGGCGAGCAGGACGGTGTCGCCCTTGCCGATGCGGATCAGGTGGTCGCGGTTGGCCATGCGTGACAGCGCGGCCATCGGTTCGCCCTGGGAGCCGGTGCAGACCAGCGTGACCTTGTGGTCCGGGAGCTTCTCCAGCTCCTTGGTGCTCACGACCAGACCGGAGGGGACCTTCAAATAGCCCAGGTCACGGGCGATGCCCATGTTGCGGACCATCGATCGGCCGACGAAGGCGACCTTGCGGCCGTGTTGGTGGGCGGCGTCCAGGACCTGCTGGATGCGGTGCACATGGCTGGCGAAGCTGGAGACGATGACCCGGCGTGGCGCGGTGCGCATCACCTGCTCGATCGCCGGGTTCAGCTCTCGCTCGGAGGTGGTGAAGCCGGGTACTTCGGCGTTGGTGGAGTCGGTGAGGAACAGGTCCACGCCCTCCTCGCCGAGGCGGGCGAAGGCGCGCAGATCGGTGATGCGGTCGTCGAGAGGGAACTGGTCCATCTTGAAGTCGCCGGTGTGCAGGACCATCCCGGCCCGGGTGCGGATCGCGACCGCGAGGCTGTCGGGGATGGAGTGGTTGACCGCCACGAACTCGCAGTCGAAGGGCCCGAAGCCACGCCGGTCGCCCTCCCGCACCCGGACCGTGCGCGGCCGGATGCCGTGTTCCTTGAGCTTGGCCTCCAGGAAGGCCAGCGTCAGCTTGGAGCCGACGACGGGGATGTCGGACCGCTCGCGCAGCAGGTACGGCACGCCGCCGATGTGGTCCTCGTGGCCGTGGGTGAGTACCACCGCCACGATGTCGTCCAGCCGGTCCCGGATCGAGGTGAAGTCCGGCAGGATCACGTCCACGCCGGGCTGGGTCTCCTCGGGGAACAGCACGCCGCAGTCGACGATGAGCAGCTTGCCCGCGTGCTCGAAGACGGTCATGTTGCGGCCGATCTCACCCAGGCCGCCCAGGGCGATGACCCGCAGCCCTCCTTCGGGAAGGGGCGGAGCGGCTTTCAACTCGGGGTGCGGATGACTCATACCCTGACGGTACCCGGAGAGCGGGACAGGGTGATCCACTGGGATTGGGTTGCAGCACATCAGCGAGATGACAGGCGGTGTGCAGGTCGAGATGACCCGTGACGGTCGCAAGACGGCGGTCGGGGGCCGCGGTATGCACCCGTACGTGCACAGGGACTGCCCACGGCAGGCCCCGTCACGTCGCCGGCAGGATCCGATCGAAGTGATGGCCATGGGCACTGCGCCGGACGTCGCATTGCCGAGTCCTTTCCGGCCCTCGTGCAGCAGTGACCATTTACGAAGCACCGGCCTCGTCGCCCGCGGGTGTGTGAAGCCGGTCTGTCGGGCAACCCGGACGCACACACGACTCCGACAGACCTCACAACGGGGGGATGCCATGTCGGCCAGGGCTCGAAGCGCCTTCACCATCGCCGCAGCTGCGCTCGTCGGCAGCTGTATGAGCGCATGCGCCGTCGGCTTGTGGGGCCGCCGTACATCCAACCGGTCGCCGGCCTGGCCCCTGCCGCCTCGGCAGGCCCCCGAGCCGGCCGAGCCCCGGGAGATCCTGCACAGCTACTGGAGCACCCTGCAGCCTCTGGACCTGACCTCCTAAGCTTGCCCGGCGGGATCAGGCGCCAGAACGGTGCCGGCCACCATGCCCGGCCCAGACCCGGAAATCAGGCCGCCGCCCATGGATGATTCCGTGGATCGGATCGACGCGCGGGTCCTCCGGCGGCGCCGGGTGACCGCGGCGCAGGACTCCGCGCGGTCCACGGAACGTCTTGGACTGCTCACAGGCCGCTCCGGTGGGGGAGGCGTGCTGTGAAGGCGCTGTGCTGCCGCTCGACCGGGCTCCCGGGGCGTACCCGAGGCCCGGAGTGAAGTCCGCAGGCGCGCGGGTACTCACCTGGGTGTCGCCGGACCACCCCACGGCGAAGCTGTGCACGCCCGGCTCCTCGATTTCCGCCGCTCGCACGTCGGAACCCCCGCAACCAAGGGAGGCCGCAGATGAACGCCCCTGCGCATCCCGGCGCGCTCCCGCGCCGCTCCACCGGAGACGGTGTCGACCTGAAGTTCCTCGGCATCTATCTCAACGACCACCTCGCGGGTGCCACGGCCGGCGCGGAACGCGCCGCCCGTCTGGCGCGTACCGCCCGTGGTTCCGCGCTCGGCCGAGCGCTCGAACCTGTTGCCGCGGAGATCGCCCAGGACCGGACCGCGCTGATCGGCATCATGCGGGACCTCGGCGTTCCTGTTCGCCGTTACAAAGTGTGCGCAGGCTGGACGGGCGAGAAGCTGGGACGGCTGAAGCTCAACGGCTGCCTGGTACGGCGCTCCCCGCTGGGCACGGTGTGGGATCTGGAAGGGCTGCGGCTGGGCGTCGAGGGTAAAACGGCCGGATGGCAGACCCTGCGTCGGCTCAGTGCGACGGCCCAGGGCTTGGACCCTGCCCAGCTGGACACACTGCTCGAACGGGCCCGGAAGCAGCAGGAAACCGTCGAGGAGTGGCGCGTCCGCCAGGCCGAGGAAGCGCTACGCACGACAACCGGCTGAGCCGCCGCTGCCAGATGGTGGTCCTCCGGGCAGATGGTCGTCCTCCGGGGCTCACCGACCACAGTGGTGGAACCCCGCTGCGAGGACGTACCGTCACCCGCCGTGGCGGAAGAGGTCACGCGGTCGGTCAGGGCATGCTGCTCACGCTCGTGATCATGTCGGTGACGGCGGTGACACCGCCCCGGGCCAGCGCCTGCCGCTGCCGATCCGCTCCGGTACCTTCCTGGAGCAGCCGGTGCACCAGTGCCCGGACCTCTCGCGCGTCTCCCGCGTGCTCCAGTGCCGGGCCGACGTGGTGCATCAGTCCGCACACCACATCTCCGGCACGATGCGGCTGCCCGGCGGGGTCGATCAGGTCCGCGGACAGGCCGTGGCGGGCGGCCTGCCACATCGACGCTTCCAGCAGCTCCTGCTCCGGCTCGGGTCTCGGCTCGCCGGCGGCGGCGTCCCACATCGCGCGCTGCACCAGGGCTCGCACGAGGCCGGCGAACATCACGGCCTCATCGGTGCGCAGCTGGACATCGAAGCAGCGCACCTCGATGGTGGGATAGCGCTCGGACAGTCTGACCTGCCAGTAGACCTGCCCTGTGTCGGCGATGATGCCGGTGGTCAGCAGGCGGCGCAGGCGCTGGTCGTAGTCGGTGTCGTCGGCGAAGTACGGGGGGATGCCGCTGACCGGCCAGCGGTCGAAGATCAGCGTGCGCCACGTGGCGAAACCGGTGTCCTCGCCTTCCCACAGGGGTGAGTTCGCCGCCATGGCGGTCAGCACGGGCAGCCAGGGCCGGATGCGGTCGAGTACCTCCACGCCGGTGCGCCGATCGGGTACGGCAGCGTGGATGTGCATGCCGTTGACCAGTTGCTCGGCCACCAGCTGCGGAGCCTGCCGCTGCATGGCCCGGTACCGGGGGCGGGCCGTGACCGGAACGGACTCCGCGCACAGCGGTGGCGTTCCGCTGGCCAGGATGCGGCAGCCGAGTGCTGCTGCCGCCGCCGTGACGGCGTGCCGCAGTCGCAGCAGATGGCCACCGACTTCGTCGAGCGTGCCGCAGATCGGAGTGACCACTTCGACCTGAGCTTGCAGCAGCTCCGTCTGGATCTCCTCCGCGGCGACGAAGGGCTCCAGGCCCGCCGCCGTGCGTACCTTGTCCCCTTGCGCGGCCAGTCGGCCGGTGGCCGCGTCGATCAACAGGTATTCCTCTTCGACACCGACAGTGATCACTGGCTTTGGCGCCTTCCCTCAATCCGCGGTACCCGCCGCCCGAGCTGGTGGGAGTGCCATCCGGCCGTGCGGAACGCACCGAAGCGGCCGTCCCGTCTTCCAGGGGTCCGCCGACCAAGTGGCCGCGAACGTCCGTGCGTAAACGTTGCCCGTCCAGGGCCGCTCCCCGTGCGGCCCCGGGCCCTGGAGAGCCTCGGCGACCTCACCACCGTCTTCGAGTCGTCCCCGTCACGCGCTACGCCGTTCCCCAGCAGTTGAGGGGACTGGAGAGCGATCGCCCGGCAATGAGCAAGGGGTGACACGCATCGCAATCGTCGTCCTGACTCTTGTCGCAGGCGTACTGGCGTCCCTGGCGGCGGCCTGGATCTCCCCCTGGTGGCTGCTCGCCGCCGTACCGTTGGTGCTCCCGGCCCTGCTGGGCGCGTGGGATCTGCTGCAACGCCGGCATTCGGTGTTGCGCAACTATCCGGTCCTCGGCCATGCCCGCTTCCTCATGGAGCGCATACGCCCGGAGCTCCAGCAGTATTTCATCGAGCGCAACTACGACGGCCGCCCCTTCGACCGGGACGTGCGCAGCATCGTCTACGAGCGGGCCAAGGGCACCGACGCGGAGGAGCCGTACGGCACCGAACGGGACGTGTATCAGCCGGGACACGAGTTCCTGGTGCCGTCGATGGCGCCGTGCCCGGTGCCGAAGGACCCGCCGCGCGTGCGGATCGGCGGTCCGCACTGCGGCCGTCCGTACGACATGGCGCTGCTGAACGTCTCGGCGATGAGCTTCGGCTCCTTGTCCGCCAACGCGGTCCTCGCGCTCAACGGGGGCGCGGCGGGAGGGCGGTTCGCGCAGGACACCGGTGAGGGCGGGCTGTCCGAGTACCACCTCCGCCCGGGCGGTGACCTCGTGTGGGAGATCGGCACCGGGTACTTCGGCTGCCGCACGCGCGACGGCGACTTCGACCCCGCAGAGTTCGCCGACAAGGCGGCACACGATCACGTCAAGTGCGTGTCCCTCAAGCTGTCGCAGGGCGCCAAGCCCGGCATCGGAGGTGTCCTGCCGGGAGCCAAGGTGAACGCCGAGATAGCCCGGGTCCGCGATGTGCCCGCAGGGCGGACGGTCGTCTCACCGCCGTACCACCGGGTGTTCTCCACCCCGCGCGAACTCGTGCGCTTCGTCGCCCGCATGCGGGAGTTGTCCGGTGGCAAGCCGGCCGGGTTCAAGCTGTGCGTGGGCTCGCGCCGGCAGTTCCTGGCCGTGTGCAAGGCCATGCTGGAGGAAGGCACGGCACCCGACTTCATCGTGGTCGACGGCGCCGAGGGCGGGACCGGCGCGGCGCCGCTGGAGTTCGCGGACCACGTGGGCACCCCGCTCACCGAGGGGCTGCTCACCGTGCACAACGCCCTCGTCGGCACGGGCCTGCGCGACCGGATCAAGGTGGGCGCGAGCGGCAAGATCGCCACCGGGACCGACCTGGTCAAACGCATGGTGCAGGGCGCCGATTACGGCAACGCCGCGCGGGCGATGATGTTCGCCGTCGGCTGCATCCAGGCGCAGCGGTGCCACACGAACACCTGCCCCACCGGTGTCACGACCCAGGACCCCCGCCGAGCCCGCGCCCTCCACGTCCCCGACAAGACGGCGCGCGTGCAGCGCTTCCAGGAGGCGACCGTGGCCAGCGCCCTGCAGATCATGGCCTCCATGGGCGTCACCGATCCCGCCCAACTGCGTCCGCACATGCTCCGCAGGCGCGTCGATCCGGTCACCGAACGCTCCTACGAGGAGCTGTACGAGTGGCTCGCGCCAGGGCAGTTGCTCGCCGAGCCACCGGCCTCCTGGGCCGCCGACTGGAACGCAGCCGACCCCGACCACTTCACCGTCTGAACCGGAGGACTCACGTGGCCCGTACTGTTGCCCGCGTCATCGTGGACGCGCTGAGCGAACTCGGCGTGCGCCAGGTGTTCGGCGTCGTGGGAGACGCGCTCAATCCCCTGACCGACGCCATCCGCACCACCGAGAGCCTCGAATGGGTGGGCTGCCGGCACGAGGAGGCGGCGGCCTTCGCCGCGAGCGCCCAGTCACAGCTCACCGGCACCCTCGGCGTGTGCATGGGCACCGTCGGGCCGGGATCCGTCCACCTCCTCAACGGACTGTACGACGCGGCCAAGAGCCACGCCCCGGTCCTGGCCATCGCCGGCCAGGTACCCCTCGCCGAACTCGGCAGCGACTACTTCCAGGAGGTCGACAACGACGCCCTCTTCAGCGACGTGGCCGTCTTCCGCGCCACGGTCACCTCGCCCGACCAACTGCCGCAGTTGCTGGAGACGGCCGTCCGCCACGCTCTGGGCCGCAAGGGCGTCGCCGTCCTCACCGTGCCGGGCGACCTGGGGGAGCGGGAACTGACCGCCGACCGGCCGCCCCGGTTCTCCCTGAATCCTCCGGTGAGCCGGCCGGAGGAGTCGGCGGTCCGTCGGGCCGCGGAAATCCTCGACCGCTCCGAGCGGGTCACGCTGCTCGTCGGGGAGGGTGCGCGCGCCGCCCGTGAGGACGTGCTCACCCTCGCCGACCGCCTGGCCGCACCGATGGTGCTCACGCTGAAGGCCAAGGCCGGTTTCGAGGGTGACACCAACCCGTTCCAGGTCGGTCAGACGGGACTGATCGGCAACCCCGCCGCCGCATCGGCCCTGCAGGACGCGGACACGATCCTCCTGCTCGGCACCGACTTCCCCTACCGCGACTGGTATCCCGAGGGCCGGACCGTCATCCAGGTCGACACCGAGGCCACCCACATCGGACGCCGGGTACCGGTCGAGGTCGGGCTGGTGGGGGACACCGGCGCCACCGTGCGCGACCTCCTGGGCCACCTCGCGGCCGGGCCTGGCGGCGGGCGCGACCGCTCGCACGTGGAGAAGGCGCGGGAACGCTTCGACCAGTGGCGCGCCGGTCAGGCACGGCTCGCCGACCCGGCGCACGACAAGGGACTCATCGGCCGAGTCCGCTCCGCGCTGGACAACCGCGGGCACGACATCCGCCCGGAGGCGCTGGCCGCGGCCGTCGACCGGGTGGCGGCCGAGGACGCCGTCTTCACCTCCGACACGGGCATGGCCACGGTGTGGCTCTCGCGCTTCGTCGAGATGCGTGGTGGCCGCCGGCTCATCGGCTCCTACAACCTGGGCTCCATGGCCAACGCCATGCCCCAGGCGCTGGGCGCCCAGTGCCTGGACCGCGAGCGGCAGGTCGTCGCCTTCTGCGGTGACGGCGGGCTGAGCATGCTCCTCGGCGACCTCATGACCCTGAAGACGTACCGCCTTCCCGTCAAGCTCGTCGTCTTCGACAACCGTCGCCTGGGCATGGTGAAACTCGAACAGGAGCAGGCCGGCCTCCCCGAGTTCGGCACCGTGCTCGACAACCCCGACTTCGCCGCCGTGGCCGAGGCCATGGGTATCGCCGGCATCCGCGTGACCGACCCGGCCGATGTGGAGTCCGCCGTGCGACGCGCCTTCCGCAGTCCGGGCCCGGTCCTGCTCGACGTCCTCACCAACCCCGACGAGATCGCCGTTCCGGCCAAGCCGACGGTCGAGCAGGGCTGGGGGTTCGCGGTGGCCAAGGTGAAGGAAGTCGTGCGCAGCCACGGAGAGCCGAGCGGGAACTGACGACATGCAGCCCGTGCTCTTCTCAGCCTGTCCTTCGGCGGCCATGCGGTCATTCCCGATGGCGCTTCCAGCGGCCTCTTCGAGCAGTCCAAGCGGTGGCGTCTTTGCCCCCGCACTCCGTGCTTCCATGGCACGTCCCGCTGGGGCAGCCTGCGGCGAGCGGGACGTTGATCCCGCTCGAGTCCATGAACGTCGCGTGCCGCATGTCGTGCCGCATGTCGACGACGACGTGGGGCCCGCCGTCGAGACCGGGCTTGTCCGGCCCGATCACGGGTACCTGCGCATGGAGGCATGACGTAGTAGAGGCGGTGCGGATGGCACGGGCATTGGTGGGCGAGGGCAGCATGACGCCCCGATCAGATCACGCTTTCCTGAGTGTGGCGGTGGCTCTGGACGGGGAGGGCCCCTGTATCGCCGAGGCGCGCCACACGGCTGCCGGCTTCCTGACCCGGATGCGCGCCGAGCACGGTGTTGCGGTCTCCCAGCGGGCCGTGGAGGTGACGCAGCTGGTGGTGAGCGAGCTGGTCACCAATGCGCAGAAGTACGCCGTCGGCCCAGTCCTGCTGGATCTGCGGATCGTCGGTGCACTGGTGGAGGTCCAGGTGTGGGACTCCGATCCGGTGCTGCCGGTGGCTCGGGCCGCCGATGTGGGCCGGGTGGGGCAGCACGGCCTGGAGATCGTCATGGCCGTCTGCCAGGGCTTCGAAGCCGTGCGAGAGCCGGTCGGCAAGCGCATCACCGCCCGTCTGGCCCTGACGGACGATCCGTGCGGCGTCAGCTCCTGGGCCAGCGGGTGAGCGACCGCCAGGCTCGACCGACGCTCACCCGCACGCCGGAGCCGGCCGCCTCGCCGTGACCGGCCTGTCCTGGCCGCCCGCCTGCTCGACCGGCGCACACCTACGACCCCTCGACGGCCGACGGCACGGACGCGGCCGACTCCGGTGAGCCCCTGTCGCTCGACCCGGCGGGGACGGCGAAAGCGCTCGCACCGGTCACCTTCACGACGTGCGCTTCGCCTGCGCGGCGACGAAAGGCCCGCAGGACCGTTGGTCCCCACTCTGACACGCCGGTGCACTCGTACCCGAAGGCCCTGGCGGGTGCCGTCACCACTACTGGCAGGCCGCATCGGACGCCACCCGACCGGAGGCGCAAACCGTGCAGCCCCGACGCCCCTCGCAGCCGTGGCCGGCTCTCTGGTCTGTGCCGCCGCGGCGTTGGCCCGGTTCCGGTCGCAGCCCTTCAACGATCCGCAGCACGAGGGCCGCCGGGCCGGCCCCGGAACGCCGGCCGGGCTCGTCGGCCGGACCGGGCGGGTGACCTCCCCGCCGGGAGGCGTCCCAGCTCACGGCCCTGCCTCTCGAGCGCGTGGTGGCAGGCATGGTTGGAAAATGGAGGGGTAGCCGAGGCATCGTCGGACGCTTCGCAGCGGACCGCGGCACGAGTTCGAATTCGGGAGGGGACCTTCATGGCGCTCATGAGCATGCTGGACACGCAGACCACCGAGCTGCCCGAAGTCGCCGACCCTTCCCGGGTGGCGCCCAAGGATGCGCGCGAACTCTCCCGGTTGTTCTTCGAGCAGCTGGCGGTGCTGGAGGAGGGCACGCCCGAGTACAGCTACGCGCGGAACACGCTGATCGAGATGAACATGTCCCTGGTCCGCTACGCGGCCGGCCGGTTCCGCAGCCGGGGGCCGGAGGAGATGGAGGACATCGTCCAGGTCGGCATGATCGGCCTGATCAAGGCGATCGACCGGTTCGAACTCTCCCGCGAGGTGGAGTTCACCTCCTTCGCCATCCCCTACGTCGTCGGTGAGATCAAGCGGTTCTTCCGTGACACCACCTGGGCCGTGCACGTACCCCGGCGGCTCCAGGAGGCCCGCGTCCAGCTCGCCCGTGCCACGGAGGAGCTGCGGAGCCGGTTGGGTCGTACGCCGACGGTCAAGGAGCTGTCGGAGCTGATGAGCCTGCCTGAGGACGAGGTGATGGAGGCCCGTCTGGCCGCGAACGGCTACAACTCTTCCTCCCTGGACGCCGCCATAGGCGGCAGCGAGGACGGCGAGAGCGCCCTGCAGGACTTCATCGGCGTGGAAGACACCGCGCTGGAGTTGGTGGAGGACTTCCACTCCCTGGCCCCGCTGATCGCCGACCTGGACGAGCGGGACCGGCAGATCATCCACATGCGGTTCGTGGAGGAACTCACCCAGGCCCAGATCGGCGAGCGTCTGGGCGTCTCCCAGATGCATGTCTCCCGGCTGCTCTCCCGCTGCCTCGCCCGCCTGCGTGAGGGCCTGCTCACCACCGGCTGACCAGCCGGCTGTCCGTACCCACCCGATGCCCGCCCACAGATGTGGCGGGCATCAGGAGTATCTGGCTGGGCGGCAAGGGGGACCGCCATACGAGCTCACAGTCTTCCTGGGATGCCTGAGGCAGAAGCTTGCGCACACTCCATGGAGAAAAACTGTCATGGCGACAGTAGACATTCCTCCGTCGCAGGGGTAGCGTGGTCTGCGTTCCCAGAAGTCCAAGTGGGCGCAGCAGGCACGGACTGCTGCGCAGGTAGGCCAGAAGGACACGGCCCTGTGGGGCTGTGAGCAGCATCTGCGGAATCCGCGTAATCGAAAGGTAAGGAGCAGAGCGCCATCAGGATCGCCCGGGCGAGGAAGCAGTCCGCCCGGGTATCGCAAGGCCCCGGATTGGAAGGTGGTCCCCGGTCACGCATTCGCGATCCCCGCAACCCCGCCCTCCCAGGCGGTACCTGCGGAAAAAGAAGGCCGGCGCAGCGCGCCGGTAGATGGTGTTGAAAGCTCGGGGCCCGGGTGCCGTACTGGCACCCGGGCCCCCCGACGCGTCCCCGAAAGAAGAGGTCTATGCCGCCTGCCGGTTCCCGTCCCGTCGGCCCTCTCGATGATGACGACTACCCCGCCTACACCATGGGCCGGGCCGCCGAGATGCTCGGCACCACCCCTGCCTTCCTCCGTACCCTCGGTGAACACCGCCTGATCACCCCCCTGCGCTCCGATGGCGGCCATCGCCGCTACTCCCGATATCAGCTGCGCATCGCCGCCCGTGCCCGCGAACTCGTCGACCAGGGCACCGCCATAGAGGCCGCCTGCCGCATCGTCATCCTCGAAGATCAACTCGAAGAGGCGCAGCGCATCAACGAGCAACTGCGCGCCGAGAGCGGCAAGCCTCAGCCGAACACATCAGCCTGATCAGAACGCCCGAAGTCGACGCGTCAACCCGACCCCGCCGGAAGAGACACGCGCGTGCGGGCGTGATGGAGGTACGGGGTGACGAGGGGCGAACCGGGGGAAGAAGGAGCAGCAACCGACAGGAGGTTGCCATGGGTGGCGGGGATCTGGAACTGGGGCAGCTTCTGGCCGCCGCTGAGGCGGCACCGCCCGGGGAGTCCGTCGAGGTACTCGCGCATGACCTGCGCAAGCGCTTCGGGGCGGAGCGTGTGTCGTTCCTGTTCGCCGACCTCGTGGGCCGGCGGTTGCTGCGCCTGACCACACGGGCCGAGGACGACGTGGAGGCTGCCGCCGAGCGGATCGACCTGGAGGGCAGTGTCTACGACGCGGTCCTGCGCAGCCAGCGCCAGCGCGTGGAACCGGACGGCCAGGGCGGGCGGCGCGTGATCTCGCCGGTGACCAACCGCGGCGACTGCATCGGTCTGTTGGAGGCGACGCTGCAGAACGCCGACGACACCGTGCTTGCGCAGATCGAAGACGCGGCGCACGCACTGGCCTACATCATCGTCACGGACCGCCGTTTCACCGATCTGTACCACGCGGGCCGGCGCACCACCCGGACCAGCCTGGCCGCCGAGATCCAGCACCAGTTGCTTCCCTCGGCCTCCTGCTGCGAGGCCCCCCAGTTCACCCTCGCGGCAGGGCTGGTGCCGGCCGACGACATCGGCGGGGACACCTACGACTACACACTCGATCGAGACACACTGCACCTGTCCATCACCGACGCCATGGGACACGACACCAACTCCGCGCTGCTCGCCACACTCCTCGTAGGCGCCATGCGCGGCGCCCGCCGTGGTGGCTGTGACGCGCTCCAGCAGGCGCAACGCGCCCACGACGCCCTGTTGACCCACAGCCGCGGCCTGGCCACTGGCCAATTGCTGTGCATCGGCCTCGCAACGGGCACCTGCGAACTGGTCAACGCGGGGCATCCCCGGCCCCTGCGCCTACGCAAAGGCGCCACCGAGGTCGAAGAGGTCCCTCTCGCAGTCAACCTCCCCTTCGGCGTGGCGGCCCCCGACCCCTACCGTGTCCAAGAACTCCAGCTTCGCCCCGGCGACCGTCTGATCCTGCTCACCGACGGCATGCAGGAACGCGGCGCCGGAGCCGTCGACCTGGCATCCCTCGTGTGGGACACCCGAACCTCACATCCCAGGGAAGCCGTGCGCCGCCTGACCACCGCGGTATTCGATGCATGCCGGGGAAATCTCAGGGACGACGCCACTGTCCTCATCCTGGACTGGCACGGTCCGCGGCGCGAAGACCGGTAGGCCGCCATCTGGGCCGCAGGCCCCACTGGAGCTGCGGCTCATCAGCGAAGTCGGCATGCGGCCCCCGGCTCGGCAGGTCCTGGAGCTGACGGCCACCGAAAGTCGATTGGGCCGATCCCGGTCTGTGCCGTACAGTTCACCGTACCGACGCGGGGTGGAGCAGCTCGGTAGCTCGCTGGGCTCATAACCCAGAGGTCGCAGGTTCAAATCCTGTCCCCGCTACTCAGATGTGAAGGCCCGGTGTCCACCGGGCCTTCACTGCGTGTGGGCCGGTTCGGAGTCCGATTCGCCCGGCGGCTGATCATGATCACTGCCCGAGGCGGGGGTCGATTGCCGAGGCGGCACAGTTCGCGTGCCACCCGGGCGTGCACCGGGGAGCCCTGCCGGCCGTGCTCAGCTCTGTGGTCCGGCTGACCGGGCAGCGAATCGTGCTGCAACCGTCCTCCGGCACGGCTGCCGCGCATCCTCGAACCTGTCCGGCCCGGGATCGCCGCGATCGCGGTGGCTGTGTTTCGGACGTGGGCCGGATGGCCGGGTCACGCCGGGAGAACTCCGTCGGTGAAGACGCTGCGCAGGCTGGTACACGCATCCGTGACGGCTTCGGTGGCCTTCGTGAAGGCGCCGATCTCGGTGAAGAACCCGTGGTACACGCCTGGATACCGGCGGTGCCGCACCGGGACGCCCGCTGCCTGGAGCCGTCGCGCATACGCCTCGGCGTCGTCGCGCAGGCAGTCCACTTCTGCGGTGATGACGTGGGCGGGGGCGAGACCGGCGAGGGTCGCGGCCCTGAAGGGCACCGCGAGTGAGCTGAGGGCAACGCCGCCCGCACCCACGTACTGACGCCAGAACCATTGCGCGTCGGCGGCTCCCATCAAGGGGGCGTTCGCGAACTCGGTCCAGGACGGGCGTGCGAAGGAGTCGTCCACCGCCGGGTAGACGAGGACCTGGAGCGCGGGCTGGGGCAGCCCGCGGCTGCGCAGGTCGAGGCAGAGCGACGCCGCCAGGCCGCCGCCGGCCGAGTCGCCGCCGACCGCGATGCGGCGGCTGTCGATGCCGAGGCGGTCCGCGTTCTCGACGAGCCAGGCATGGGCGGTCCTGGTGTCGTCGACGGCGGCGGGGAACGGATGCTCGGGGGCCAGCCGGTAGTCGACCGAGACCACGACGCACTCGGCGTGGCGGCTGAAGAGACGGCAGACTTCGTCGACGCCGTCCAGGCTGCCGACCGTGAAGCCCCCGCCGTGGAGATAGAGCAGGCAGGGCAGGCCGGCCGTATCCGTGCCCGGCGCATGCGGCCGATAGATCCGAGCCGGCGCGGAGCGGACCACCCCGAACGGGTCGGTCCAGGCCGCGTCCTCTTCCGTCACGGACGCGACCTGGGTCCATCGGGGCGGAGGTTGCGGGGCCGCGAACCGCCGCACTCCCTCCAGGCCGAGGGTGTGCAGAGGCTGCGGGAGCACCTCGGCCAGAAAGTCGGCTGCCAGGAGTGACTCGCGATCCAGGAGTTCGCGCCACGCGGGCGGAGGTTCCGCCCCGGCGGCGGGGACCGGCCGGGCCGGCCTGCCGTCAGGGCCGGGAGCCGGTGTGGGTCGCTCGATGGGAGGGATGGGGGGATTGGTCACAGGGGTGCTCCGCACGCAGGGATCTTGACAAGATCCAGCCGATTGGACAAGGTCAATCGACTAGATCATACGATCAACATGTGGAAATGGGCTAGGTGCGGGATCCGGCGATACATTGGACAGGCCACGGCTCCGTACTTCGGGACAGTCGGAACGGCCATGACTGAGCGCAGCAGCCCCCAGAACGCGGGATTTTCGCGAGGTGGTCCTTCTGCGGGTGCGTCCGCGGCCGATGACGCGATCATGGTGCTGGACGACGAGCTGCGGCTCGTGGGGTGGAGCCGAGAGGCCGAGGCGTTGTTCGGGTATCGCCCGGACGAGGTGTTGGGCCGCCCCGCCGACGCGATCCTGGCTGACGCGGACACCGGCACCGGTGTTTTCGCCGGCAGGGGGCGTCGTGGGCGGACGCCGGACATCCGACCAGTGCGTCACCGTGACGGGCATCGCGTCGACGTGGCCGTGAGCTGCCGCCGCTTGCCCCACGGCACATCCGGCGTCACCTGGCTCGTCCAGGCGATGCCCGCGAGAGAATCGGACGAGCAGGCCGTCGATCGGGCCGTGCTGGCCGGGCTCTACCGCCAGTCACCCGTCCTGCTGACCATCTATGAGACGGACGGCCGGATTCGCTGGTTCAACCATGCGGTCGAGGCTCAGTTCGGCGTCCGCGTGGAGGAATGCGCCGGGAAGTTCCAGTCGAGCCTCCTCTCGGTGGGGATGCTCCTGTATGACGAAGGCCGTGAGGTGCGGGACGTCGAGGACATCATCCGCGGCGTCGCGCGGACCGGCGAACCAGTGATCGACATGCGCTACCGGATTGTCAGCCCACTCGAGCCACTGCGTGAACGCGTCTGGACCGCCTCGTACTTCGTGCTCAACGACGAGGACGGCGTGCCCGTCGGGGTCTGCGAGACCGGCGTGGACATCAGTGAGCGTTACGTGGCGCGGCAGCGCCTGACCTTGCTGAGCAGGGCCGGGAGCAGTATCGGTGCGACTCTGGACATGCGGCGCACGGCGGGTGAGCTGGGTGACCTGGTGGTTCCCCAGTTCGCGGACGCGGTCGTGGTCGACCTGTTCGCCTCGGTGCTGAGCGGGCAGGAACCTCCGGTGCCGGTGAACGGCGGCAAGGCCGGTTCCGAGCTGTGCGAGGTGGCGCGGAACGCTCGTGCCGAGGCGGTCGGTGACATCGCGGCTGCGGCTCTGGACGCGGCAGGTCCGAGATGTCTCGCGGACTCCGCGCCCGTCTTCGACCCGACGTCCGGTGCTCTGGTGGTGCCGTTGGAGTCCCGGGACGTGGCGATGGGGGTGGTGGCCTTCGTGCGATCCGCGCCGCGTGATCCCTTCGATGCCGAGGAGGTCGCGCTGGCCGAGGAACTGGCGTCCCGTACCGCGGTGTGTGTGGACAACGCCCGCCGGTACGCCCGGGAGCACGCGACCGCGCTGATGTTGCAGCAAGACCTGCTGCCCCGCGCGCTGCCCCGGCCGGCCGGGGTGGAGTTCGCCCACCGCTACCTGCCGGCAGTGGGGCCGGTGGGTGTCGGTGGGGACTGGTACGACGTCATCCCGCTGTCCGGGGCACGTGTCGGGTTCGTGGTCGGGGACGTGGCGGGCCGTGGAATGAATGCGGCTGCCACGATGGGGCGTCTGCGTACCACCGTAGCCGCTCTGGCAGCCCTTGATCTTGCGCCCGAAGAACTTCTCGCTCGCCTGGACGACCTGGTGGTCCAGTCCGGTGCCATCCGGACCGCGGACGAGGCGGAGGACCAGGCGTTCGGTGTCACCTGCCTGTACGCGATCTACGATCCGGTCTCGCGGCGCTGCGTCATGGCGCGCGCGGGTCACCCCCCTCCCGTTCTGGTCGCGCCCGGCGGACGGGCCGAACTCCTCGACCTTCCCGCCGGGCCTCCGCTGGGTCTGGGCGGCCTTCCCTTCGAGAGTGCGGAAGTCGAGGTTCCGGAAGGCGCGGTGCTCGCGCTGTACACCGACGGGCTGGTGGAAGGCCGGGACCGGGACATCGGCGTGGGGATTCGCGCCCTGTGCGAGACGGTTTCCCGCCCTGGGCACGACCGCCTGGAACACCTCTGTGACTCCGTCACCGCCACGCTGCTGCCACGGCCGCCGGACGACGACGCCGCCTTGCTCCTGGTCCGGATGCACGCCCTCGCCGAGGATCAGGTGTCCACGTGGGACATACCCGCCGACCCCGGCGAGGTGGCCCGCGCGCGGTCGCTGGTCCGGGAACGGCTCGAACGGTGGGAAGTCGACGAGGGCGCTTCCTTCACGGTGGAACTCGCCGTCAGCGAACTGGTCACCAACGCGATCCGCTACGGCCGCCCGCCGGTCCGCCTGAGGCTGATCCGGGAAAGCGGACTCATCGTCGAAGTCTCCGACGGCGGTCACACCTCCCCGCATCTGCGGCGAGCCGCGATGGAGGACGAGGGGGGCCGCGGCCTCTTCCTCGTCGCACAGATGACGCAACGCTGGGGAACCCGCTACACGCCGACCGGCAAGACGATCTGGACCGAACTGTCGCTGGATCCCCACGACCTCACGCCCCTGGCCTTCGGACTGTGACCGGCTGGTACTCCACGCACCGCCGTGGCCGAGCCATGGATTTTCTTAGTCATACGTCTTGAACGGATGACCAACTTGGTCTTAGCGTACGGGGCGGCGCCGCTCCCGTGCACCGCCCCAGCGGGCGGAGCGGTCCTGTCATGGCAAGAACAAACTTGCCCTGCCTCCCTGCCGACGCCCTCGTGGGCGCCGCGATCGAGGTGATCACGAGGGGCCGTGACGTGATCACCGAAGGGCTCTCGACGGGCGACGACCTCGCTTTCCTGTGCCCCGGGGAAACCCCCTTCCGCCCATGACCTGCTCGGCCATGAAGGCGGCATCGCCATCGCCATCGCCATCGCCATCGCCATCGCCGTCGGCGCCGGGCTCCCGGGCCACATCTGATCAGGAACCGGAGAAACCCATGACAGAAATCCATCGGTCTGACGCACTCGCCCGTGAGGTGCCTTCTCGCCCTGCGCCGAACAAGGGGGTGCTCATCGGCGTAGCCGCGCTGCTGGTCGTCCTGACCAACGCGGTCGTCTTCGTCCTGCCGCCCCTCCTGCCGATCATCCAGGCGCAGTACCACCTCGCCACAGTGGCCGACACGACGTGGGTCTACTCGGTGCTGACCCTGGGCGGCGGAGCCGGCTTCATCCTGTTGCCGCGTCTCGCCGACGTGTACGGAGACCGGAACGCCTCCGTGGCGGCCTCCGCGTTCCTCACGGTCGGCGCGCTCATTCCGGCCGTCGGTGACTCGTATCCGACCCTTCTGGTCGGCTGTACCCTGATGGGCTTCGGTGGCGCGGCACAGCTGCTGCCGCTCGGTTTCCTGCGCCGCAATCTCGGCGAGAGCGGCATCTCGGTCGGAGTCGCGGTCCTGGTCATCGCCACCGGCGTCGGCATCGTCGCCGGCATGATCGGTGGCGGCTTCATCGTCGAGAACCTGTCGCTGCGAAGCTTCTTCGTCATCCTCACCGCTGCGTGCGCGGCCACGACCGCTGCGTCCTACGCCACGATCCCGCACGCCCCGCCTGCCGAGCGCGCCCGCCGTATCGGAGTGCTCGGAACGGTGTGGATGATCGCTTGGGTGGCGGCCATCCTGCTCACTCTGACCCAGGGCCTCGTGTGGGGCAGCGGCGCGCTCATTCCGCTGGCGGCCGGCGTCATCGGCGGCATCGCCTGGGTGCGCGTGGAGCGCAGGTCGTCCTCGGCGGTGTTCGACGTGGCACTGATGAAGGCGCCCCTGGTCACCGCTTCGTGCCTGTGCATCGCGTTGTTCGCGGCGGTGAACTCGGCCTTCCTGCTCCTGCTCAGCACGTACGCCCAGATCACTCCCGGGGCTCTTCGGCCCGCGGATGCCTACGGCCTCGGGCTCAGTGCGCTGGACACCGCCTGGCTCATGGCGCCCTTCGCGGCTGCGTTCCTGCTCCGCGGTTCGGTGCTCGACCGCGCATTGTTCAACGGGCGCGGTGTGCCCGTCTTCGTCCTCGGAGCGCTCATCAGCGCAGCGGGACTGGTCTGGCTCGCCGTGGCGCACGACCGTCCGTGGCACTACCTCGTGGGCGCCGCCGTGATGGGTCTCGGATGCAGGATCGGCTACACCGCAAGCTTCACCCTGGTGCAGATGGCGGTTCCCGAGGAGAAGGCCGGCATGGCCGCCGGTGCCGCCGGCACCTTCATGGCCGTGGGTTTCGCTCTCGGCACGGCGCTGGTCAGCGGCGACCTCAGTGCCTCCGTGGTCCCGGTGCCCGGAACCGGACTCGAGGTCGCCGCAAAGGGGCTCTACGGCATCGGCTACGGGATCTCCGGCGTCCTCGCCCTGCTCGTCGTGGTGACCGTGCTGACCTCACGTGCCCGGTCCGGCCGGCGGGCCGAAGCCGCCGCGTCCTGAACCAGCCTCCTCGCTCGGAGAGGGCCTGACCAAAGGAACCGCAAGCCATGAAAGAACTGCTGCTCATGCTGGCAGACATCTGGATGATCTTCGCCGGCTTCTTCTACGGATGGAAACTCATCCGACGGTACGGAAACCACCTGCTCGGTCTGGAGTGGTTCATCGTCGCCACATCCGGCTCGAACTTCCTCGTCTGGTCCGCCCTCGGAGGTGACGAGGCCAGCCCGATGTACGCCATCGCGTACTTCTTCGACGCTTTCTCGCGATCGGTGGGCGTCTCCCTGATTCTCATCATGGGCCTGATGCGCGTGACGCACCGGTACAAGCCCACGCCGGCGGTCGACATCGGCGTGTTCGCGCTGGGCATCGTCGCCGGCCTGTATCTGCGGCAGTTCCACGGCCATGGGTTCCACGTCGTGCCGGCGACGTTCTACGTCGTCGTCAACGCGATCTCCACCGTGTTCCTCGCCTACCTCTCGTGGCGCCTGTGGAAGATCCGTGCCAGGGGCCTGGCCATCGGTGCTGCGCTGACCACTGCCGCGGCAACCGCGATCGCCGTCACCTACGACTTCTTCCCGATTCCCGGCGACGACGCGTACGGCACCACCTTCTACATCTTCGCTCTCACCACCTGGGGAACCCAGGCCTTCGTGTACTTCCTCTCCTACCGCGCTCTGCACGACCACAACGCGGCGACGGGTACGGAGCCGACCTCGGACCGCAGGAGCGTCGCCCAGGCCTGAGCGACGCACCGAGGGCCCGGCACTCGTGACGGGCCCTCCACCGGAACAAGGCGGTCGGCCGCAGGCGCGCGGCGCCGGCCGTCTTCTTCGCCCTGAGGAGATGTCTGGACCATGATACGTTGAAGTGGTTCAAATGACTGAGTCAGTTCCTCTGGGAGTGTGGGATGGCATACGTGTCGGCGGAGGCGCGGCGGGAGCAGCTGATCGAGGCGGCTGTGCGGGTGATCGCTCGCGAGGGCGCCGACGGAGCCACGACCCGGAAGATCGCTGATGAGGCGAAGGCGCCTCTCGCCTCCCTCCATTACTGCTTCCAGAACAAGGAGAACCTCCTGCTCGCCGTCTTCGCGCAGCTCTCCGAGGAGTTGCCCGTCGAGGTCGATCTGCCAGAGGGTGAGGATGCGAGTCTGGGACTCGTCATCGAGCAGTGCTTGACGCGCACCATGCAGTGGAGTGTGCAGAACCCCGTCCGGATACGGGCCATGATCGAGGTCACGCTGTGGGCCGAGCGCTACGACCCCGAGCTCTCCGTCGGCTTCTACGACGCCTTTCTCAAGTCGTCGGAGGCCGTCCTGCGTCAGGTCGACGTACCGCTCTCGGACGAGGAGCTCAACTCTGTACTGAGGGTCGCGATGTCTCTGGTCGACGGGCTCTCGCTGCAGATGTTCACGGATGGCGACACGGAGCGCACGCTGCGCGATACGGCGACCGCCTGCGCGATGCTGAAGGCCTTCCTGAACCAGAGCGCGCGAAACGCCGGCGGGGTGGGCGATTCCGCGATCGCGTGACCATCGGCGCGGGTGGGAGTGGCTCGTCGAGCCGGGCTCTCGCCCTGGCCCTGGTCCGCTCCGGGAAGCGCCGGCGGGCCGTGGCTCCCGAGGGCCCACCGACGCGGCCGACTTCTAGTCCAGGCGGATGAAGGCGAGTCGGCGATCGGCGTACTCGCGACGGAGGACCTTCTTGTCGAACTTCCCCACGCTGGTCTTGGGGATCTCGGCGACGAAGGCCCAGCGTTCCGGGAGTTGCCACTTGGCCCAGCTCTCGGCCAGGTGTTCCCTCAGTACCACGGCGTCGGCCGGTTCACCCGCGCCCTTCCTCAGGACGACGGCCACGCAGGGCCGTTCGTCCCAGCGCTCGTCGGGGACGCCGAAGACGGCCGCCTCGGCGACGGCGGGATGCGCCATGATGTCGTTCTCCATGTCGATGGAGGAGATCCACTCGCCGCCGGACTTGATGACGTCCTTCGCCCGGTCGACGAGAGTGAGGAATCCGTCGGCGCTGATCCGGCCGACGTCGCCGGTCCGCAGCCATCCGTCGTCGAAGGCGCCGGCTTCGTCCGGCCCGTCGTCCGGGCTGTAGTAAGAGCCCGTGATCCAGGGCCCTCTGACCTCCAACTCGCCCAGCGACTCACCGTCGTGGGGCACCGGGGTGCCGTCGTCGCCCTTGAGCCTGAACTCGACCAGCGGCGCGAACCGTCCTTGGCTCATCCTGTAGCGCCACCGGGCTTCACCGGTCGCACGGGCCGGCGGGTGGGCCACCGTGCCCACGGACGAGGTCTCCGTCATCCCCCAACCGTGGACGACCTTGACCCCGTGACGCTCCTCGAAGGTCTTCATCAGCGTGGGCGGCATGGCCGAGCCTCCCACGACCACTTCGCGAAGGTGGCTGATGTCCTGCGGGTGGGTCGCGAGCCTCGCGGCGAGTCCCGTCCAGATGGCCGGTACGGCAGCGGCGGAGGTCGGTCGCTCCGCCGCCATCATGGCCAGCAGCGGCTCGGGCTGCAGGAAGCGGTCGGGCATGAGGAGTGACGCGCCGGAGAGCATCGACGCGAACGGCAGGCTCCAGGCGTTGACGTGGAACATCGGCACGATCGCCAGACACGTGTCGCTCGTCGCCAGCCCCATCGCGGCCGGAGTGGTCACGTGCATCGCGTGCAGGAAGAGCGAACGGTGGGAGTACACCACGCCCTTGGGATCGCCCGTGGTGCCCGAGGTGTAGCACATCGCCGCGGCCGAGCGTTCGTCCAGCACGGGGAAGTCGTACACGGCGGGCTGCGCCTCCAGGAGGGGCTCGTAGTCGAGGACCTCGACCCCCCGAGGCGCGCGGAAGCCGGCCGCGTCACCGTTCACGACGATCACATGACGCACGGTGTGGAGCCGGGGGAGTACCTCTTCGAAAGCGGGGGCGAGCGACCCGTCCACGAACACCACGCGGTCCTCTGCGTGGTTGGCCGTGAACACGATCTGCTCGGGGAAGAGGCGGATGTTCAGGGCGTGGAGAACCGCGCCCATGGCGGGGACCGTGGCGTAGACCTCCATGTGCTCGGTGTTGTTCCACATGAACGTCGCCACGCGATCGGAAGGCCCGACGCCCAGGCCGCGCAGGGCGTTCGCCAGCCGGGCGGCCCGCGTGCCCAGTTCACCGAACGTGCGTCGGCGTGCCGCCCGGCCCGTCCAGGTGGTGACGGTGGCGTCGGCGTGCACGGAGGTCGCGTAGCGCAGCAGATTGGCGAGCGACAGTGGCCCGTCCTGCATCGTGCTCAGCAATTCATTGCTCCTTGGATCGGGCGGTCGCCGTGTCGGCGTGCGGGTGCGCGGCAGTGGTGATGCCTGGCCGCGGAGGACGCGATCGACTTCGCCGGGGGTTGACGCCGGGCCGGAGGGCCTGGCTACCATCAAGTGGGACGAATGATCTAGACGTCCGATCTAGTCAGATGACTCTACTCAACTCCGCGAGGCCGTCGCAATGCCCTGTCGAGGGGCGACCGGGAACGCCGTGCACGTGGTGCCGGGCCGGTCCGACGTGCCGAACGCATCGTGCGGACAAGGCGGGAAGTGACCTTTATGGACCAAACCATTGAGCGCGTCGACGTGGTGATCGTCGGCGCCGGCCTCTCGGGCATCGCGGCGGCGGTCGAACTGACGGCGACGCACCCCGGGCGGTCGTTCGTCATGCTCGAGGCGCGCGACGACGTCGGGGGAACGTGGGACCTGTTCCGGTACCCCGGGATCCGGTCCGACAGCGACATGTTCACGCTGGGGTACGGCTTCAAGCCGTGGACCGCCGAGAAGTCGATCGCCTCGGGCGAGGCCATCCTCGACTACCTGAAGGAGACCGTCGACGAGTACGACCTGGGGCGGCGCATCCGCCTCGGGCGCCGGGTTCTCGGCGCCGACTGGTCGCAGGACGACCGCTCCTGGATCCTGGAGGTCGCGGGCCCCGCCGGCCGCGAGCGCATCGCCTGCTCCTACCTCTACATGGCCGCGGGCTACTACGACCACGACAGCGGCCACAAGCCGGAGTTCCGCGGCCGGACGGCGTTCCGCGGATCGATCGTCCATCCCCAGCAGTGGCCGGCCGACCTCGACTGCACCGGGAAGCGGGTCGTGGTCATCGGATCCGGTGCCACCGCGATCACCCTGGTCCCGGCTCTCGCCCGGAACGCGTCGAAGGTCACGATGGTGCAGCGGTCGCCTTCCTACGTGGCCATCGACTCCGATGTCGACGATGAGGCCAACCGGCTGCGCGCCGAGGTGGGGGAGCAGGAGGCGTTCACACGGATCCGGCTGCGCAACGTCCGCGACCAGCAGGCGAGGTACCACTTCGCCCGCACCGATCCCCAGGCGTTCAAGAAGCCGCTCTTCGACGAGATCGAGAAGATCGTCGGCCGCGACTGCCGGGAGAGGCACTTCACTCCGGCTTACGAACCCTGGGACCAGCGCCTGTGTCTGGTGCCCAACGGGGATCTCTTCCACGCCATCCGGGACGGCAAGGCCGAAGTGGTGACGGGGCACATCGAGACGTTCACCGAGAACGGCCTCCGTATGACGTCCGGCGAGGAGGTTCCGGCCGACGTGATCGTGACCGCGACCGGCCTGCAGCTCGTCACGCTGGGGAAGGTCCGGTTCAGCGTGGGCGGTGAGCCGATCGACTTCTCGAAGACCGTCACCTACAAGGGGGTTGCCTTCAGTGGGGTCCCGAACCTGCTGATGGCCTTCGGCTACCTCAACTCCTCCTGGACGCTCCGCCTCGAACTGGTCAACCGCTTCTGGAGTTCGCTGCTCACCAGGATGGACGAACTGGGCGCGACGGTCGTGACGCCTGTTCTGCGCGAAGAGGACCAGGACATGTCGCGGGGGCCCTGGATCAAGGACGTCTCCTCGGGCTACCTCGTGCGCCACATGGACGACATGCCGGCCCAGGGCGACCGCGAGCCGTGGATCAATCCCCAGGTCCACGAGCAGATGAGGGCCCTCCTGAGCGCACCTGTCGAAGACGGCGTCCTGCGCTTCGCATAGCGCCTGACCATGGCCGAGTTCTTTGCCGCCATGTGATTGACACCCGCCCTTCACCGGGACTACGTTCAAGTCAAACGACTCAGTCAAATGAGCAAGTCATTTGATCGAGTTTCTGAGAACGGCGCCGGCACCCCGTGTACGGCCGCGAATGATTGAGGTGAGTGCCCATGAATGGCGCTGTGAGAATCGAGGTCGAGCCGGACCCGACTCCGCTCGTGCTCTCGCTGGCGAGGGCCATGCGCGAGAGCGCGGCGGTTCCCGAACTCCGTGATCTCCTCACGGGGCTGACCGGCACCGTGGCGCTGCGATCGCAGCTGGACGCCCAGACCGCGACCCTGCTCTTCGCCGAGGGCGGCGTGGACATCCACCACGGCGTGGACGAGGGCGCCGAAGCGATTCCCCTCGTGCCCTATTCCGATTACGCGCTCGCCGAGACGCCCGATGCGCTCGCCTCGGCGGTCGAGACGCTGCTGAACCCGCCGCTGCCCGACTGGCGTGATGCCGCATCGTCCTTCTGGGCGGCGAACCAGGGTTCGATCGGATTCCCCGAGGGGCTCCGCGTGGTCTGCCAGACCGAGGAGCAGGAGGTCCTCTTCGGGGAGGGCGCACCGGCGTACGAGGTGCACGGCCCCGCAGACGCGCTGGCGGCGGCCTTCAGCGGCCGCGGTGATTCCTTTCTGTTCGCGCTCGCGACCGGCGTCACCGTCGTCGGCAGTGTGGCGCACCTGTCGGCAATGTGTGGCGCGCACTGGAAGGCGAGATTCAGTGGCTGAGATGACCATCAATGAGCTTGACCGCTGGCTGGATGAGCACGGCATCACCTCCGTCGAGATCCAGGCCACCAACCTCGACGGCACGTTCATCGGAAAGACCCTGTCGCGGGGGAAGTTCCTGGGCGGCGTCGAGCAGGGATTCGCCTTTGCGGATGTCGTGTTCGGCAACGACCTGGGCAACACCCCGATCCTCGGCATCCCCTTCCCTTCCTGGCGCGGCGAACTCGCGGACATCTTCCTTCGCCCCGACCTCAGCACGCTGGTCGTGTGGAAGCCGGGTAAGGCGGCCGTCATCGGCGACTTCTGGACCAAGGACGGCACCCCGGTCTCCGTCTGTCCGCGCAACCTGCTGCGCCGCGTCGATGCCGACGCCCGGCAGCTCGGTTTCACGGTGAACACCGCCATCGAGATCGAAGCGACCGTTTTCGAGGAGTCGGTGCGCGAAGCCCGCGCCAGGGGCTACGAGAATCTCACTCCGCTCGGCGGCACCGGCGGAGGTGCCTATGTGCTCGCCAAGGACGCCGACTGGCGCGCGTACCTGGAGCGGGTGGAGGAACGGCTGCGGGGCGTCGGCGTCGACTGGGAGGCCTGGAACGACGAGGCCGCCGCAGGCCAGATCGAAGTGAACGTCGCGATGGGCGGTGCCGTCGAGGTCGCCGACCGGTGGGCCCGGGCCCGCCAGGTGATGCGCGAGGTGGGCCACGAGCTCGGCCGGACCGTGACATTCATGGCGAAGTGGTCGGACGCCTGGGGCCAGGCGTCGCATCTGAACCTCTCGCTGGCAACGCCGGACGGGAACGCCTTCTACAGCCCCGACGGTCCGTCTGCGGCGATGAGCCGGTTCATCGGCGGCGTGATGCCGGCGATGGCGGGTACGACGTCGATCGCCCTTCCCTTCATCACCTCCTATCGCCGGCTCATCCCCGCCGAGGGTCCGCCTACGACCATCAGTTGGGGAGTCGGCAACAAGACGACGGCGGTGCGCGCCGTCGTGGACCACCCGAAGCAGTCCCGCATCGAGTACCGCGTGCCCGGTTCGGACGCGAACATGTACCTGGTCACTGCGGCTGTCCTCGGCGCAGGCCTCTTCGGAATCCGCAACGAACTCGAGCCACCCATCCCCCTGACCGGCATGGCCTGGTTCCGCCCCGACGGGGAGCCGATTCCAGCGAGCATCAGCCAGGCGGCCTCGGCACTGGAGGCGGACAAGATCCTGCCCGAGGTGCTCGGAGGTGAGTTCGTCGGCTACTGGATCGGCACGCGCCTGTCGGAGTGGCTGTCGTTCCACACCGGCGGGGGCGATCCCGACTGCGGGATCACCCCGTGGGAGCGCAGCCGATACTTCGAGCTGGCATGAGCGCCCGGATAGCAGCCGCCGTCCTGAACACGGCGCCGGGCTCCCTCGAGCTGGAGGAGCTCGTGATCGACGACCCGGGACCGGACGAGGTCCTGGTGAAGGTGGCATACGCCGGTCTGTGCCACTCCGACCTCCACGAGATCGACGGCACCTTCGAGACCCAGCCGCCGATCGTCCTCGGCCACGAGGCGGTCGGCCGGGTCGTGGCCGCCGGTACAAGCGTGTCCGAGTTCGCGTCGGGGGACACGGTCGTGACGTGTCTGTCCGTGTACTGCGGCACCTGCGAGTACTGCGTGACCGGCAGGCAGACCCTGTGCCTGCACCGCTCACGACTGCAGCAGGAGCGATCCCGTCCGCGGCTGACCAAGAGCGACGGCCGGCCGGTGCGGCCGACCGCCGGCATCGGCGCCTTCGCGGAGATGATCCTCGTCCACAAGAACAGCCTCGTCACCATCCCGGACGACGTCCGTCCGGAGACGGCGAGCGTGCTGGGCTGCGCCGTCACGACAGGCATGGGCGCGGTCCTGCACGGCGCCCCGGTGCAACCCGGGCACAGCGTCGCCGTCGTCGGACTGGGCGGGGTCGGATTCGCCGCCCTTCAAGCCGCACAACTGGCCGGCGCAGCGCAGATCATCGGAATCGACGTCGTGCCGGGCAAGCTGGAGCGGGCCGTCCGATTCGGTGCGACGCACGTCGTCAACGCAAGGGAGGCCGACCCGGTCGCGGCGGTGCGGGCGATCACCGGCACCGGCGTGCACCATGCGTTCGAGGCGGTCGGCTCGGCCACCACGGCCGGACAGGCGTTCGCCATGCTCCGGCCGGGCGGGACCGCCACCGTGATGGGCATGATCCCGGACTCGCAGCCGATTCCGGTCCGAGGGGCGGAGCTCTTCCTGGAGGAGAAGCGCATCCAGGGCTCGTTCATGGGCTCCAACCACTTCAAGGTCGATGTCCCGCTGTACGTGCACTTCAACCGTATGGGCCTGCTCCGGCTCGACGACCTCGTGACCGCCCGGTGCGACCTGGCCACCATCAACGACGGATTCAAGGCCCTGGCGTCCGGACGGGAGATTCGCGTCGTCGCCCGGGTGGGGGAGGTGTGAGCATGAAGCCGTTGATCGGAATCACGGGCCGCCGGCTGAGTCTGGGCATGGTGGCAAGGACGTCCCGCCCCTTCCAATTCCAGTTCATCGACTCGTACTTCAGTGCGTTCGGCGACAGCGTGGCGGCTGCGGGCGGAATCCCGGTCAACCTGCCGTTCCATGCCGACGCGGAAGGCGTCATCGACCGCCTCGACGGACTCGTCGTCACCGGCGGGCAGGACATCCACCCTTCCCGATGGGGCGGCAGCGCTCGGGTCGACCCCACGGTCGACCCGAGGTGGGACTTCGATGTGCCGGACCCCGAACGAGACGAGTACGAGGCGGCCCTGATCGTGGCCGCACTCCAGGCGAACATTCCGCTCCTGGGCGTATGCCGCGGTCACCACCTGCTCAACGTCGTGCTCGGCGGCAGTCTCGTCGAACACATCGAAGAGGGCCCGATCGTCCACGTGTCCCCGAACTTCGCGCCTGACGACGGCGATGACGCACACACCGTCAGCTTCGCGCCGGGAAGCCTCGCCCACACGCTCTACGGGCCCCGGCGCGTCGTCAACTCCTGGCACCACCAGGCGGTCGACCGCCTCGGCCGAGGGCTCGCCGTCATGGGCACCACCGCCGACGGCGTCGTCGAAGCCATCAGGCTGGCCGACAGCCCGGTGGTGGGGGTGCAGTGGCATCCCGAGTGGATGGCCTCCCCCGACCCCGTCTTCGAGTGGCTCGTCGACCAATCGGCGGCGAACGCCCTCGGACCCGCCATGACAGGAGGCGCGACGTGGTGAACACGGAACGAACGGGCACCGCGCGTTCACTGGACGACTGGCTCGCTCTCAAGAGCCGGCTGAGTCTGTCCCACGGAATGTGGATCAACGGCGAATGGGCCGAAGCGAGGACCGGCCGGACGGCCACCCTCGTCAGCCCGCGCGACCAACTGCCCTTCGCGGACGTACCCAGCGCGGACCGCGACGACGTGGACCGGGCCGTCCAAGGCGCCGGGCAGGCGTTCTCGTCCCGAGTCTGGGCGGGCCTGGAGCCACGTGAGCGCGGGGCCGTGCTGATCCGCTGGGCGGACCTGCTCGACCGGCACCGCGACGAACTGGCCCTGCTGGTCGCGCTCGAGATGGGCAAGCCCGTCACGGTGGCATGGTCCGTCGAACTGCGCACCGCCATCAACACGATCCGGTGGTACGGCGAGGTCGCGGACAAACTGATGGACGAGTCGCCACGCGGCCGCAACAACTCCGTCGCCCTGGTGACGCGGGAGCCGCTGGGGGTCGTGGGCGCGATCACGCCGTGGAACTTCCCGATGACACTGTCGATGTTCAAGATTCCCGCGGCTCTCGTGTCGGGAAACAGCGTCGTCGTCAAGCCCGCCACGCAAACACCTCTCTCCCTCCTGCGCGCGGCGGAACTCTCCGCCGAGGCAGGCCTGCCGGCCGGGGTGCTCCAGGTGCTCACCGGCAGCGGTGCGACAGTCGGCTCGGCCCTGGCGCTGCACAACGACGTCGCCACGGTGACCTTCACCGGCTCCACGGAGGTCGGCAAGCAACTGCTGACCTACGCCGGACAGTCCAACGCGAAGCCGGTCTGGCTGGAACTGGGAGGCAAGTCCCCCAACATCGTCTTCCCCGACGCGCCGGACCTCGACGAGGCCGCGCGGATGGCCGCCTGGGCGATCTCCTTCAACAGCGGGCAGATGTGCACGGCGGGTTCGAGACTTCTCGTGCACGAGGACATCCGCGACGACCTGCTCGACAAGGTCGTGGACCATCTCGGCCGTCACCGGATCGGCGATCCGCTGGACCCGGAGACCACGATGGGGCCGCTGGCGTACGAGCAGCATCGCGACGACGTGCTGGACGAGGTGCGCAAGGGGATCGCGGAGGGAGCCCGGCTCGTCCTCGGATCGGACCGGAAGAGGGCCGACGGCCTGTACGTGGATCCGGTGGTCTTCGTGGACGTGGACCAGCACAGCCGCCTCGCCCAGCACGAGATCTTCGGCCCCGTCCTGTCCGTCACGACGTTCCGCGACGAAGCCGAGGCGATCGCCGTCGCCAACAACTCCGACTACGGACTCGGGTCCGCCATCTGGACCGGCGACCTCGCCCGGGCCCACCGCCTGTCGCGGGAGATCCAGGCCGGCCTGGTCTGGGTCAACTGTTACGAGGAGGGCGACACCTCGGTGCCCTTCGGCGGTCAGAAGCTCTCCGGTCACGGGTCGGACCGGAGCCTCCACGGCCTCGACAAGTTCACGACATTGAAGACGACCTGGATCGAACTGGCCTGATCCGTCGCGAAGACGATCGGCAGTCGACCGGGGAGGCCAGGATGCCCGCGGTTGATCGAGCAGTCGAACAACCTTTATTCCGATTGAGGGAGAGGATTCACATGACAGCACAGGAGAAGGCCCAGGCGGCCCTGACGTCGGTGGCGAACGACACGCCGGCGGAAGAGATTCTCAAGATCGTGAGCCGTGACGGCGGCGTCATCGTCAAGGACTTCCTGACGACGGACCAGATCGAGCGCTTCAACGCGGAGATCGCCCCGGCGATGCAGGCGCTCGACCCGGGTTCGACCCACGAGAACGAAATCGTGGCCGCGTTCCACGGCCACAACACCAAGCGACTCACGAACCTGGTGACGCACAGCGCCACGTTCCGCAGTGAGGTCATCGAGCACCCTCTGGTCCACGAGATCAGCGACCTGGTCTTCCTCCAGGAGTCGGGCACGTACTGGATGACCACCGCGCAGGTGATCGAGATCGGCCCCGACAGCCAGGCGCAGATGCTGCACCGTGACCTGGAGAACTGGTTCCCGTTCATCGGGATGGGGCCCAGCGGCCCGGAAGTCACCATCAACTTCCTCATCGCCCTGACCGACTTCACGGAGGAGAACGGCGCCACCCGGGTCATCCCCGGGAGCAACCACTGGAGCGACTTCGAGGACCGCGGGACTCCCGAGCAGACGATTCCCGCGGTCATGAACGCCGGAGACGTCCTTCTGATCAGCGGCAAGACCGCGCACGGCGGTGGGGCGAACAAGACCGGCGACGAGTACCGGCGGGGCCTGGCCTTCACCTTCAACGCGGGCTTCCTCACCGGCGAGGAGGCGTACCCCTTCCTGATCGACAAGGAGCTCGCCAAGACGCTCTCGCCGCGTGTCCAGCGCGTGCTCGGCTTCCGCTCCCAGTACCCGACGGGCTCTCCCGGCCTGTGGCAGGTCGACTACGCCGATCTGGGCGACTACCTCAACCTCTGAAGCCGGCCTGATCAGCTCACTGGGCGTCCCACCGACGCCCCATGAGCGAGACGTCCCGCAGATGACCGTCCAGCGGCGTTCTGCGGGACGTCGGCGAGGTTCGGCCCTAGTTTCCGCTCGTTGACCTGCGGGACGCGGGAGTTGGTGCCGTCGTCTCGCGTGTGCTGAAGGAGGCACGTGAACATGACCAAGGCGACCGGTGTCGTTCTCGTCGGACTCGGCGCCACGGGTATCGCCATCGCGGAGTCGCTGGTGAGCCGACGCGACTGCGAACTGCTGGGTGCGCTGGACATCGGGGTGGACAAGGCCGGAGTGCCCCTCGCCGACTTCGTCGCCGGTGCGCCGCGTGTTCCCGTGGTCTCTTCCGTCGTAGAGCTGCCGCCTGCCGACGTGGCCGTCGTCGCCACGTCGTCCTGGGTGGACGCGATAGAACCGACGCTCGTCGCCCTCGTGGAGCGTGGGACGAACGTCGTGTCGATCTGCGAGGAGCTGCGGGATCCGACCCGGAGCCACGCCCAGGCCGTGGCTCGCCTGGATCGGCTCGCGCGCGAGCACGGCGTCTCCGTACTCGGCACCGGCTGCAATCCGGGGATGCTGATGGACACGCTTCCGCTGGTGCTGAGCGGCCTCACGCTCGGGGTGGACCGTGTGTCCGTGCGGCGCACGGCGGACATGAGGCGCTACGGCGCGATCCTGAAGAAGTTCGGGCTGGGTCTCACGCCGGCCGAGTTCGACGCCGAGCGCGACGCGGGCCGCGTCATGGGGCACGTCGGCTTCGCGCAGAGCATCAGCGCCCTGGCCCGTGGACTGGAGTGGGATCTCGATGCGATCGAGGTCGACACCGTCGAGCGGGACATGATCGCGGAGACGGAACGCAAGGGGCGGCACGCCGTCATCCCCGCGGGAACCGTGACGAGCGTCCTGCACCGGGCCCGTGGACTGATGCGGGGGAAGGCCGTCATCGAACTGGCCACCCGTTTCGGCATCTTCGACCCGGAGGACGCCGTCGAACGCGGCGACGGACTCCTCCTCGTCGGTCGCGAGCAGACGATCGAAGTCGTCGTGCCCGGCGGGTTCGAGAGCTTCCTTTCCACCGTGGCCATGGCATCGAACGCCGTGACCGCGGTCGTCGAGGCGGAGCCGGGTTTCCGCACCGTCGAGGACCTGGCGGTGGGCGCCCTGGCCAGCAAGGGTGCCCGCGCCGCCCGCTGAGGCTCCCGAACGCCCCCTCGCCCGGCGGTACCGGGCGCGAACAGACACCGGGGCACCGACCGCCATCCTGCGCGGACCGTTCCGGTGACCGAGAAAGGAAGGAACATCGCATGGGTCTGGAGTCATCGCGCATCGCCTTCGAGCGAGCCCGGCGCAGTGTGGGAGCAGGGGTCGGCTCCGGCCTCCGCGCAGCCATGCAGCCCCATCCGCTCTTCGTGAGCGAGGCGCGAGGAGCCCATGTCTGGGACCTGGACGGCGACCGGTACATCGACTACGTCATGGCGTGGGGCCCCCTCGTCCTCGGACACGGCGACCCCCGCATCGTGGACGCCGTGCGCGACGTCGTCTCGCGGATGCAGGTCGTCGGCACCGGCCACGTCCTCGAATACGCGGCGGCGGAGTCGGTTCTTCAATCGGTGCCGCACGGCGAACGCCTGCTGTGGAGCAACACCGGGACCGAGGCGGTTCAGGTCGCACTGCGCCTGGCGCGGGCGGCCACGGGGCGCCGGCGGGTGGTGAAGTTCGCCAAGAGTTACCACGGATGGCACGACACCGTGTACGCAGGCTTGACCGACACGGGCCCCGACGCCGACAAGGGCGAGGTCGCCGAGCCGGCGAGCCGAGGCCAGAGCCCGAGCGTGCTCGACGACCTCGTGGTGGCCCGCTTCAACGACGTGGGGATGATGGAACGCATCCTCGCCGACGCCGTCGAGCGGGACATCGCCGCCGTACTCGTCGACCCGATCATGAGCAACGCCGGCGTCGAAGCACCTGCGCAGGACTTCCTGCAGACCTTGCGATCCCGTTGCGACCAGCACGGGGTGGTGCTCATCTACGACGAGGTGATCGCCGGATTCCGGATCGCCCGGGGCGGCGCCGCCGAGCGCTTCGGGGTGCACCCCGATCTGTCCGTCTTCGGCAAGGCCATGGCCGGCGGCTTCACCCAGAGCGCCGTCGTCGGTCGAGCGGACCTGATCGACCAGGTGAGCGACGGCGTGGTCCACGCCGGGACGTTCAACGGAAATCCCGTCGCGCTGGCAGCGGTACAGGCGACCATGGGAGTCCTCGCGGACCCCTCGGTGTACGAGACGCTCGAGAGCGTCTCCGCTCGGTTCGAGCTCGTGATCGGGGACCTGCTGGCCTCCGCGGCCCAACCCGCCCGTCTCAACCGCGTCGGCTCTCTGCTCCAGTTCGTCCCGGACCTCGATGTCACCGGCCTGCATGGGACCGGCGGTCCCTGGCCGCGGATTCTGGGTGGGATGCTCGCCCACGGCGTGGCGTTCATGCCTTCGGGCAAGATCTTCCTCAGCACTGCCCACCGTGGGACGGACATCGACGCCACCGCCGACGCCCTCGAGGCGGTTCTGCGTCAGCTGCGGGGGCCCGCAGAAGGCTGACCGCCGCGCGCTGCCCGAAGTCGTCGACGTCCTGATCGATCCCGGACGCCGGCAAGGACCGGTGCGTGAAGAGAGGCGACGGCGGTGTCCCTGTACCGGGACACCGCCGGCTGTCAGCGGCGACCGGGCGCCGTCAGGTTGGCGTATTGCCCGGCCCGCTCCAGCAGACGGGGGACACCCGTCTCGAGCGACGGCCCGAAGGACGTGTCATGGGGACGCTCACCACGCTGCCAGCGGGTGTAGATGGCCTCGCAGAAGATCGCTGCCTTCCACAGCGCGAGGGTCTGATACCAGGGCAGCGACGTCAGATCGAGGCCCGTGCGGCGCTGGTAGCGCTCTGCCAGCTGGCGCTGGGTGAGGTAACCGGGCGACCGGGTCACCCGGGTGAGCTCCAGCGGGGTGGTGGGGCGGCCTGCCTCGGAATAGGTGGCGGTGAGGTACCCCAGATCCGCCAGCGGGTCACCGAGCGTCGCCATCTCCCAGTCCAGGATCGCGAGGACCCTGGCAGGCGCCTGCTGAGCGAACATGAGATTGCCCATGCGGTAGTCGCCGTGCACCACCGAGGCCGCCTGACTCGCCGGCAGGTTGCGTGCGAGCCAGTCCGAGATACGCTCCACCGCGAGCAGGCTGCGTGTGGTGTTGACCTCCCAGAGCCCGCGGAACCTGTCGACCTGGCGGCGCAGATACCCCTCGGGGGAGCCCAGGGCGGCGAGCTCCCCTCCGCTCACGTCGATGCCGTGCAGAGCCACGAGGGTGTCGACGACCGCCTCGCTGGTGGCCCGACGCTGTTCGGCGGGGGAGAGGTGGGCCGGGACGGTATCGGTGACGACCGTCCCGTCGAGCCGGGACATGAGATAGAACGGCACACCCAGAAGCGACTCGTCCGCACAGACGGCGAGGATCTCCGGCACCGGCACCCCGTGTCCGCCGAGGATCTTCTGGATGCGGGCCTCGCGCACCATGTCGTGCGTCGACTTCGGCAGCGGCGGCCGCGGGCCACGGCGCAGGACGACGCGCTCACCACCCCGCTCGATCAGATAGGTGATGTTGGAGTGGCCGTCGCCGATGCGCTGCCACGCGAGCGGGCCGCTGCCGATGCCGTGGGCGTCGAGGAAGCCGGTGACCGCGTCGAGGACCAGGAGCGGAGGGCTGCCGAGGTGACGGGCCTTCTCCCAACCGGCGACGACCTCCACGCCATCAGGGACGGTGTCCATCACGCGCCCCCGTCCCGGCCGACGACGGCGTCGCCCCGGTATCGCTCACCGGCGCGGACCGCGGCGCCGCGGCCGGCCGAGGCCCGGCGGGCGATGGCCCACCGGTGGGTCTCGTTGGAGCCGTCGTAGATGCGGAACGGGCGGACCTCGTTCAAGTACTGCGCCAGCGGGAGCCCGTCGGAGACTCCGTCCCCGCCACAGATCTGGATGGCGCGGTCGACCACCCGGAAGATCGCCTCGGAGCAGTGGACCTTCGCGATCGACGACATCGCGGACCCCGCCTTCGGGTCGCTGTGCAGCAGCGCCGCCGTCTTGGTGATGATCGCGTCGGAGGTCTCGATGTCGATCACGGATTCGGAGATCAGGTGCTGTGCCAGTCCGAGCGAGTCGATCGGACCGCCGAACAGCTCCCTCTTCCCGGCCCGGTCCAGCGCGATGTCAAGTGCGCGCCGTGCCAGCCCCAGCCATCGCATGCAGTGGGTGAGACGGGCCGGCCCGAGCCGCACCTGGGCGTAGCGGAAGCCGAGTCCGACCTCACCGAGTACCGCCTCGTCGGGGACGAAGCAGTCGTCGATGTACAGATGCGGGTGGCCGCCGTCGATGGAGCGGTCGACAGTGTGGATCGCCTCGCCGATCCGGATGCCGGGGTTGGCCATGTCGACGAGGAACATGGTGGCCCCTTCGGGCGCGCCGTCCAGTGCCGGGGTCCGTGCCATCACGATGCAGAACGCCGCGCCCACAGCCCCGCTGGTGAACCGCTTGTGACCGTCGATGATCCAGCCGCCCGCGGTGCGCACGGCGTTGGTCCGCAGCGCCGCCGGGTCGGATCCGGCTCCCGGGTGAGGTTCGGTCATGCCGAAGCACGACCGTACGTCCCCCGCGGCCAGAGGCGCGAGATAGCGCTTCTTCTGCTCCTCGGTCGCGATCAGGTTGAGCATGTGCATGTTCCCCTCGTCGGGGGCCATGCAGTTGAGCACGCTGGGGCCGATCGGCGAGTACCCGGCTTCCTGAAGGATCGGCGACCAGTGCTCGATGGGCAGACCCTGCCCGCCGTACTCCTTCGGCACGTGGGGCGCGAAGACGCCGGCATCCTTCGCCGCCGCCTGCAGCCGGTCGCGGGTGACCTGGTCGAGACGTCCGCCCGGTGCGGGTTCGGAGTCGATGACGACCTCGCGTATGAATCGGCGGGTGCGCTCACGCAGCCCCGCGACTTCGGGAGGAAGGTGGGTGAAAGTCATGGCAGTCCTTTCGGGGGTTGGCGCGGTCGTTACGCGGTGCCGCCGGCGACCGTGAGGCCGCCGTCGACGGTGAGAACGTGGCCAGTGACCCAGGAGGAGTCCGCCGAGGCCAGATAGGCGACGGCGGAGGCGATGTCCGAGGGCACGCCCAGGCGCCGCAGGGGATAGTCCTCGGCCACCTCGGCCTCCTTGCCCTCGTACAGGGCTTCGGCGAACCGCGTCTTCACCACGGCGGGAGCCACGGCGTTGACCCGGATCTCCGGGCCGAGTTCGACGGCCAGGGTCCTGGTCAGGTGGGACACCGCCGCCTTGCTCACTCCGTACAGTCCGATGCCGGGTGCGGGGGTGTCGCCGGTCACCGAGGAGAGGTTGACGACGGTGCCGTGGCGCCCGGCGAAACACAGCTTCGGGTGCGCCACCGCGTCCTGGACCCAGGCGAGGGTGGCGAGAACGTTGACCTCCAGCACCTTGCGGGCGACATCGAGGTCCAGGCCGACGACGGGGCCGTACGCCGGGTTGATGCCCGCGTTGTTCACGAGGACATCCAGCCCGCCGAACTCGCGCGCGACGGTGTCGAAGACCTCACGGCGGTGTTCGGCGTCGTCGGCCTTCCCGGCGACGGTGATGACACTGCCTCGGGGCAGTGCGGCCGCGGCCTCCTCGAGGGGTCCGGCCTTGCGCGCGGTGAGGCACACGCGCGCGCCTTCGGCGACGAGCCGCTCGGCGACGGCGAGACCGATACCCCGGCTCGCGCCGGTCACGATGGCGGTGCGGCCCGAGAAACGGCCCTGGTCGGTGTGGTTGTCACTCATGGATCAGTCCTTCGAGGGGAAGCCGGACCGGTGCCGTCGGTGCCGCGAATTTCGGCGCGCCGGAACTTGCCGTTCTGGGTCCTGGGCAGGTCGTCGTTGAAGTGGACCTTGCGGGGCTTTTCGCGGCCGGCGCGTCCGACGCCGCGTCCACGTCCCGTGCGCAAAGGGCGCCGTCGAAGAAGCGGAGCGCCATGGCCTCCGGGTTCTTCGCCACGCGTGCCTTCCCCCGATCCTCGTCCGCTGCCATCTGCCCTCCCTCCCGCGCGTACCGAGCGGTCGCTCGGTTACCGAGCGGCCGTTCGGTAAGGTAGCGGGAAGCGCCGGGAGTATGTCAAGAGGGCTGCTGTCGAACGGGAGGAGCCGGCGCTGCATACTGTGCCGACGCGATCAGGAAGCGGGGGAAGGAGAGCGCTGTGATGGACGCCGACGCCGGAGCGGACTGGAGGGCGTACCCGGGCAGCGGACTGCCGCCGGTCCTCATGAGCGCCCTGGCGTGCTTCAAGGAGCACGGCTACCACGGGACCACGGTCCGGGAAGTGGCCGCGCGCGCGGAGCTCTCGGTGCCGGGGCTGTACCACCACTACCCGGCGAAGCAGGACCTGCTCGTCGCGATCGTCTCGTACGCCATGGACGACCTGTGGGACCGCAGCACCGCGGCCCTGGAGGAAGCCGGTGCCGACGTTCAGCGACGGCTCGACCTGCTCGTGGAATGCCTCGTGCTGTTCCACGCCTACCGGCGGGATCTCGCGTTCATCGCCTACAGCGAGATCCGCAGCCTCACCGGAGAGGTGCGCGCCACCTACATCGGCGCCCGTGACCGTCAACAGCGCCTGATGGACCAGGTGCTCAAGGACGGCGTTGCGCGGAAAGCATTCACGACTGACTATCCGCGTGAGGTCAGCAGGGCGATCGTGACCATGTGCACCGGCGTTTCCCAGTGGTATCGGCCCGAAGGCGAGTACACCCCGCAGCAACTGGCGGAGCGTTACTGCGTCATGACGCGCATGATGGTGGGCGCGGTCTGACCGGCGCCCGCCCGGGGCCCGGCATCCGTTCCGCCCGAATCGTCGAACGGTTGATGCCGGGCGAGTTGTGGGACATGTTCCGGCGGGTGATGCCTGAGGCGTCCTTGCGGTCAGGTCTTCGGCTACGGCCTCGCGTCGGCCGGCATCGACCCGACTACCGAGCCCTCGCAGTCGGCATCCGGCATGGGGGCGCGGAACCGGTCTTCGCTGTTTCGTCGAGGTTCGGCTCGGCGCCCCCTGACCGCACGGGTCTTTCGCAAGGTTACTGACACTTCCGTGCGAGCATGCGGGGTGTCCTTGCGACCCGTCGCTGGGGTATTTTCCTACCGCTTCTGGCCATGCAGGCCATTGAGGATTCGGCGGCGGGTACGCTCAGCGGGAGGACCAGGCCGACTTCAGCTTCCATACCTTGAGCCTGGACAGGGTCGCGGTGCCGCCCTCGGCGAACGCCCGGATCCCGGTGGCGGACGGGTCGGGGAAGATCTGGTCGGTGAGCACGGCCCGGCCGTCGGCCGTGTAGACCTCGACGGAGGAGGCGTCGACCACGATGTGCAGGTCGACCGTGCCGTGGTCGAGAGAGACGGGGGCGCGGTGGACGGCGGCGAAGCCGTCGGCGAAGGAGACGTCCCCGGAGGCGGTGCGGTCGAGGTACAGCTCGCCGGTGGCGGCGTCGTAGCCGATGCGGGTGCGCTGCCCCGCACCGACGCGGACCTCGATCCCGGACTGCCGGGCGGTGCCGGGCTTGAACCGCGCCTCGATCTCGACAGGGCTGCCGGAGGCGGGCAGCGGGCGGATGCCGTCGGTGATGGTGGTGCCCAAGACGCTTACCGGGGCGCCGTCGCGCAGCGTCCGCAGTCGGCTGACGGGCTGTTGGACGAGCTCCACCCCGTGGCCGGGGGACGAGGTGAGGGTCAGTTCGCGGGGGAAGGCGTCGGCGCTGCGCCAGGGATTGGTGGGGATGTTGTTGGCGTAGGCCCAGTTGTTCATCCAGCCGATCATGACGCGTCTGCCGCCGGGGGTGTCGTTGTACGTGGCGGCGGCGTAGAAGTCGGCGCCGTGATCGAGCCAGTGGGCTCGCTGCAGGGCGTTGTGGGCGGGAGCGTCGGCGAGGGTGAAGCGGTCGGCCAGGAGGTGACCCCAGCCGCCGGTGGCGTGGTCGACGACCTGGATCCGCGCCTGCTTGCCTCGGAGGTCCTTCAGGTCCCAGGAGTTCCAGTCCAGCGCCTCGCTGTCGCCGCCGGTGGCGGTGCGGACGACCTTGCCGTCGACGACGAGGTTGACGGCGGTCTGCCGGTCGATGGGCGGGGCGGCGTGGTCGGAGACGACCACGTTGTCCACCATGACGTGGCCCCAGCCGCCGGTGTTGCGGTCGGTGGCCTGCAGGACGGCCTTCTTCCCGATCAGGTCGCCGACGTCCCACGACGTCCAGTCCATGGTGCCGGAGTCCTTGCCGGTGGCGGTGCGCACCACCTTGCCGTCGACGAGCAGGTCGAAGGCGGTGGGGGCGTCGCCGTTCTGCGGGTGGTTGCCGCCGGCGATGAGGAAGTCGATGTACTTGCGGGTTATGGTGAATTCGGGGGAAGTGACGGTGCCGGTGCCCTGATCGCCGGTGTCATCGGCGGTCTCGAAGGTGTCGAGCACGCCGTCGCCGAGACTGCCGTCGAGCTTCTCGCGGCGCGGGCGGGTGCCGGCGAAGTCGCCGGTGGTGGTCCATCCGGCGCCGAAGGTGGGGCCCTCGAAGTCGGCGAGGGTCTCGCCGGCCGGGGCGGAGCCGTCGCCGGCGCCGTCGATGTGCGGGTGGTTGCCGCCGCCCACCTCGAAGTTGAGGTAGGGCCGGTCGACGGTGAAGGCGGGGGAGGTCAGGATGCCGGTGGTGGCGTCACCGCCGAGGAAGCTGTTGACCAGTCCCTGGCCGGTGAAGCCGGAGACGTTCTGCTGTCCGGGCAGGGTGCCGGTAGCGGGGGCGCTGCCGAAGGCGGTGCCGGTGGCGGTCCAGTCGCCGTAGGTACCGCTCTCGAAGTCCTGCAGCACGCTGCCGGGTGGCGGTGTGTAGGGGCCGTCGTCGGGGGCGAAGGTGGTGCCGTCGAAGGCACCGGTGAAGTATTGGGCGCCGGAGCCGCCCGCCGGGCCGCCGGGGTTGAGGTTGACGACCATGACCCATCGGGTGCGGTGCGGGTCGCCGTCGACGGGCAGCTCGAACAGGTCGGGGCACTCCCACACACCGCCGGTGGCGCCGGCCGGTCCGAAGTCGCTGAGGTGGGTCCAGCTCTTGAGGTCGGGCGAGGAGTAGATGGCGACCTTGTGCTCGGTGGCCTTGACCGCGACCATGCGCCAGCTGCGCGTGGGGGCGTACCAGAAGACCTTGGGGTCGCGGAACTCCGCGGAGCCGATGTCCAGGACCGGATTGCCGCTGTACTTGGTCCAGGTCAGGCCGCCGTCGGTGCTGTAGGCCAGTGACTGGGCCTGCTTGGCGACGTGCTGGTAGGCGCTGGTGTAGACGGCGACGAGGGCGGGGTTCTTCCGAGTGCCGAAGCCAGTGGTGTTGTCCTTGTCCAGGACGACACTGCCGGAGAAGACCATCTCCTGATCGTCCTCGGGCAGCGCCAGCGGCAGCTGCTTCCAGTGCACGAGGTCGGTGCTGACGGCATGGCCCCAGGACATGTGGCCCCAGGTGTTTCCCTGCGGGTTGTACTGGTAGAAGAGGTGGTATTGCCCCTTGTGCCAGATCAGCCCGTTGGGGTCGTTCATCCAGTTCTTCGCCGGGGTGAAGTGCACCTGGGGGCGGTAGGTCTCGTGGTACGGGGCGGTGCCGGCGACAGCGGGCGAGGCCGCGGTCAGGCCGAGGCAGACCGCAGCGGCGAGGGCGGTGAGGGCCGTGCGTCGGATGCGGGCGGGCACAGGCACGAGGGACTCCTTCGCGAAGGCGCGGGGCAGGCAGTCGCTTGGGTGGACCGACTCGGTGGCAGGCGGTGCGTCGGGCCAGGAGATCGGAACCGCAAGTGCTTCGGAAACGTTTCCTGGAAACGTTTCCGGTGAGATTATGGGCCCGTTACCGCCGTGTCCAGACGCGCGGCACAGGTAGTCCGGCCGCTGCGGCCGGACCCGTACCGCCGGAGGCGCACGGTGGGAGTCGGAGACGGCGGGACGCGGCTGCGAACCGTCACCATGCGAGACGTCGCCACCGCCGCGGGGGTCGGACTGGCCACCGTGTCCCGGGTCTTCAGCGGCGCGCCGGGGGTGCGTCCGGAGGTGGCCGAGCGGGTCACGGCGGCCGCTCTCCGTCTGGGCTACCGCCGCGACGCCGCCGCGAGCAGCCTGCGGCGGGCCGACCGGCGCAGCGGTACCGTCGGCCTGTTGCTGGCGGACGTCGCCAACCCGTTCGCCGCGGCGCTGCATCGAGCGGTGGAGGACGCCGCGGTGACGCGGGGAGTCCTCGTGCTGGCCGGCAGCAGTGACGAGTCGGCCGAGCGCGAACTGGCCGTGATCGAGACGTTCCGCAGCCGGCGAGTGGACGCGCTGATCGTGATGCCCTCAGGCGGTACGGATCTGGCGCTGGCCGAGATGTGCGCTCAGGGCACCCCCGTGGTCTCAGTCGACCGGCCGCTGGAGATACCCGCTGCCCGCAGCGTGGTCGCGGACAACCGGGGAGGCGCGCGTGACGCCGTGAGCCGGCTGCGTGCACTGGGGCACCGGCGGATCGCTTTCTTCGGCGACCGCTGCGATCTGTGGACGGCCCAGGAGCGGCTGGCCGGCTACGCCGAGGCCATGGCCGGGGAGATGGACCGGGCGTTGGTGTGCCGCGGCCTCGCCGGTGCGGAGCAGGCGGAGCAAGCCACGGCCCGCCTGCTCGCACTGCCGCATCCGCCCACCGCGCTGTTCACCGCCCAGAACCTGCTCACCATCGGTGCGCGCCGCGCCCTGCAGGTCCGCGGGGAGCAACGGCTCATCGCCCACGTCGGGTTCGACGACCTTCCCCTCGGGGACCTGCTCGACCCCCCGATGTCGGTGGTCGCCCAGGATCCTGCGCGGATGGGTGCCGTTGCGGCCCAGGCGGCGTTCGCGTTGCTCGACGGGGACAGTGGCCTGCCGCCATGCACCGTGTTGAGGACCCGGTACCTGGCCCGCGGCTCCGGAGAGATCCCTCCGGGGCTCCGGGCCGGTTGACGCTCCGGGCCGGGGCTTCGGCGTGGCAGGAAAGTAGGGCCGCGTCCCGCCCGCGCACCCCCGTGTGGCCGGCGGCACGCCGCCGGAGCGCGGCAGCTGGTCGCCACCCTGGGCGGCCGCGCTGCCGGACCAGGGGCATCGCCGCGTGGCCTTCCTGCACCCCTCACCCCCTCACCGGCCCGCGTAGGGCGGCTCCGCGGATACCGGCAGGCCCTCACGGAGTGGGGCGTGGAGTTCGACCCTCGGCTGGTCTTCGACGTGCAGCCCGACCAGGGGGGAGGATTCGCGGCGGTGCGTGAGATCCTCCGGTCGGAAGCGACGGCCGTGTTCCGCCACAACGACCGTGTGGCGATGGGACCTTACGACGGTCTGCGCGACCGCGGGCCGCGGGTTCCCGAGGACCTTTCCGTCGTTGGCTTCGACAGCCAGGAGGTCATCGCCGCGCACCTGCGCCCGCCCGCCCCTGTCGACGGTGGCCCTGCCGCATGAGGAACTCGGGCGTCGCGGAGTACGGGTCCTGCTCGGACCGGAGGCCGCCGAGGCGGGCCCGATCACGGTGAACTGCCCGTCGGCGTCCCGCCGTTCCATCGGCGCCGCTTCCCCTCGTCGACACCCCTGTCTCCCGAGCGCACCGGCAGGCGGCGCAGGACGGCGTCGAAGTCCTGTGCCTCCAGCGCGGCACGCAGCCGGTCGGCCGTCACGCCGTCCTTGACACCGCACAGGGCGGTCGCGCCGGGTGCCGCATCAAGAATGGGCCCTGCTTCCGTCGTGCCGTTGTGCTGCGCCTCAAGGTGCTTGGCGGTCTCGTCGTCCGCGTGCAGAGGGACGGGCAGGGAACCGGCGCCGTCGATGAACTTCGTCAGCACCACGAAGTGCTGGCCGGACCACCCTGTGCCCATCAGCGCTTCGGGATGGTCGACGACCACCTGGTGCAAGGACCGGCCGGCCAGGGGGCCACTGGCCACCACACTGCCGGCGCCCACGGCACGCATCCGCCCGCAGGGCTGGACGTTGATCGCCGGCCCGGGAGGCGGGCCGGCCACGGTCAGGCCACCGGATCGAGGAACGTCAGCACGGAGGCGTCCTCCTCGATCAGCGGGGCCAGGGCGGTGTTGAAGGGGGCACCGTACGCGGCCTTCAGGTGCTGCTGGAAGGCGTCCTCGTCCCGGTACACCTCGAAGATCCAGTAGGCGCGCGGATCGGATGCCTTGGTATAGACCTCGAAGGCGAGGTTGCCGTCTTCCTCCCGCACCTTCCGGCCGTAGCCCAGCACCAAGCGGGCGACCTCGCTCTCCGCTCCCTCGCGCGCGGTGAACTCGGCGAGCAAAGTCTTCCTCATGGTGACTTCATCCTTCGTGATCGGGGGTCAGCCGCGGTAGGAGCCGAAACGCACCGGAGAGTGACACTGGCCGGCTGCGTCGTCCACACCACGACGAGTGAGTCATCGTTGACTTGTGTCATCGATGACATCGAGTGTCCGATGATGGGCGCAATCCGGCCGGCACGTCAACGGCTCGCGCGTGATTGCCCCGGCGCGGCTCGACTGCCCGTCATGCCCCGTTGACGGCCGCGAACCGAGCCAACTCGCTCTGCCACGGCGGATTGGGGCCGGCGACCGAGCAGGTCAGGGCAGCGACGTGGGTGGCGAACCGGCATGCCTCCGCGACCTCGTCGAGACCGACACCGGTCAGCCGGCCGCCGAGAAGTCCCCTGTCCCCGAGGTGGTGCAGCAGACCGGCGGTGAAGGAGTCACCCGCGCCGACGGTGTCGACCACCCGTGTGGTCACCCCGGGCACCCGCAGTCGTTCGCCGTCGAGTGAAGCCAGGGCGCCGTCAGCGCCGAGCGTGATCACCACGAGCCGCGCCCCCGCGGCGTGCCAGGTGTCGCACGCCTGCTCGGGCGAGGTGCCCGGCAGGAGCACCTCCAGATCGTCCTCACTCAGCCGCAACACGTCCGCGAGACCGCACCAGTGCCGCAATCTGGCGCGATAGACGTCGGGGCGCACCAGCAGCGGCCGGACATTGGGGTCGATGCTGATGGTCGTCTGCGGGGCGGCGGCCGCCAGGAACTCCTCGACCACCGTCCCTCCAGGCTCATGGACCAGCGCAAGCGACCCGGTGTGCACGCAGGCCGATTCCGACGGATTCACCCTTGCCAGTTCCTCCGGGGTCCACTGCCAGTCGGCCGTGTTCTGCGCGTGGAACCAGAACGTGGCTTGCCCCGTGGTGTCCAGCTCTGCCACGGCCAGGGTGCTGGGCTCAGCGGCGGTGACGGCGTACGACAGGTCCACACCGGATGCCTCCAGGTGGGCTCGGAACAGGCGGCCGAACACGTCGCCGGACAGCCGCGCGAGGAAGCGGGCCGGGGTACCCAGCCGGGCCAGGGCCACTGCAGTGTTCGCGGGTCCGCCGCCGGGCAGCACCCGCAGGGCGAGTTCGTTCGAAGGGCCGGCGGGTTCGGTGAAGGCGTCCGCGACGCATTCGCCCAGAACGGTGATCTGACGCGGGCTCATGGGCTGCTCTCTCTCGGAAGGGCTCGGAAGAGTCGGACAACGGGACCCCGCGGCGACGCGGGCACTGACCAGCTGCGCAGCGGCTGACGATCATGGATGTTGCCGATTTGTGACGAGTGAAAGGCATTGACGTTGCCGGGAGACGGAGTCCATCATCCTCGCCATTGGGTGTCAACGATGACATGAGTCAACGATGACATCTCGAAGGCGCCCTGTTCGATGCCGGCCGCCCTACTCGCTATGCACAGGAGTCACCATGCCTCGCACCACTCGCCTGTCCTCCTCCCTCCTGCGGGCCGCCGCGGTCACGGGCGTCGCGGCTCTCACCCTGACGGCCTGCGGTTCCGGCTCCGGAACGGGCTCCGCGGGCTCCAGTTCCGGAAGTGTGAAGGTCGGTCTGATCACCAAGACCGACACCAACCCGTTCTTCGTCAAGATGAAGGAGGGCGCCGAGAGGGCCGCCAAGGAGAACGGCGCCCAACTGCTCACCGCCGCCGGTAAGTTCGATGGTGACAACGCCGGTCAGGTCACGGCTGTCGAGAACATGGTGGCCTCCGGGGTGAAGGGAATCCTGATCACCCCGAGCGACTCCAAGGCGATCGTGCCCGCGCTCGCCAAGGCCCGCGCCAAGGGCGTCCTGGTCGTCGCGCTGGACACCCCGACCGACCCGGAGAGCGCGGCGGACGCGCTCTTCGCCACCGACAATCTCAAGGCCGGCGAGCTGATCGGCGCATACGCCAAGGCCGCGATGAAGGGCAAGACGGCCAAGATAGCCACCCTTGACCTCGCGCCGGGCGTCTCGGTCGGTGTCCAGCGGCACAACGGTTTCCTGAAGGGCTTCGGCGTCAAGGAGGGCGACCCGTCCATCGTCTGTTCCCAGGACACCGGTGGCGACCAGGCCAAGGGCCAGACCGCCATGGAGAACTGCCTGCAGAAGGACCCCGACGTCAACCTCGTCTACACCATCAACGAACCCGCCGCACTGGGCGCGTACACCGCGCTCAAGGCCAAGGGCCGGGAGAAGGACGTGCTGATCGTCTCCGTCGACGGCGGCTGCACCGGGACCCGGGGCGTCAAGGACGGCAAGATCGCTGCGACGTCTCAGCAGTACCCGCTGAACATGGCCGCAGGGGGCGTCAAGGCCGTCGTGGCGTACGCCAAGGACGGCAAGAAGGCGTCCGGTTACACCGACACCGGCGTCACGCTGATCACCGACAAGGCGCAGGACGGGATCACGTCGAAGGACACCGCCTACGGCCTGGAGAAGTGCTGGGGCTGAGCCGCTCCCGAGGACCGTACGACAACACCACTCCGCTCAGCGGGGCGGCCGACCCCAGCGCCTCTCCAACGCGCAGGGACGTTCGCCCCCCTTGTCCTGGCGGCAGGGTTTCCGCCCTGCGCCGGCAAGGGCTTCTGTCTTCCCGACAAGGACTTCGCATGACAGCCATGACCACGCCGTACTCGGAGCTCAAAGCACCGACCACGGCCCGCAGACTGCTCACGGCACCAACTACCGGCCCTCTGGTCGCTCTCCTTCTCGCCTGCGCCTTCTTCGCCTTCTCGACCGATCAGTTCCTCAGCGGCGGGAACTTCTCCCTGATCGTGCAGCAGGTGATGGTCGTCGGCACGCTCGCGATCGGGCAGACCTTGATCATTCTCACGGCGGGCATCGACCTGTCGTGCGGAGCCGTGATGGCGTTCGGCAGCATCGTGATGGCCAAGATGGCGGCCGAGGGCTCCTTGCCACCGCTCGTTGCCATCGCTCTGGGTCTGGTTGTCTGCGGCGGCTTCGGCCTGCTCAACGGAGCGCTGGTGCAGAAGATCCCGCTGCCGCCGTTCATCGTCACCCTCGGCATGCTCAACGTGGCTTTCGCGCTGACCCACATCTACTCCGAGGAGCAGACCGTCACCACCCTGCCCGGGCCGCTGACCGCCCTCGGGCAGACCTTCCCGCTCGGCAACACCGACATCACCTACGGCTCCCTGGTCACCATCGCCCTGTTCCTCCTGCTGGCCTACGCCCTGAGCAGCACCAGTTGGGGCCGGCACGTCTACGCCCTGGGCAACAGCACGGAGTCGGCACGGCTGAACGGCATCCGCACCTCCCGTCTGACCATCGGCATCTACACCGTGGCCGGACTCCTCTACGGCATCGCCGCCCTGCTGCTCATCTCCCGCACCGGCGTCGGCGACCCGCAGGCCGGGCAGACCGACAATCTCGACAGCATCACCGCCGTCGTTCTGGGCGGCACCAGCCTCTTCGGTGGACGCGGATCGGTTCTGGGCACGTTCATCGGCGTCCTCATCGTCGGTGTCTTCCGCAACGGCCTCCAGCTGATGGGCGTCGCCTCCATCTACCAGACCCTGATCACCGGTGTTCTGGTGATTCTCGCGGTGACCGTCGACCAGATCTCCCGGAAGAAGGCCCGATGACCGCCACCACCTCTCCCACGCCCGTTCTGCAGGCCCGTGGTCTGGTCAAGCGGTACGGTCATGTCACCGCCATCGACGGCGCCGACTTCGACCTGCTGCCCGGCGAGGTCCTCGCCGTCATCGGGGACAACGGCGCCGGCAAGACCAGTCTCATCAAGGCGCTCACCGGCGCGGTGGCCCCCGACGCGGGCGAGATACGCCTGAACGGCGAGCCCATCCAGTTCACCGGACCGCAGAGCGCACGCGCCCACGGCATCGAGACGGTGTACCAGGACCTCGCCGTGGCGGCCTCCATGGACATCGCGTCCAACATGTTCCTCGGCCGCGAACTGCGCCGTCCCGGCATCCTCGGCAGCGCCTTCCGCATGCTCGACAAGAAGCGGATGCGTCAGGAGGCCGCCGAGCACATGGCCGACCTGAAGATCGGCCTGCGGTCGCTCACCCAGGCGGTCGAGACCCTCTCAGGGGGCCAGCGGCAGGCCGTGGCCGTCGCCCGCGCCGTCGCCTGGGCGCGCAGCGTCGTCGTCATGGACGAGCCCACCGCAGCCCTCGGCGTCAAGGAGTCCGGCCAGGTCCTGGACCTCATCCGCCGGGTCCGCGACAAGGGCATGCCGGTCGTCCTGATCAGCCACAACATGCCCCATGTCTTCGAGATCGCCGACCGGATCCACGTCCACCGGCTGGGTCGGCGCGCTGCCCTGATCAAACCCTCCGACCACTCCATGGCCGAGGTCGTCGCCATCATGACCGGCGCGCTCAGCATCGATGAGGCCGGAGATACTGTCGTAGCGGACTCCGAGGCCGTGAAGGCTGCGGGAGTCCAGGCCACCTGATCAGACAACTGAAACACTCACAGGTTCCGGCCGGGGCCGCGGCCGGAACCGACGAGTACAGGAGACGGAATCCCATGGCAGCGAGCCGCCGCCCCACCCTGGCTGACGTCGCCCGAGAGGTCGGTGTCAGCGCCAAGACGGTCTCCCGTGTGCTCAACGAGGACGGACCCGTCTCGGCGCAGACCAAGGAACAGGTGCTCGCCGCGGTGGCCGAGCTCGGCTTCCAGCCGAACCTCATGGCACGCAACATCCGCGTCGGCGGCCCGGACACGACCATCGGCCTGATCATCCCCGACCTGGCCAACCCCTTCTTCGGAGCCGTGGCCCGCGCCATCGAGGACACCCTCCGTGAACGCGGACTGACCCTGCTCATGGGCTCCTCCGCGGACGACCCCGACCGCGAACGCGCCCTCACGGACAAGTTCCTCGCCCGACGTGTCAGCATCCTGATCGTCGTGCCGTCCGTCGGCGCCGACCATTCCCACCTCAAGTCCCACCGCGCGGTGGGGCTGCCCGTGGTCTTCCTCGATCGGCCCGGAGTCGGCCTCACCACGGACAGCATCGTCAGCTCCAACCGTGCGGGCGCCCATGACGGCGTCGCCCACCTCATCGCCCACGGACACCGGCGCATCGGATTCATCGGTGACCTGCCCCTGAAGCTGTACACCCGCCGCGAACGTCTGGCCGGCTACCGTTCGGCCCTGCAGGAAGCCGACATCCCCTATGACCGCTCCCTGGTCACCAATGCCCACGACCAGCAGGGCGCCGAGGTCGCGACCTCCCAGCTTCTCGACCTGGCCGAGCCCCCCACGGCGCTGTTCGCCGGCAACAACATCGTCGCTCTGGGCATTGTCGCCGAACTGGCCCGCAGCAAGCGCAAGCACGTGGCCGTCGTCGCCTTCGACGACGTGGCGCTGGCCGGTGTACTCGAGCCGGCACTGACCGTAGTCGCCCAAGATCCTGAGGAGATCGGCAGAACAGCGGCGACCACCGCCCTGGCACGGCTCGACGGCGACCGCTCCCGCGCCCGCACCCTCACCGTGCCCACCCGACTGATCGTCCGCGGATCGGGCGAGCAACCGGCGCCCGGCACGCGGGAGACCTGACCGAGGCGCCGCTGTCCGATCCCAGCGCGAGTCGCAGGTCGCCCGGGCCACGTCGCCGAAGCCCGCCGGTTGCTCGGTGCTCGCCCAGCGGGCAGCGGCGACCCGTCCTTCGCCGCGCAGGGCGAGCAGTTCGCGGGCCGGTCGCTGGACCAGCTTGCCGTCCGCGTCTGGTGACGGTTCGTTCCAGAGCATGCCGGCCCCGTCGGCGTCGTCGGACCACGCGCTGGGGCCCGACGCGCTCCTCGTCCCGGGCTTTCCGGATCCAGGCCCACATCAGCCAACGTTGGGGAGCGGCGTACGGGGCGCACTCCCGGTGCAGGACGTCAGGCGGCGGCCGCGCACGGCGTCGGCTTCCGCCGGGGTCCGGGTCCACGGGCCGTGGACTGGTCAGCGATGATCTTCCATGATCCGGAGTCACACCGAACGATCTGCAGTCCCGCTGGATCCGTGTTCGGTGAGCAGCAGGGCGATGTCGTCGGCCCGGTACGGGGAGCCGCGGGCGTGGTGCAGGAGCCGGTCGGCGAGTTCGTCCAGGGAGTCCGCGCGGGCGTGGGCCAGTGATTCGCGCAGGCGGTCCATGCCCATGCCGATGTCGGTTCCCGGTTTCTCCACCAGGCCGTCGGTGTAGAGGGCGAGGACGGATCCCGGTGGGAGATCGATACGGGTGGGAGTGTAGGTGCCGGCGGCGTGGTCCACGCCGAGGACCGTTCCGACGTCGAGGTCGAGGGCGGTTGTCGTGCCGTCGGGGAGGCGGAGCAGGGGGGCGGGGTGGCCGGCGGTGACTGCGTGGGCGAGGTCGCGGTGGGTTTCAAGGTGGATGTAGCAGCAGCTGGCCAGCAGGTCGCTGTCGAGGTCGATGAGGGTGCGGTTGACTCCTGACATCACGTCGCCGGGTGCGTGGCCGGCTGCCGCGAACGCGCGTACCGCACTGCGCAGCTGGGCCATGGTGGCCGCGGCCGCGATGCTGTGCCCCTCTACGTCACCGATGACGAGGCAGACCCCGCCGCTGCCGGCGGGGATGACGTCGTACCAGTCGCCACCGATGTCCATACCGCTGGTGGCGGGCAGGTACCGGGCGACGGTCCGGATGCCCGGGACCTTCGGCAGGCGGTGTGGCAGGAGCGCCTGTTGCAAGCCGTGCGCGACGGCGAACTCCGAGTCGTACAGCCGTGCTCGTTCCAGCGCCTGGGCGATCAGCCCGGCGAGTGCGGTCAGGACGCCGCGGTCCTTTTCCGTGAAGTGATGGGACTCGTCGAAACCGAGGACGCAGGTGCCGACCGGCCGGCCGGAGGCGAGCAGGGGCAGATACACCCAGGAGCTCACCTGTCCTGTGGGGATCCCTGGGTAGCCCCGGGCGAGATCCTTCTGGGACTCGATGAAGAGGGGAGCACCGGAGGTGAGCGTTTCCGTGCCCGGCAGACGGGCGTGCAGGGGAACGCCCTGGAGCCAGTCGAGGAATGTCTCGTGGTGGCCGGTGTGGTGGAGAAGGTGCATCGCTTTGTTGCGGACCACATAGATCGCCATCTGCTGGCCCCCGAAGGCCGGCAGGAGCTGGTCGGAGACGACCTCGCAGACCTGGCGTGTGGTGACGGCCTCGGTCAGCGCGCTGCTCAGCTGCAGGACGTGGTACATCGCCCCCAGGCGCGCTGGTGCCGTGGCGGGTGCAGACGTCGGTGGGGGCGCGGCGGCTGCCCCGGCCGAGGAGGGACGGTTGGTCGGGACCACCCGTCCGGTCACCCCGTCGGGCCGCGGGTGGAGGGAGAAGGCGAGCCACTGGTCGGGCGGTCGGCTCACCAGAAAGGAGGACCGCGCCTGCGAGATCATTGCGGAGCGGTGCCGGTACTCGACACTCGGGTCGGACAGCCACGGCAGCACGTCCCACAGGCACTGGCCCAGAACCTCGTCGGCGGAGACGTCCAGCAGGCGCAGGGCAGAGCGGTTGGCGTAGGTGACCCGCCCGTCGGGGGCGAGGGAGAAGAGCCCGTCCTGCAGCCGTTCGACTGCTGCGACGGCCGCGAGCCCCGCCCGGGCATCCACGGCTGCGCCCACCAGATGCGTGACCGCGTGCGCGTTGTCGGCTTCCGGTACACGGCCCCACAGCTCGACCGTGCGAAATGTTTCACCGCCTTCCCCGCGCTCCTGTACGCGCAGGCGCCGTGCGGTGATCCGGCCCTCGGCCGCCTCGCGCGCGCAGGCCCGGAAGGCGGCACGATCACCGGGGTGCAGGCACGAAGCGAGTGTTCCGGGACGTCCGTCGAAAGCGCCGGGATCGAGACCGAAGATAGAGCAGAACGCGTCATCGGCGCTGAGGATGCCGGAGCCGAGGTTCCAGTCGAAAAAGCCCACCTGCACGGCCGCCGCCGAGTGAGCCGGGGTCTCGATGGCAGCCGTCCCCAGTTCGCACTCCACCGGATCACCGGTACGGGCGCGGAGTTCGGCCAGGGAATCACCGAGCCGGCCGGCGACGCTCCGCAGGTGGCGACGCTGGGCCTTGGACAGCCCCTCGCTGCCCGGTGAAGCCGGCCACACGATCGCCAGCGATCCGAAGAGCTCGCCACCCGCGCGCACCGGCACCGAGCAGGAGCCGAAGGCATACGGCAGGGCCACCGCGAGCTGTGGAAAGCGCCGCACCGTCTCCTCGGCGTTCGCCAGGTGGACCGTGCGCCCGGACGTGTACGCCACGGCGACCGGGATGGGACTGCCCGCCGCGATGAGGCGCCAGCCACCCAGCAGCGAGGGCGGCACGCCGCACGTCGCGGCGAGAACGATCGACCGGTGGTCGCGGGAGCGCAGGAAGATGCTCCCCGCGTACGCGCTCGTTCCCTGGACGGCCTCCACGACGGCGGCCGCCAGCACGTCCTCACGCTCCGCCGCCTCGCCGGCGGTCAACCCGCGCATACATCCAGTGTGCGCAGGTCAGCGCACGGCGGCCCGGCGGAGCGCAGGTGTCCGGGGCAGACAGAGACCGGGGAACCACATGGCTGATCCCGACCGGAGATCTCAAAGGTGTGGGTTACGTCGGGGCGCCAACGCGGTCCGCGCCAGATCGCGTAGCCAGACGTGTGCGGGGTCGGTGTCATAGCGCTGATGCCATGACAGGTACACCACGGCCGGAGGCAGTTCGAACGGCAGTGGGAGCAGGGTCAGACCGAGAACCGTGGCCGCTGAACGCGTCGTCGATTCGGGGGCTGTGACGAGGAGGTCGGAGCCGCGCACGAACTCGAACGCGGCCCCTTCGGTGGGCGCGGTCGCCACCACCCGTCGGGTGAGGCCGAGTCGCGCGAGAGCGTCGTCGAGGGCGTTGCCGAGCCTTCCGCGCCGCGAGACGGTGATGTGCTCGGCCTCGGCGTACCGCGCGGCGGTGACAGCCTTGAGCCGGGTGAGCGGGTGCCCTCGCCGCACGACGATGACGTGCGGGGTCTCAGCCACCCGATCGGCGCGAATGTCGGGTGCGGTCGGGCGGTTCGCGTTCGCCTCCAGGTCGACCTCGCCGCGACGCAGCTCGGGGGTGTCGATGCTCGATTCCGCGAGGAAGCGCAGACGCACGCCCGGCGCCTGCTTGCGTACGGCCGCGAGAAGCGCGGGGCCACCGAGGGCGACGAGTGAATCGTGCCAGCGGAGTGTGAAGGTGCGCTCGAGCGTCGTGAGGTCGAGTTCGCGGCTCGGTGCCAGCACGCCCTGGACCTGCTGCAGCAGCTCGTGCACCTGTTCCCGGACGGCGATCGCGTACGGCGTCGGGGTCATCGTGCGCCCGGTACGCACCAGGATCTGATCCCCCGTCGTGCGCCGGATCCGGCCGAGGCTTCGACTCATCGCGGGGGCGGTGACGTGCAGGCGCTCAGCAGCTCCGGCCACGCTGCCTTCCTCCAGGAGCGCATCGAGCGCGGCGAGCAGGTTCAAATCCAATTGCATGAGAATCATCCTAGCCGTGCTTTACATGCACTTGCAGTTAATGATGGGCCCTCCTACCTTCGAGATGCGGGCGCGAAAGAAAAACGGCTTTCGCCTGGTCCGCCTCATCACCCCCCTGCTCAGACGGGAGCACCGCCATGCCCGAGTCGATTCAGACCACCGGAATCGCCGCGACCGCCGGCTCCGCGTCCGACGCCGACCTGCTCGCGCGGACCGCGGTCGCCGTGCGCGCGGCGGCTTCGGCGCTGCGGGAGCGGTTCGGCGACGTGGTCCGCTACCAGACCCGCGAAGAGCTGATGCGCGCACTCGCCGCCAACGACGACGCGGTCCTCGACGTCCTGCGCCCCCGCCTCACCCTCCTGCGCCCGGGCGCCCGCGTGGTGGAGGACGAGCTCGCGGGCGGGGCCCTGCCCCCCGGCGAATGGTGGGTCCTGGATCCGGCCGAAGGCAACGTCAACCACCTGCACGCCCTGCCGGAGTGGGCGGTGACCGCCACTCTCGTGCGCGACAATCGGCCGGTGCTCACCGCAGTTCACCTGCCGTTGACCGGTGAGACCTACACCGCACTCGCCGGCGGCGGCGCCCACCTGGACGGCCGCCCGCTGCACGTGTCCCGGACCACGGAACTCGGCCTGAGCCTCGTGGCCACGAGCCAGGCCAGGCCGGACGAGGACGAGAAGGTCGTGCGGCGCATCGGCTCCTCGATCACCGCGATGCTCTTCGACGCGCTCGTGGTGCGGACATCCGTGCCCGCCACCCTGCACCTGGTGAACGTGGCCGCCGGCCGGATCGACGTCTTCTGGCAGTTCGCCGGGGCCCGCGCGGACCTGCTCCCCGGGGCGCTGCTCGTCGCCGAGGCCGGCGGGCGGATATCCGACGCCGAGGGCCGCCCCTGGACCCCGGAGAGCGAGACCTTCCTGGCCGCCGCGCCCGGCGTGCACACCGAGGCCGTCGCCACGCTCTCACGCTGACCGCGCACCTCAACCTGCACGCACGGAAGGACCAGCTCATCATGACCACGATCGCAGTTCTCGGAAACGGCCGCGTCGGCGGCAGCCTGGCCACCGCCCTCATCCGGGCAGGGCGTGAGGTGACCGTGGCGGACCGCGCGCCGGGCGCCGCCGCCGACGCTGCCCGGACAGCCCGGATCGTCATCAACGCCACCCCGGGCGCCGGCTCGCTGGACCGGCTCGTCGCCCTGCGCGAGGAATTGCGGGGCAAGATCCTCGTCGACGTCTCCAACGCCACCGTCGACGGACCGGACGGACTGCCCGCCGACCTGATCTACCCCGGCTCCAGCCTCGCCGAGCAACTCCAGGAAGCTCTCCCTGACACGCGCGTCGTCAAGACGCTCAACACGATGCTCTACCCGGTGATGACCGCGCCGGCCGCGCTCACCCAGACACCGACCGCCTTCCTCTCCGGCAAGGACCCGGAGGCCAAGCAGGTCGTACGCGGGCTTCTCGCCGACCTCGGCTGGCAGCAGGAGTGGATCACGGACCTCGGGGGGATCGAGACCGCGCGGGCCGCCGAGGCCGCGATCCTGTTCGTACCTCACGTGATCCGATCCAGCGGATTCGCGCCCTTCGCAATCTCGATCACCCGCTGAAAGCCCGACGCGACTCTTCCTGATGACCGTAAGACGGGTGTCGCTGGGGCCTTTGGAAGGCCCCGGCCTCGCTCAGGTCAGCGGCTGCGAGCCGGACTTGCTCGGCGCCGAGCCCGTTCCTCGGCCGTCAATCCACCGCTATCGGGATACCTCATTCAATGCCGGCCGGCTCTATTTGCCGTTCCAGGAGGTGTCGCGCTCTCTGTCGCCGGCGCCGTCACCCACCTCGGTGCGCGGCCCTGATCCGTTACCTTCCGCAGCCAGGGTCGCCCGCACCCGCTGCTCCTCGCGAGCAGAGCCGACGTCCCGTTCCAGGGGGGTGCGGCTCACGGCTGTCGCGAGGTCTTCCAAGGCCCGTTTCTGCAGTTCCGCCTCGCGCCGCACGACCGGGCTCCCGTTGCCGGCGGCGGCGTCCTGCCACGCGTGGAGCGCCTCCTCCACGCGTCCCCAGTCCGGATTCCTGTGCTCGCGCACGGCGACTGCTGCCTTCGCGGTGTCCGTCTCCAGGGCCTCGGCGAATCGCTCCGCCTCGGGGACGACACGGCTGTCGGCCCGCGGGACGTGGCTCTCCATGAGCATCGCCGCGCGGCCGAACCCCTTGAGCGCCTCCTGCGCCTCCTGCGCCTCGCGCGACGTCAGACCTCTGGGGCGGACCGGTTCCTGCCTTGCCCGGTCGTACGCCTCCTGCCAGGCGGCACGTGCCTCCCTGCTCTCCAGCAGTGCCCTGCGCATGTCGGCGTGATGCTCGCGGGTCGGTTCGGCGTAGTCGCGGAGCACCGCGGCCGCATAGCGGCCGTTGGCGGCGAGCCAGTCCGCAAGCCGACTCGGCAGTCGGGGTGTCTCCCATGCGGGGAACACCACGTACGCCAGCATGGCCAGGGCCCCGCCGAGCAGGGTGAGCACCACCCGCTCCGGGACCGTCTGCTCCCATGCCTGGCCGCCCATGCCGAGCAGGAAGACGACGTACGCGGCGGTGAAGCACTGGGAGTAGGCGTAGCCGGTACGGTTCAGCGTGTACGACAGGCCCGCCGAGACCACCGCCAGCGCGCCGGACACATGGGGGTCCGTGCCCAGGGCCCGCACCATGCCGGTGGCGAGTGCGACCCCCGCCAGGGTCCCGGCGAGACGGGCCACCGCACGCGCGTACGTCCGGTGGAAGTCCGGCCGCATCACCATCACCGAGGCGATGGGCGCCCAGTAGCCGTGGCCCAGGGGTAGCCGGGCGGCGATCAGATAACCGAGCGTGGCCACCGCCGCCAGGCGGACGGCGTGCCGGAACACGGGCGAGTCCCGGCGGAGCTCACGGCGGACCGCCCGTACGACGACCGGGACCAGCCGGAGCATGGTCGGGCGCACCAGGAACTGGGCGCCGGCGGGGCCGGGCGGCGTAGGCATCCTCCCGGGCGGGCAGCCGCACCCGGCGATCTCCAACGCCTCACCCAGCAGTTCCACGAGCCGCTCGGCGGTCTGCCGCGCGGGGCCCTCCAGCACCTCGTGCTCCTCGTCGACGCGCAGGACGTCCATGCTCTCGGGCCGCACCTCGGCGGGAGTGCCGCGGCGGATCGAACGGGCGGCCGCGTCCAGGACGTCGGCGGCCGCGTCGAGCAACTCCCGCGCGCGGTCCCGCCCGGGTCCCTCCGCCGGGGCGCCCACGTCCGGGTCGGCGAGCGCCGCGACCACCGGCCGAATGCGCTCGGCGAGTCCCCGGGGGCCGTGCAGGACGGGGGGACGGGTGCGGGCCTGTGACGGCGTCACGGCGGCCGCGTCCCGGGCCGTCATCAACGGCTCCGGGTCGAACGGGGCGGTCGGGTCGTGCCGCAACCGGCGGGCGTAGTCCGCCACGGCGGCCAGGGCGTCGGCGAGCGCGTCACGATGCGCCCCCCAACGCCGGATCGGGAACAGCAGGATCAGCACGGCCTGCGTCACGCCCCCGAGCGCGATGACCCCGGCGTGCTCCAGGGCCCGCCCGACGCTCGTGGGCAGGGTGATGGTCACGAGCATGCTGCCCACGGTCGTCGCTGCGACGATCCCAGCGGTCGAGCCGACGGCCCACGCCATCCCCGCGGCGAAGGCCCATACGGCCAGCAGCGGCAGGAAGGTCACGAGTCGCCCCGCCGCCAGATAGCCCACGAAGGTGCTGAGCGCCAGACCCGCGCCCGTCCCGAGCGCGACCACCTTGCGTGGACGCCAGCTGCGCTGGAAGGTGGCCCCACCCGCGGAGTAGGCGCCGAGGGCGGCGGACGCGGCATACGCGGGGGAGACCAGCCACAGCGCCGGCCCGATGACGATCGCCACCCCAACGGCCGCGCGCAGCGCGAGCAAGGGCTCCAGCCGCGTCTCCTCGATCGTGAGCCCGGATCGTACGACCTCCCCGAAGGTCCGCAGCCACGTCACGGGTGTCCGCCTGGCCGGAACGCGGCGCCGGGGCGCGTCGGCCTGGTTGAGGTGCGGCAACCGTCGGGCAAGGAAGCCTCCCGCACGGCCCGCGAACCGGCCGGCGGCCGCAACCTCTGGACGGGATGCTGCCACTGCGGACACCGCTGGACGTCCGCCGTCCGTCCTCCGGGCCGGAGCGCGGGCCATCGCTGTTGGTTCAGGTCCGGCCGGGGCGCGGCGATCGCCCCCGGACCCGTCCGGGGGACGGGCAGATCGGCACCCGTCCCCCGGACCGGTCCGAGGGAAACAGGGGGCACGGCGGCCCCGAGTCTCTTACCGCTTATGGCCGTTCCCGTGTCCGTTGGGATGCAGGACCACCTTGGTCCAGCCCTCGTCACGGGCGTCGAAGTGCTCGTAGGCGGTGGGGGCCTCGTCCAGGCTGAGCTCGTGGGAGACGACGAAACTCGGCTTCGCCTTCCCGCCGGCGATCAGGTCCCGCAGGGCCCGGTTGTACCTCTTCACCGGCGCCTGCCCGGTTCCCATGCGCTGGCCCTTGAACCACATCATGCCGAAGTCGATCGGGACCTTGCCCTGAGCTTCCAGCTCCCCCTGGGCCTCAGCGCCGCCGGGGTCCTGGGGCAGGAACACGCCCACCACACCGATGTCGCCCGTGAACCTGACCGAGTCGATCAGACCGTTGAGCGTGAGGCTGGCGTCCTCGTGTCCCTGGGGGTCGTGTGCCTGGTAGCCGACGCATTCGCAGCCGTTGTCGGCGCCCAGACCGAGGGTGGCCTCCTTGACGACCTCCGCCGGGTTCTGCTCGGCGGTGTTGATCGGGATGGCCCCGATCTCCTCCGCCTTGCGCAGCCGGTCGGGCTGGTGGTCGGCCGTCCAGACGCGCCCGGCGCCCTTGAGGAGGGCGGAGTAGGTCGCCATCAGCCCGACGGGACCGGCCCCGAAGACGATGGTCTGGTCGCCCGGCTTGACGTTGGCCATCTCGGTGGCGTGATAGCCGGTCGGGAAGATGTCGGCGAGCATCACGTAGTCGGTCTGCCGCTCTGCTGCGTCCTCGCCCAGACGCAGGGCGTTGAAGTCGCCGTAGGGCACGCGCAGCAGCTCCGCCTGCCCGCCCTGGTAGGGGCCCATGTCGGCGAACCCGTAGGCGGCTCCCGCGAGGGCCGGTTCCGGCTGCATGGTCAGGCAGTAGTTGGTCAGACCCTGCTCGCACTGCTTGCAGAAGCCGCAGGCGATGTTGAAGGGCAGGACCACGTACTCGCCGACCTGGACCTTGCGGACGGCCGAGCCGACCTCCACGACCTGGCCCATGTTCTCGTGTCCCAGGGTGCGGCCGGACTCGAACGAGGTGCGGCCCTCGTACATGTGCAGGTCCGAACCGCAGATGTTGGTGGTGGTGATCTTGACGATGATGTCGCAGGGGTGTTCGATCTTCGCGTCCGGTACGTCCTTCACTGTGACCGTTCGCGGGCCTTCGTATACCGCTGCTTTCATGGTGGCTTCCCTTGATGTCGCAATACGGCGGTGAGGGGGAAGGCGCAGAGAGCCTGACTCTCGGAAGTGCTGCGACGGAGTGCGGGGCTCCGGCACGCCTCTGTGGGCCGTTCACCTGGATCAGGTGGGACGGTCGGTTTGCCGCCGGCCCCGCCAGGCGGAGCTTCGGCGCTCCGGCGGCGCGCAGTGCGGGTCCCCGTCGGCCCCCGAGGCGAAACACCACGCACCGACCGGTCAGCGGAATCTCCGGAGCCGGACGACCACCAACCGACGGCACATCTGCGACTGCGGTCACCCGCTAGTCACCGCGGTCGTCCTGCAGCATGCTGCGACGCTCCTGTTCACGCTTGGAGTAGGCGGCTGCCCGGATCGCCTCGTCGCTCTCCAGGCCCGATCCCAGCGCGCCGCCCACCGTGGCGACGGAAGCGACGAACCAGGACAGCGTCCAGTACTCCGTGGCGTGCAGCGGGGTTCGTGTCGTGGAAGCGAACAGCCGGTCGTTGAGGATGAACAGCGCCCACACCAGGTTGATGACCACCAAACCCGCGTAGCAGACGATCACCCCGATACCCACGGTCACGACCGTCGAGGTGTTGTAGAGAGCCGCCCTCTTCCTCGCCTCCGGTGAAACCTCATCCGTTCGATGCCACAGGTTGGCGTCCACGATCAGCCAGCCGATCATGAGCGCGACAGACCCGACCGTGGCGATCACCAGGCGTGGCGTGCTCAGGGACGTGGCCAGGTTCCAGATGGTGGAGTTCACGGTGGCGACCGCTCCCGTGGCGAGTGCGGCCGCCAGGGCTTTCGACAAGCCCGGCACCAAACGCCACGGCCGGTTGGCGCGGACCATACCGAGGAGCACCCTCAGGTAACCGCGCGGCCCACTGACGACGTACCGCAGATCGGCGATCTCCTCCTCGCCGACCTGGCCCGGACGGATGGGCGCGAGACGACCGATGAAGGGCCCCCGCAGCGGCTGACTTCCCAAAGGCCCCTCAGGCCCAGTGGTCTTCGGGCCCGCCAGGCTGAGCACGGCTTCTTCCACGGCCTGCCGGGCCCTGGTCTGCAGCCGGAAGCCCCCCAGCGTGGGAAGAGACAGCAGCGCCAAGCCGTGTTCGTGACTCAGATCCACCACGAGCTTGCGCCCGTGTGAGTGCAGCGGAAGGTCGGTGAGGGCCACGACGATGTCCCAGTTCTCCTCACGTCCGCGGTCCATGATCCGGCGCGTCAACGTGGACAGGTCCTCGGTCCCCGCGGTGAAGGGCTCACTGACCACCTCGACGTCGAACCGTCGTCCCTGGCCTGACCTGTCGGCGAGCCGATCAGGAAGCATCTGGGCCATGCGCTGCGCGATCTCCGTGGGCGCGTCCGGATCCGCCAGAAGAGCCACGACCGTAACGTCCTCGGACGACACCCGCATGACTCCTCTCGTCGGCTACCCCGCGACCGCGAGTGCCCACAGGATGCCCCCGAGGTAACGCCGACGCCGCGTGACACGCTGGCCCCTGCCGGCAGGTGCAGGCGGCGGGGCCCGGTGACGGCGCCTGTCGCGCGGTTCGCGGCGCGATCAGGTAATCAGGAACGGTGGACAAGGACGCGACCGATCCCTTCGTACATGTCCGGGGCGCCGGTGAGAACAACCTGCGGAACGTCGATGTCGACGTTCCGCGGGACGCGATGGTCGCCTTCACCGGCGTCTCCGGTTCGGGCAAGTCCTCGCTCGCGTTCGGCACGCTCTACGCGGAGGCCCAGCGGCGCTACTTCGAGTCCGTGGCACCGTACGCCCGAAGGCTGTTGCAACAGGTCGGCGCACCGCACGTGCAGGAAATCACCGGGCTGCCACCGGCCGTGGCCCTGCAGCAGCGACGCGGGTCGCCCAGCTCGCGCTCGACGGTCGGCACCCTCACCACGCTGTCCAACCTGCTGCGCATGCTGTACTCCCGCGCCGGCACCTATCCGCCCCGGGCCGCACGGCTGGAAGCCGAGTCGTTCTCACCCAACACCGCGGCCGGCGCCTGCCCGGAGTGCCACGGACTGGGCGTCGTGCACGACGTCGCCGAGGACCTGCTCGTCCCGGACCCCTCGCTGAGCATCCGCGAGGGGGCGATCGCCGCCTGGCCGGGCGCCTGGCAGGGCGCCAACCTGCGCAGTGTCGTCAGCGGCCTGGGGATCGACATCGACCGGCCGTGGCGCAGGCTCAGGAAGAAGGACCGGGACTGGCTGCTGTACACGGACGAGCAGCCCTTGGTGTACATCGAGCCGGAGGAGGACCGCGTCGACTGGGGCTACCAGGGCAAGTTCTGGAGCGCCCGCAAGCACGTCATGCACGTCCTCGCCGACTCCAAGAGCGAGAAGATGCGAGAACGGGCGCTCCGCTTCGTCAGGAGTGTGCCCTGCCCCGCCTGTCACGGCAGCGGACTGCGGCCCGAGGCGCTCGCGGTGACCTTCGCCGGACGTTCCATCGCCGAGATCAACGCGATGCCTCTCACCGAGGTCGTGGCGCTGCTGCGGCCCGTCGCGGGGCTCTCCGAGGCCGACGCCACCACGTCGACCGCCCGATCCGGGGAGACGACCGAGGTCGCGGTCCGGATCTGCGGCGATCTGGTCGCGCGGATCGACGTACTGCTCGACCTGGGCCTGGGATATCTCAGCCTCGGGCGCCGCTCGACGACCCTGTCACCCGGCGAGGCGCAGCGCCTGCGGATCGCCACCCAGCTGCGCTCGGGGCTGTTCGGCGTCGTCTACGTCCTCGACGAACCCTCCGCGGGCCTGCACCCGGCTGACGCGGAACCACTGCTGGAGGTGCTGGACCGCCTCAAGGCGGCGGGCAACTCGCTGTTCGTCGTGGAGCACGACATGGACGTCGTACGGCGGGCGGACTGGGTGGTCGACATCGGCCCCGGCGCGGGCGAGGGCGGCGGACGCGTGCTGTACAGCGGCCCGGTCGCCGGTCTTGAGCGGGTCGGGGAGTCGGCCACGAGCCAGTACCTGTTCGGGCGCGCAGCCGCTCGCTCACCGCCCGCGCACACCGCACGGCTGGCTGCACCTGCGCGGCGTCTCCCGCCACAATCTGCACGACGTGTCCGTCGACGTACCGCTCTGCGTACTGACGGCGGTGACGGGCGTGTCCGGTTCCGGAAAGTCGACGCTGGTGACGCAGGTGCTCGCCGAGGTCGTCCGCGGCCACCTCGGTCTCGTACCCGAGGAGCCCGACGAGGCGCAGCTGGAGGTCGACGTCCAGGACGCGTCGGGGGTCGAGTCGTTCGACCGGCTGGTCCTGGTCGACCAACGGCCCATCGGCCGGACTCCCCGGTCCAACCTGGCCACGTACACCGGGATGTTCGACGCGGTGCGCAAGCTGTACGCGGCGACGGACGAAGCCAGGCAGCGCGGCTACTCGGCCGGGCGGTTCTCCTTCAACGTGCCCGAAGGGCGGTGCGAGACCTGCCAGGGCGAGGGATTCGTCGCGGTGGAACTGCTGTTCCTGCCCGGCACCTACGCGCCGTGCCCGACCTGCGAAGGCGCCCGGTACAACGCCGAAACGCTGGAAGTCACCTACCGCGGCAAGAACATCGCGGACGTACTGGGGCTGTCCGTCGACGCCGCCGCGAAGTTCCTGTCCGCCGTCCCGGCGGCCTCCCGCAGTCTGGAGACGTTGCGCGAGGTGGGGCTGGGGTACCTGCGGCTGGGCCAGCCCGCGACGGAACTCAGCGGCGGCGAGGCACAGCGCATCAAACTGGCCACCGAACTGCAGCGAGCCCGCCGCGGGCACGCGCTCTACCTGCTCGACGAGCCGACGGCGGGGCTGCACCCCTCGGACATCGCGCTGCTGCTGCGACAGCTGCACCGGCTCGTCGACGCCGGCAACACGGTCGTCCTCGTCGAGCACGACCTGGACACGATCGCCACCGCCGACTGGGTCATCGACCTCGGTCCGGGCGGCGGCGACGCGGGCGGGCGGGTGGTCGCGGCGGGCCCGCCGGCCAAGGTGGCGAGAGCCCGCCGCAGCGCCACCGCGCCCTATCTCGCGGCCCGGCTGGCGCGCTCGTGACGACAGAATCGCGATCGCGAATCCCCAGACCCTGCGGCGCGACCCGGGGGCCGGTGGTGGCCGATGGTCTCGCGCACCAGCGCGGTGCGCGAGTGCGCCGACTTTGCGGCATCCGCGGGACCCGACCTGCCGCGGCAGTCCCGCAGCCCGGCCTGAGCGGTCGCGTGTGGAAAGAATGACCCCATGCACATGGTGATCGCGGGTGGACACGGAAAGATCGCGCGCCGGCTGACCCGGCTGCTCTCGGCGCGCGGCGACAACGTCACAGGGCTGATCCGCAACCCGGACCACGCCGACGACCTGCGCGCGGACGGTGCGGAACCGGTGGTGTGCGATCTGGAGCACGCCTCGGTGGACGAGGTGGCCGGCCACCTCGGCGGCGCCGACGCGGCACTGTTCGCCGCGGGCGCCGGACCGGGCAGCGGCGCGGCCCGCAAGCAGACGGTGGACCGGAACGCGGCCATCCTCCTCGCCGACGCGGCCGAGCGCGCCGGGATGCGCCGCTTCCTGGTGATCTCCGCGATGGGCGTGGACAGCCCGCCGCCGCCCGGCACCGACCCGGTGTTCGCCGCCTACCTGAAGGCCAAGGGCGAGGCGGACGCCGACATCGCCTCCCGTCCGGGACTGGACTGGACGATTCTGCGCCCGGGGATGCTGACCGACGACCCCGGTAGCGGCCGCGTCACGCTCGCCGAGCACACCGGCCGCGGCGAAGTGCCGCGCGATGACGTGGCTGCGGTGCTCGCCGCCCTGCTCCACGAGCCCAGGACCGCCGGGCGCATCCTCGAGCTGATCAGCGGGTCCACCCCGGTCGAGGAGGCGGTGCGCGCCGTGGCCGGCGGCTGACGCCGCACTCCGCCCTCGCCCGGGTGCGGTAATGACTCACACCCGGGCGCTTTCAAAGGCGCTGCAGCGAGACCGACACGGTGTTCCGCAGGCTGAGGGACATCGCCGCGCGGGGGGATGTCCCTGGCGTGACCTCCAGGAACGCGCCCCCCTTGTGAGCGAAGGTGCCGGGGCCGTCGTAGTCGTGTTGCGCGGCTCTCCGGCAGTCACGGCGGTCAGCCCCCACCATCGGCCGTCGCCAGGTCGTCGGCGCCGAGGCTGTCCGGCGCTGGTCCCTCGCACAGGGAAAGCGGGAACGCATCAACACCCTAGAATTCGTCGCCCCGCTCGCCCTCCGCCTGGGATGGCTCGCTCCGGGGGACGTCCGGGTGCTGTTCCGTTGCGGTTCGCTCGCCACTCTCGTCCCGCTCGCCCTCGGCCTGCGAGGGTGTGCGCGAGTACCAGGCGTCGTAGTCAGGGGCTCCGGATTTCATGACGGGCCTCCTTCGTGGCTCACGTCCATCCTCCCCTCTCAGGCCGTGGTGGTCACCTGCGGCTTCACCGTGCGAACGGTTCTCGCCGGGGGTGGCCGGAACGACAGTGTTCTGCGCTTCCATCGCTTGCTCGACCCACGAACGCAGGCCTTGCCGGCGAGCGTCTCGCCCTGGTCCACACGACGAGGAGGGTCGGCACCGCCTGCAACTCGAAGCCGCCGACCGACCAAGGGTGACGAACCGGGTGGCTGCACGCCTGCGTCTGGCGAGTCAGGAATGCACAGGTCCGGTCGCCCCACAAGCAGGGGAGAAAGGATCCACACACCTTGGGTGAGCCGCCCCCGAGCGGGTACGCGACATGCCGCTCGGTTCTCTAAAGGCTTCGAGGGACGGAGCGATGCCATGGTCGGTAGCCGGGTGCACAGCCTGCACCACCGCCACTCCCTCCGAAAGGGCAGCCTCGCGCGCGGCGGGCCCCGCCGGCCCGCTCGCGTTCCGGCCGACCATGCCCTCCACGAACTGGTCGCGCTCTGCCGCGCCCTGTTCGGCACCGTGAACGAAGTCGAGATCCTGCGCCTGGCCATGGACCACATAGCCGCCGCGGGGCCCTACAGCGCCGAGGCCGGATACCTTACGGTGGGCGGCGACCTGGTCCCCAGTCCGCGGGGCGGGCAGATGCCTGCCTTGGCCGTGAGCCGGAGGGTGCGGGAGCTGGCCGGGCAGGACGGCAACGTGACCGTACCCGGGAGGCCCTGGGGCCGGGCCCTGGGGCTGCGCGGACTTGACGGACTCCACGGCTACCTCGTGGTGACGTCCCGCTCCCGGCCCACCGAGGCCGAGCGATCTCTGCTCGCCGCGCTCGTCCGGCACACCGCTGCTGCGTTGTCAGTCGCGTTCACATATCGTCGCCGACGCGAGGACGCGCTGGAGCTGCACCGACTGAGGGGAGAACGCACAGTCCTCCAGCGGCAGCTGATCTCAGTGGTGGCTGAGCTGAGCTACGAGCGAGCCGTTGACGCGTTCATGGCCGGCGTCGCTGCCTCGGGTGGCGGCGAGGAAGCTGTCACCCGCGCACTGCACGGGCTCACCGGACTTCCCGCGCTGGTCGAGGACCGCTTCGGTCGGCTGCGGTCCTGGACCGGCCCCTGCCGCCCCGTCCCCTATCCCGAACCGGACCCGGTGCGCCAGGACGAAATGCTGTACGCCGTCGCTCGTCAGGCCGGGCCGGTGCGGATAAGGGACCGGCTGATCACCCTGATCCGCCCGCACGGCGAGATCCTGGGCGTGCTGGCCCTGGTCGATGCCCGGGACAAGGCCGACGAGCACACCGTGCTCGCGCTGGAACGCGCTGCCGCGTCACTCGCCCCGGAGCTGACGCACCTGCGCAATCTGGCGGAAGTGGAGCTGAGGCTGCACCGCGAGCTGGTGGACGACCTCCTGGCAGGGACCGACGAGGGGAGCGCCTACGCCCGGTCCGAGGCAGTCGGATACGACCTGCACCGCAGCCACTACGTCGTCGTGGTGCAGTGGTCGGACCGGACCACCGACGATTCCTTCGCACGGACCGTGGGGCGGGCGGCCTCCGCCGTGGGCATGCGCTCGCTACTGAGCCTACGCTCCGAGCACGTCGTCCTGGTCGTCGACGACAGGCCGCACGCCCACGCGCTGTACGAGGCGCTCGCCCGGGAGACCGGAACACGGTCCGGGACGATCGGGGTGAGCGCCCCTTCCGACTCCCTGAACGACATCCCCCACCACTACGAGGAGGCACAGCGCGCCCTGGACGTGCGCCGCCACTCCCGCGACCGCTACGGCACGACGTTCTTCGACGAGCTCGGCCTCTACCGCATTCTGGGACCCGGCAACGATTACCGGGAACTGGAGACGTTCGTACAGGAGTGGCTCGGGCAGCTCATCGACTACGACTCCCGGCACCACGCGACCTTGGTGGAGACGCTGTCCCGGTACTTCGACTGCGGCGGCAACTACGACGAGACGGCAGAATCCCTCGCCATCCACCGCAGCACGCTGCGCTATCGGCTTCAGCGCATCCGCGACATCAGCGGCAACGACCTCGCGAACGTCGAGGACCGGCTGAACCTCCAGGTGGCGACCCGAGTGTGGAAGATCGTGCTGGGCGGACCCGGCTGACACCTCGCTGGAACTCCTGTGGGAGTTCGGCGGAAGTGCTCGCCCTGTCCGCTGACCGACGCCGACTGGATGGCCCTGGAGAAGGAACCGGCGAAACCGCAGCCCGCTGGGGCGGGCGTGCCGCGGAACGGCCGTTTACCATCGAGCGCGAAAGGCAAGGCATCCTCGGAATTCCCCCGTCATCATCCCCCCGTCGTCGATCGACCTGGCCGCTCAGGGGGACCTTTCTTCAGGCCCGTCCGCAGTGCCGAAAGGTAAAGGCCGTGAACTATTCGAATGACACGGACGGGATCCTTGGAAAGGTGGCGGAGAACGCGGGGAAACGCGGCCCGCAGCCGACTCGAAGCGCCTCGCGGCATGCCGCGGCCGGATGGGAGGCCGCCCGCGGCAACCTCTTCCCCGCCCCCGGCACCGTGTGCACCTTCCAGGCGCACCGCGACAACCACGATCCGGCGGAGCCGCGTCCCGCCGGGCTTCCGCGACCCGGGGCCCGACCGCGCGCTCGCCTGCGCAGTCCCGCCTGTCGCGCCGGGTCCACCTCCGTGCTTCGCACCCGTCGGAGCCAGACAGAGAATTCATGGTGCTGTCTGCCCTGCTAACAGCCGCCGAGCCGCCACAACTCCTTCCCGCGCGTGAGCAGATGGCGTTCACACTGGGCTTCCACATCATCCTGGTGCCCTTCGGCCTCGCATTCACCTTCATGATGTTGGTCTGTCACTATCGGGCGCTGCGCCGCGGCGATCAGCAGGCGCTGGTCCTGGCGCAGCGATGGTCCAAGGTGGCCGCCGTGCTGTTCGCGGTGGGGGCCGTGTCCGGCACCGTGCTGACGTTCGAGCTGGGGCTGCTCTGGCCCGGGCTCATGGGCAGGTACGGGCCGGCCTTCGGGCTTCCGTTCGCCGTCGAGGGTCTCTTCTTCTTCCTCGAAGCGATCTTCGTGGCCATCTACATCTACGGCTGGAACAGTACTGCGTGCGGACTCCCCGCGCCTGTTCCACCGGCTGAGCGCGGTGGGTGCACCGCTCCTGGTCGTCTCGGGCCTGTGCGGCCTGGCAGCGCTGCTCCTGCTGCGCAAGGGCAGCCCCCCTGTCGTGCGCACCCTGGCGGCCGTCGCGATCACCACCGTCGTCGGGGGATGGGGAGTGGCTCAGTACCCGTACCTCCTGGGCACCCACCTCACGATCCAGCAGGCGGCGGCTCCGGCGGCCACCTTGTGGGTGCTGACCGCGGTGGCCTTCGTCGCGGTCGTCCTGATCGCACCCTCGCTCCTTCTGCTCTACAGCCTCCAACTGCGACGTAAGCTCGGCTGACCGGGAACTCCCGCCACCGCAACGCCGCGCGCGGCCGCGCGGCGTCATCGGCCGACCGGCTCGCAGGTCAGCCCAGCACTTCTGCGATCGGGGCGTCGGCGTCCACGTAGCGCACGAGCTTGCGGTTCGCGAATTCGACGATGCCCACGTCGCCGAGTTCGCGCCCGTAGCCGGAGCGCTTGATGCCGCCGAAGGGCAGCTCCGGTCGGGACGCGGTGGGGTGGTTGATCCATACCATGCCCGCCTCCAGCCGGTCCGCGACTGCGCGAGCACGTTCCGGCTCGGCTGCGAAGACCGCGCCTCCCAGGCCGTAGGGCGAGGTGTTGGCCAGTGCGACGGCCTCGTCCTCGTCGGCGGCCCGGTAGACCGTGGCGACGGGGCCGAACAGCTCTTCCCGGTAAGCCCGCATGTCCGGTGTGACGTCGGTGAGAAGGGTCGGCTCGACGAAGGCGCCCGGCAGGTCGGGCCGCCCGCCGCCCAGCACCACCGTGGCTCCCTTGTCCACCGCGTCACGAACCTGTTCCACCAGGAGTTCGGCCGCGGACTCGGAGGACAGCGGGCCGAGCGTGGTGGCGGGGTCGGCCGGATCTCCCGGTTGCACCTCGCTCATCCGGTCACGCAGCCCGCTCACGAAGGCGTCGTAGACGTCGGCAAGGGCGATGAAGCGCTTGGCCGCCACGCAGCACTGCCCGGTGTTGCCCATCCGGCCGAGGAACGCGGCGTACACGGTGCGTTCGAGGTTGTGACCGTCCAGCACGACGAAGGGATCACTGCCCCCCAGCTCGAGGACGGACTTCTTGACATTGCGGCCGGCGATCTCGCCCAGGCTCACGCCCGCCCGCTCGCTTCCGGTCAGTGACGCCCCCTGCACTCGGAAGTCCTCGATGATCTTCCCGACGTCTTTGCCCCGCACGAAGAGATTGGTGTACACCCCGGTCGGCGCACCCGCGTCCGTGAACAGCTGCTCCAGTGCCAAAGCGGACTGAGGGCAGTTACTCGCGTGCTTGAGCAGGATCGTGTTGCCGAGCACGAGGTTCGGACCCGCGAACCGGACGACCTGATACAGCGGGAAGTTCCACGGCATCACACCGAGAAGGACGCCGAGCGGCTCGTTCACCAGCACGGCCGTGCCCTCGGGCACCGGCAGGGGTCGTTCTTCCAGCAGCTCGGGGCCGTGCTCGCCGTAGTAGGTGAGGATGTCGGACGCGAGGTCGACCTCCGCACGACTCGAGTTGATCAGCTTGCCGACCTCGAGGGTCAGGAGGTGCGCCAGTTCCTCCTTGCGCTCCCTCATGAGCCGGCCGGCGCGTTGCACGAGAGCCCCCCGGTCGGCGGCCGACCGGGCACGCCAGTCCGGAAAGCCGGAGTGCGCCGCGTCGATCGCGCGCCCCACGTCCTCCTCGCTGAACGCCGGGAACTCACGAACTCTTTCACCGGTGTACGGGTTGACCGTGGCGATGGGGCTTCCCTGGGCAGTGACCTGGGCGTCCATGACGCCTCCCTGGGTCGGGGTCCCTCGGGTTTCCACGCCCGGACGCGCTCACACATGCTGATCCGGTCCCATGTCACCGCAGGCTGTGGTCAGTCGTGGTCATCGCCGTCCGTGGGCGGGCGCGGGCCGGGCCGGCGTGGCAGGCTTGCAGGGGTCCGCGCCGTTCGTCGCAACACAGCAGCGAAGGAGGACGACCCATGGATGAGCAGGAGTTCGTCCGTACCGTCGCCGAACGCACCGGACTGGGCCGGGAGGAGGCGGGGGACCTGACCTGGGCCACACTCGAGACGCTCGCTCACAGGCTGAGCCCGGGGGAGGCCAGGGACCTGGTCACCGAGCTTCCCGAGGGCCTCGCGGAGGCGGTACGCCGGGGAAGCACGGATCGCATCGAGCGCTTCGGCCACAAAGACAGCGTGCGGCGCGTGGCCGAACGCACCATGCTCAAGGAGGAGGAAGCCGACCGGGGTGTGCGAACCGTACTGGCCGTGCTCCGCGAGGCGATCAGCGAGAAGGAGTTCAACGACCTGATGTCGCAGCTCGGAACGGACTTCTCCCAGGCCATGAAATCCGCCGGGTGACACCTGCGGATCGCCGGTCCCTCGCGGCCGTCATGGCGCGAGGCGCACCCGAAGGCCCGGGCCGCGGCCCGGACGTCACAGGGCGATGACATGAAGGTCCACCAGATCGAGCAGCGCCTTCAGGGCAGAGGTGGGCCGCCGGGTCGACGACGTGCCGAGATGCATGCTCCAGCGGAGCAAGGTGTCGTGGACGTCCAGGACGTGCAGGCCGGGGGTGCGGGCAACGGCGAACTCGGGCAGGAAGGCGATGCCCAGACCGTGCCGGACCAGTGCCGCCCCCATGTCGATGTCGGGCACTTCCAGTGCCACCCGGCGTACGACGCCCGCCGTCGCGAACGCCCGGTCGACCACCTCTCGGTTGCCGTAGCCCGGCGGGAAGTCCACGAAGGGCTCCCCGGCGAGGTCCGCGAGTGCCACCTTCTCCCGCTGCGCGAGCGGATGGCCGGCGCTGACCACAAGGACGAGCGGCACAGTGGTCAGCTCCCGTGCGTCGATCCCGGCGAGCTTGCGTTCGGGCAGCGACAGGAAGGCCACGTCCAGGTCCCCGCTGAGCAGCGCATGCGCCAGTCCCGCCGAGCCGGTCGTCGCCAGCCGCAGCCGGACGTCGATCGCCGGATGCCGTGCGTGCAGCTGCCCCAGGAGCGCAGGCAGGTCCACCACCTCGACCGAGGCCATGGCGCCCACGTTCACCGTCCCGTGCAGCGTGTCCTGTGCGGCGCGCACGGCGTCCTGGGCCCCCTGGGCGGCGTGCAGGGTGGCCCGGGCCTCCGGCAGCAGCGCCGCGCCGGCCCCGGTGAGCCGGACCTGCTGCGACGTGCGCTCGAACAGCGCGCAGCCGAGCTCCCGCTCCAGTGAGCGGATCGCGGCGGACACCCCTGACTGCACCACGTGCAGCCGGCGGGCAGCACGCGTGAAACTCAGCTCCTCGGCGACCGCGATGAAGTGCTCCAGCTGACGCAGTTCCACACGAGAAGTATCACTCACATTGCTGGAACCCAGCAAAAACATTCGTTGGCACTGATTCTGGCTGATGAGGAGGATGGAAAGCGCCATCCACTTCCGCCCGAGGAGGGGTACCCCTGCCTGCCGTACCGACGCCGCTGAGCCATCCCGCAGCCGACGCCCCCGACGACCCGGCCCACCGGATCCCAGCACCCGCTCCCGCCGACCTGCCGCCCCGCGCCCCCGCCCGGCGCCGTGCCACGCACACGACCGGCTTCTGGTTCGTGGCGGTGGCCTTCACCGTGCTGATGGCCTTCGGCACCGCGCCGACCCCGCTGTGGCCGCTGTACGAGGCCCGGGACCACTTCGGCGCGACCACGGTCACGGTGGCGTACGCCTCGATGGTCGTGGGCGCAGCGGCCGCCTTCCTCGGGCTGGGACACCTGTCGGACCGGCTCGGCCGGCGGCGCATCATCGTCCCGGCGCTGCTGGTCGGCATCGTTGCGTCGGTCGTACTGATCGTGTGGCGGGACCTGCCGGGGCTGATCGCGGGCAGGATCCTGAACGGTGTCGGACTGGGGCTGATGGCCTCGACCGCGACGACCTACCTGCACGACCTCCACCACGAGGTCCGTCCGGAACGGACGGGTTCCGCGCTGCCCGGCATCGTGGCCACCGCTGCCAACCTCGGCGGCCTGGCCTCAGGGCCCCTGATCGCCGGAGCCGCCGCCGAGTGGCTTCCCACGCCCCTGATCACCGCCCAGGCGATCTTCACGCTCGCCATGGCAGTGTGCCTGGCGCTGGTGCTGTGCACCCCGGAGACCGTGGACCTGGAGTTGCCCGCGGCCCAACCGCCCAGCAGGTTCGTCCTGCGCCCCGGCGGCGGGCGGGCGTTCGGCGCGGCCGGCGCGCTGGGCGCCTTCGCCTTCGCGATCCTCGGCCTGATCTCCTCCCTCGGCGCGAGCGTGCTCCACGGCACCCTGCACACCGACTCGCACCTCGTGGTCGGCCTGGCGGCCTTCCTCATGTTCGGTTCCGCGGCGGCCGCCCAGCTGGTGCTGGGACGCCTCCCGATGCCCCGGGTCCTGACGGTGGGGGCAGTGGTCTTCCCGGTCGGCCTGGTCCTGTGCGCCGTCGCCCTCTACCATCCGGCGCTCTGGCTCTACCTGGTCGCCGTGTCCCTCTCGGGAGCCGGCTCCGGGCTGCTGTTCAAGGGAGGCGTCGAACGTGCCGGTTCAGTGGCTGAGCCCGCCTCACGCGCGGGGGTCCTCGCCGTGTTCTTCGTCGTCGCGTACCTCGGAATGGGCCTGCCCTCCGTCCTGTTCAGCATCGCCCTGCGGCACTTCGCCGTGCAGACCGCGATGATCGGCTTCGCGACGGTCCTCTCCTGCGGCGCCGTTGTGTCGGTGGCCGTCGCGTTGCGGGATCGCGCACCCGGTCCCGGCGAGCTCTCGGCGCAGTCCGCTCGCCCCTCCTGACCTCACTGCGGCGCATGCGACACGGCTGTCTGGGAGACGCGGACCTGGGCACCCGGTGCGGGTGCGCGTGACAAGGATCCGCGGCGGACGGGAGGCCCGAGATGTCTGCGCAATCGGCCGGAACGGTCGCGCTCCCCTCCGGTGAGGAGATCGCGGCGCTCGGGCAGGGCACCTGGTACCTGGGCGAGGATCCGGCCCGGCGTGAACAGGAGATCGCCGCGCTGCGGCTGGGCGTGGACCTGGGCATGACCGTCGTCGACACGGCGGAGATGTACGGCGACGGCGCAGCCGAGGAACTCGTCGGGGAGGCCCTCCGGGGACGCCGGGAAGAGGTCTTCCTCGTCAGCAAGGTGCTGCCCGGACACGCCGACCGGAAAGGCACCGTCGCCGCCTGCGAGGGCAGCCTGCGGCGGCTCCGTGCGGAACGGCTGGACCTCTACCTGCTGCACTGGCGGGGACGGTGGCCACTCGAGGAGACCCTTGCGGGATTCACCGACCTGATGGAGGCGGAGAAGATCCGTTACTGGGGCGTGAGCAATCTGGACGTCGCCGACATGGTCGAGCTGAGCGCCCTCCCCGGTGGCGACGCCGCGGCCGTCGACCAGGTGCTGTACAACCTCTCCCGGCGCGGCGTCGAGTGGGATCTTCTCCCGTGGTGCCGCGAGGCCGGGGTGACGGTCATGGCCTACTCCCCGATCGAACAGGGGCGGCTGCTGAAGGCCGAGGCTCTGGGTGCCGTGGCCCGGGCCCTTGGAGCCACGCCGGCCCGGGTGGCACTCGCCTGGGTGCTGGAAAAGGGGGTGGCCGCGATCCCGCGTTCCGGATCACCCGAGCACGTTCGGGAGAACCGTGGCGCGCTGGACCTCCACCTCCCCGCCGAGGCGCTCGACGCCCTCGGCGAGGCGTTCCCGCCGCCCAGCGGGCCCACGCCCCTGGAGATGCTCTGAAGGAGTTGACAGGATGGCGCGCCGCCCGCTCGTCGTCGGAATGGGGGGTTCGCTGCGCAGCCCGTCGACCAGCCTCACCGCACTGTGTGTCGCGGTCGAGGGGGCGGCCGAGGCGGGCGCCGACACAGAGGTGATCGACCTCAAGCAGCTGAGTCTTCCGTTCTACACGTCCGAGCACGGGATCCCTCCGTCCGCCCGCCGGCTCGCGGACACCGTGCAGGCCGCCGACGCCCTGTTGTGGAGCAGCCCGACGTACCACGGGTCGGTCAGCGGCGCGTTCAAGAACGCGGTGGACTGGCTCGCCCTCCTGGCCGACCACGACCCGCCCTACCTCAGCAACAAACCCGTGGGGATGCTGACGACCGCCGGGGGAGTGCAGGGCCTGCAGGCGATCAACGCGATGGAGTTCATCGTGCGGTCGCTGCGCGGCTGGGCCGTGCCGCTGGTGTTCGCGGTCCCGCGGTCCTCCCGGGTCTTCGACCGCGACGGACGCCTCACCGACCAGGCGGTCGCGGACCAATTGCGCGGCCTCGGCGCGGAGGTGACCAGGGCGGCCCTGCAGTTCCGGGCGGAGGGCACGTGCGACTACGCACAGGAGCGGTCGTCCGGGGCCGTCCGGGACTGAGCCCGGCCCTGCCACGCAGGGGGCGCCGGGGTCGTGTTTCCTCAGGGCCCGGTCCGCTCCACGGGCCGCCGGTGCTCGCCGCGCGTCCTGGAGCGCCCGGGTGGGAAGTGCGGCAGCACGTGCTCGGCCAGTTCGTCGATCACTTCGGCGACCGGACGGCGGCTGTGCTTGAAGTTGATCATCAGCTGATCGATGCCGATGTCCTGCCAGGCCCGCATCATCGCCAGGAACGACACCCGGCCCACCGAGAAGCCCTGGTGGATGCGCCGGGGCAGGGCCAGCGGGTCCTCGGTCAGATCCAGATAGGTGGCCTGCGCGTACGGCTTGAACCCACCGCCATCGCCCCGGGTCAGCTCCCGCCACCGCTCGATGTTCTCGGCCTGCTGCTGGAGCGGCGGGGTGTAGTACAGCCAGCCGTCCGTGTTGTCGGCGATCCACCGGATGTCCTGCCTGCCGCGTCCCGTCATCAGTACGGGGATCCGCCGGTACACCGGCTTGGGCAGCAGATCGGTGCCGCGCATCCGGCCGAGCGGCGACTCCACGTGCGGGAAACGGTGCTCGAGGACGACACGGAAGTACTCCAGCGACTGCCGGAACCTCTCGGCCCGGCCGTCCAGGTCCTGACCGAAGGCCGGGAACTCCACGGGCCGGTCGCCGGTGGCCACCCCGAGCAGGAGCCGTCCGCCTGACAACTGGTCCACCGAGGCGGCCGCCTTGGCGGTGTGCAGTGGATGCCGCAGCGGCATGACGATGCTGGCGGTCCCCAGTGTGATCGAGGTGGTGCGGGCACTGAGCTGCCCCAGGTACACCCACGGGTCGAAGACCTGCCCGGCGTCCCCGAAGCTCGGGTCCAGCAGCGGCACGTCACGGACCCACACCGAGGCGAAGCCGGCCCGCTCGGCCTGCTGGATCCGTTCGATGTGCCCGGCCAGGGACGGCACGGGCCCCTCGAAGCCCTCCAGGGGCGTGATGGCGCCAACGGTCATCCTGCCGCCGGGATACGCCCTGGCCATGGCCGCGTGCTCGGAGAACGGCCGATGCGCCCCGCCTTCGACGTCCACGGGGCCGCCGGCTGAAGGAACTGTCGATTGTGTCATGCGATCCTCCGGCGATTTATGCCGAGTCCGGGCGCGTCCGACGCGTGCTGACGTTGCGCAACCGGAGGTCCTCGCGCATCCCCTCGCCGAAGGTGGTGCGCCGGTGGCCGTCCACCAGTACGGCCGGTTCCGTCTCCTCGATGATGGCGCCGACTCCGCTCCTTTCAGCCCGGGGCGCCGACGAGGGCCTCGAAGTCCCGGGGCAGCTGGGATATCACGTGGCGGAACTCGCCATCACTGACCGCGTCCCTCAGGGTGGTCAGCTCCGCCCGTACACCCTCGCGGGCCTCGTCCGGGCTCACCCCTGCTCGCCTGCTCACCCGATCGATGAACTCGTCGAGTCCGAAGGGCTCGGCCTCCGGAGTGGGAGAGACCAGCGGTTCCTTCAGCGGCTTGGGCAGTTCGGACGCGAGGTCCTCCGCCTCACCCCTGGTGAGCCGCTCGGCCAGGGTTTCCAGGGTGGCACGGGTGAGGGGCTCCGCCTTCTCCGGGGGGACAGGGGCGCGCCGGGTGATGGTGTCGAGGAAGGTGTTGTAGTCCATGAGCCGTCCTGTTCTGAAGCTCTGCAACTGCCTGGCTTGGGACCTGAGACAGCCACCGAAGGGTGTGTGTGGGGGTGGCGGGCTGATGCGCGTCATGGTGCATGCGCCTCAGCAGAGGCCATATCCATGCTCCGGATGTGGGCCACACCCTGCCTGCTCCCGGCGGGCGGAAAAGCGGCGGGCTCCCTAGACCTCCGAGCACAGGTGCAGGCGGCCACGGCAGAGGGGACAACGGCGCCGGTCTGCCGGATGTGCGTCAGGGCCGTGCCTGTGGCGCGCGGTCGGCTTTCCCGCCGTCGCGCTTCCGTCCGGCCCGTCCGGCCCGTCCGGCCCGTTCGGCCCGGCGAGCTGTCGGGCCATCAGCCACACGGCCAGGGCGGTTCAGAGGCTCTCATATTGCTCTGCCAGGGTAGGAGCGGGTGTTCTTTTTCGGCCTGGGGTGCGGAGGCGCCCAGCAGGCGGGCTCTGCGAATCTCGACCGGTAACAGCCGATGGCGGCGCCGGCTGGAGCGAACGACGCCGTCCGGTTCCCGGTAAGGAGGCGAGAGGCATGACCGTGATGGCTGTGTCGAAGTTCGAGAGGTTCTTCCGCGCCGCCGCAGGCCTCGACGTGGACAAGAACGACCTCAAGCGGTACGGCGACTTCGTCGACGCCAAGCTCTACGACCTCCTGGTCGTCGGCCAGGCTTCGGCCAAGGCCAATGGCCGGGACACCGTCGAACCGTGGGACCTACCGATCACCAGGGGCCTCCAGGAAAGCATCCACCGGTTCCGGCGGCTCGACGAGGAGGTCGATCTGAAGCCGAACCTGGAACAGCTCGCCGCGCACCCTCCGCTTGACAGGACACCCACCCCGGAGACCGAAGAGCGCTACCCCGAGATCATCGGCGGTCTCAGCGTCGCCCTCGCCGAGACGTTCAAAATCCTGTACCCGGATGTCAAAAACCCGCAGACCAGCCACTGGGACGGCGTGACCGCGGTGTTCGACCGGCTGCTGTAGCCGTCGCGCCCTGGTGCATGTCACCGATCTGAGCCTGAAGGGAGCCGTACCGTGACACAGGAACTGCAGGGGATGCGGGTGGCGATTCTGGCCACCGACGGCGTCGAGCGCGTGGAACTCGACCAGCCGCGCGGTGCGCTGCAGGGCGCAGGGGCGAAGACCGACATCGTCTCGCTCCATCCCGGCGAGATCCAGGCCCGCCAGTTCGACCTCAACGCGGCAGGAACCTTCCCCGTGGACCGCCTGGTCGCCGACGCCTCGGTCGACGACTACCACGCGCTGCTCCTGCCCGGCGGCACCATGAACCCCGACCAGCTGCGCATGGACCGCGACGCGGTGCAGTTCGTCAGGGACTTCGTGGCCAGCGGGAAACCGGTCGCATCGATCTGCCACGGCCCGTGGACGCTGGCGGAAGCCGACGCCGTGCGCGGCCGCCGCCTGACGTCATGGCCGAGCATCCGCACCGATCTGCGCAACGCCGGCGCGGAGGTCGTCGCCGACCAGGAAGTGGTCGTCGACGGGCAACTGGTCACCAGCCGCGGCCCGTCCGACCTGCCCGCCTTCTGTGCCGCCGTCGTGGAGCAGTGCGCCCAGGCGCACCATCCCATGCCCGGCTGAACCAACGTCCAGGTCGCCGCGGAGAGCGCAGGCCGTGCACGGTGGCCGTGGGCTCGCTCTCCACCCACGGGCCGGTCATCCGTGGCGGTCGCCTCCGTACCGCCTCCGGTCCGTAGCGTCGCGCGGCAGCGTCGAACGCTGGATCTCGCGCTCGTCCGCGCCGTCGAAGGCAACTCGTCCGCAGGCACGGTGTGTCCCGGGTGCCTCGTGCCGGGCCGAACTCTGAGGTACCCGCTGCCCGCCGCGAGCCGCGAGCCGCGAGCCCGAATCGCCGTCCTGCCTCCTGTCCTCGCAGACCGACCGGTGGTGCCAGTTTTCGACCCGCTGGGCGCAGGCGGGGTGACCGGGCGAACAGTCACGCTGGGGGCTGTCGGGACCGCTCGGCGGTCCGCCGGCGGAAGGAGTGGCCATGAGCGCGCAGGCCCGTAGGGCCGTTGCCTCGTACTCGACGTACCAGGAAGCCGAACGTGCCGTCGATCACCTCGCCGACCAGGGCTTTCCCGTCCAGAAGGTGGCGATCATCGGTCGGGACATGCGCCTTGTCGAACAGGTTGTCGGTCGACTGGGGTACGGCGGGGCCGCCCTCCACGGCGCAGCCACCGGAGCGCTGCCCGGCGCACTCGTCGGCTGGATCTTCGGGCTGCTGAACTGGCTGAATCCGGTCGTCTCCGGTCTGCTCCTCGCCCTCTACGGGCTGATCTTCGGAGCGGTCGTCGGTGCGCTGTTCGGCGTGCTGTTGCACGCGGCGCAGGGCGGCCGCCGGAACTTCGCCTCGGTCCGCTCGATGGAGCCCAGCCGGTACGACGTCGTGGTGGACGAGGACGTCGCCGATGAGGCCCTCCGGCTGGTCGCCGGGATGGACAGCGGGGCCGGCGCGAACACGGAGAGCGCCTCCTCCAGGGGCGGCCGCCCGCGCAGCGACCCCGCCCCCAGCTGAACGAGTTTCGAAGCCGGGCGGACAGGGCCCGGAGGATGAGCGGTCGCCGACGGACGTCGACCGCCGCGGAAGGAGTTCCTCATGGCCAAGGCAGTGGGCATCGACCTGGGCACCACCAACTCGGTGATCGCCGTGTGGGAGGGCGGCGAGCCGTCCGTCGTACCCAACAGCGAGGGCAACCGGACGACACCGTCCGTGGTGGCCTTCACCGACACCGGCGAGCGCCTGGTGGGCCAGCTGGCCCGCCGCCAGGCGATCCTCAACCCCAAGGGCACCATCTACTCGGCCAAGCGGTTCATCGGCCGGCACTTCGACGAGATCCCCGACGAGGCCAAGGCCGTCGCCTACGACGTCGTCCCGGGAGAGAACGGCGAGGCCCGCTTCAAGGTGCGTGACAAGCTGTACGCGCCTGAGGAGATCAGCGCCCTGGTGCTGCGCAAACTCGCCGACGACGCCTCCAAGCAGATGGGGGAACGGGTCACGGAGGCGGTCATCACCGTGCCCGCCTACTTCAACGACGCCCAGCGCACCGCGACCCGTGATGCCGGACGGATCGCGGGACTGGAAGTGCTGCGGATCATCAACGAGCCGACGGCGGCCGCCCTCGCGTACGGCATGGACAAGAAGCAGCACGAGACCGTTCTCGTCTTCGACCTGGGCGGCGGCACCTTCGACGTGAGCATCCTCGATGTCGGCGACGGCGTGGTCGAGGTGCGTTCCACGGCGGGTGACAGCCATCTGGGCGGCGACGACTTCGACCGGCGTCTGGTCGACTACCTCGCGGACGACTTCCAGAAGGAGAACGGCATCGACCTGCGCAAGGACTCGCAGGCGCTGCAACGCCTGTTCGAGGCGGCGGAGAAGGCCAAGACCGAACTCAGTTCCGTCACCCAGACGCAGGTCAGCCTGCCGTTCATCACCGCCGACGCCTCCGGGCCCAAGCATCTCACCGACTCGATCATGCGGTCCACGTTCGAGCAGATCACCGGCGACCTGGTGGAGCGCTGCCTCGGTCCGGTGCAGCAGGCCATGGCCGACGCCAAGGTCGGCGAGAGCGACATCGACGAGGTCATCCTCGTCGGCGGTTCCACCCGCATCCCCGCCGTCCAGGCCCTGGTGCGTCGGCTGACCGGCGGCAAGGACCCCAACATGAGCGTGAACCCCGATGAGGTCGTGGCCCTGGGTGCCGCGATCCAGGCCGGGGTGCTCAAGGGCGAGGTCAAGGACGTCCTGCTGCTCGACGTCACCCCCCTCTCGCTGGGCGTGGAGACGCGCGGCGGAGTGATGACGAAGATCATCGAGCGGAACACCACCATCCCGGTGCGCCGCAGCGAGACCTTCTCCACCGCCGAGGACAACCAGCCGGCCGTCGACATCGTCGTCCTCCAGGGCGAGCGCGAGCGGGCCGCCGACAACCGGGTCCTCGGCCGGTTCCAGCTCACCGACATCCGGCCGGCACCGCGGGGCGAACCGCAGATCGAGGTCACCTTCGACATCGACGCCAACGGCATCCTCAACGTCAGCGCGCGCGACAAGGACACCGGCAAGGAACAGGGCATCACCATCAGCGAGAGCTCCAACCTGGACCGGAGCGAGGTCGAACGCATGGTCCAGGAGGCCGAGAGCAACCGGGGTCAGGACCAGGCACTCCGCGAGGCCGTCGACGCCCGCAACGAACTCGACGCGATCGCCTACCAGGTCGAAAAGCGGCTGAACGAACTGGCCGACGCCGCGCCCGCGCACGAAAAGGCGCGAGCCGAGATGCTGGTGGCAGAGGCCCGCGACGCGGTCAAGAACGAGGCCGGAGTGGACAAGGTCAGGCCGCTGACCTCCGAACTCCAGCAGGTCTACGCCGGGCTCGCCGCCCACCAGGCCGAAGCCGCGGCGGCGAGTGGCCCGTCGGACACCACTGGGCCGGACGGCTCCGGGCAGGGCGGTGCCGGCGCCGACGAAGACGTGATCGACGCCGAGTTCGACAAGGGCTGAGGTAGCCGCCATGCCGATCCCTCCCCAGGACCGATCGTCCGACCTACCGCCCGAGGGCGCCGCACAACCGCCGCAGGGCCACCTGCCCGAGCCCGCGCCGTCGACCACGGAGGCGGAACCGGGGCCCGACGCGGCCACCGGTCCGGCCGGGGCCGAGGACGAGTACGCGGCCGCGCTGAAAGAGGTCGAGGACCGCTGGCGGCGTGCTCTCGCCGATCTGGACAACCTGCGCAAGCGACACGCCAGGGAACTGGACCGGGAGCGCGCGGTCGAACGCGCCCGCACGGCCGCGGCCTTCCTTCCCGTCGTCGACAACCTCGAACTGGCCCTGAACCACGCCGGCTCCGACCCCGGGGCGATCGTCGAGGGGGTTCGCGCCGTGCGCGACCAGGCCGTGTCCATCCTTGAACGCCTTGGTTACGAGCGTCACGCCGAGACCGGCGTCCCGTTCGACCCCTCCCGGCACGAGGTCGTCGGCGTGGTCCAGGACCCCGACGCCGAACCGAACACCGTGGCGCAGGTGCTGCGCCCCGGCTACGGCGAGGCCGAGCGGCAGCTGAGGCCGGCCGCCGTGACCGTCGCCAAGCGGGAGTGAGCGGCCATGGCACGCGACTTCTACGAGGTTCTCGGGGTCCCGCGAGACGCCGACAAGGACGAGATCCAGCGGGCGTTTCGCAAGCTGGCCCGCAGGTACCACCCGGACGTCAACAAGGACCCCGAGGCGGAGGAGCGGTTCAAGGAGATCAACGAGGCCTTCAGTGTCCTGTCCGACCCCGACCAGCGGGCCCGTTACGACCGCTTCGGCGAGGACTTCCGGAAGGTCCCCGAGGACTGGGAGGAGCGGGTCGGTGCCGGCGCGGGACCCGGCGGCGGCTTCCGCTGGTCCACCGGGGGCGGCCCCCGGGTCCGGTACGCCACCAGCGGCTTCGGCGCGGAGGACGTCGACGTCGAGGACCTGTTCGGCTCGTTCTTCGGGGGCGCCGGACGCGTGCGTGTCCCCGGAGCCGACCAGGAGGCCGAACTGCCGCTCACCGTCGAGGAGGCCTACCGGGGAGGCCGTCGCACCGTCACGCTCGCCGGTCCCACAGGGCAGCCGCGGCGGTACGAGGTCGACGTGCCGCCGGGTGTCACCGACGGGCAGCGTATCCGGCTGGCGGGCGAGGGCGGCCGGGGCAACGGTGACGCCCCCGCGGGAGACCTGTACCTGCGGGTGCGGATCCAGCCGCACCCCCAGTTCCGCCTCGACGGCCGGGACGTGTACGTGCAGCTTCCGGTCACCCCCTGGGAGGCCGCGCTGGGTGCGACGGTTCCGGTGCCCACGCCGAGCGGGGAGACGGCGAAGGTGAACGTGCCCCCGGGCTCGTCCAGCGGCCGGCGGCTGCGGCTGCGCGGTGAGGGCATGCCGAACCCGCGCGGCTCGAACGGCAACCTCTACGCCGAGCTCCGGATCATGGTGCCGCCCAGGCTCAGCGACCGGGAGCGCGCACTCTTCGAGGAGCTCGCCGCCGTCTCCTCGTTCGAACCCAGGAGGACACGATGAGTGACCCACGCGCCGAGGCGCGCCAGGCGTCTCGGCCGACGGCTCCCGCGCCGGCACGCGTCCGGTACGCGATCGTGCCGGTGCCCAGGCTCTCCCTGCAGACCGTGGCCCGCCGCTCCGGGGTCCATCCCGACCTCATACGCCGGTTCGTCGCTCTGGGCCTGATCGAGGCCGAGCGTGACGCCTCCGGAGGGCTGGTGTTCGAAGCCACGGCCCCGGCGGCTCTCGCCCGTATCCAGCGGCTGCGCACCGGACTCTGCCTCAACTACGCATCCATCGGCCTGGTGCTCGACCTGCTCGACCGCATCAGCCTGCTCGAAGCCGCCCTGCGCGGCCGCGGCACGAGGAGTGAAACACCCCCATGGACATGAACCGTCTCACCCAGAAGTCGCAGGAAGCCCTCCAGGAGGCCCAGAGCGCGGCCGTCGGCTTGGGGCACACCGAGGTCGACGGGGAACACCTGCTGCTCGCGCTTCTCGATCAGGAGGACGGTCTGATCCCGCGGTTGCTGCAACAGGCCGGCACCGAGCCGAAGGAGCTGCGTGCGGCCGTGCGCGAGGAACTTTCCCGCCGCCCGAAGGTCACCGGTCCCGGCGCGGCACCCGGCCAGGTCTTCGTCACTCAGCGCCTGTCCCGGCTGCTCGATGCCGCCGAGCGGGAGGCCAAACGCCTCAAGGACGAGTACGTGTCCGTGGAGCACCTCCTGCTCGCCCTGGCCGAGGAGGGCTCGGCGACCGCCGCCGGGCGCCTGCTCAAGGAGCACGGCGTGACCCGGGATTCGTTCCTGAGCGCCCTCACCCAGGTCCGCGGCAACCAGCGGGTCACCTCCGCCAACCCCGAAGTGGCCTATGAGGCTCTGGAGAAGTACGGCCGGGACCTTGTCCTGGAGGCTCGGTCCGGGCGGCTGGACCCGGTCATCGGCCGTGATGGGGAGATCCGCCGCGTCACCCAGATCCTCAGCCGCAAGACGAAGAACAACCCGGTCCTCATCGGCGATCCCGGCGTCGGCAAGACCGCCATCGTCGAGGGCCTGGCCCAGCGCATCGTCCGCGGCGACGTCCCCGAGGGGCTGCGCGACAAGACGGTGTTCGCTCTCGACATGGGCTCCCTGGTCGCCGGCGCCAAGTACCGCGGCGAGTTCGAGGAACGCCTCAAGGCCGTCCTGGCCGAGGTGAAGGCCGCCCAGGGCCGCATCCTGCTCTTCGTCGACGAACTCCACACCGTGGTCGGCGCGGGCGCCGCCGAAGGGGCCATGGACGCGGGCAACATGCTCAAGCCGATGCTCGCCCGCGGCGAACTCCACATGATCGGCGCCACCACCCTCGACGAGTTCCGCAAGCACATCGAGAAGGACGCCGCTCTCGAACGCCGTTTCCAGCAGGTGCTGGTCGACGAGCCGAGCGTGGAGGACACCATCTCCATCCTGCGCGGACTGCGCGAACGTCTGGAGGTCTTCCACGGCGTGAAGATCCAGGACACCGCACTGGTCTCCGCGGCCACCCTCAGCCACCGCTACATCACCGACCGGTTCCTGCCCGACAAGGCCATCGACCTCGTCGACGAGGCGTGCGCCCGGCTGCGTACCGAGATCGACTCGATGCCCGCCGAACTCGACGAGATCACCCGCCGCGTCACCCGCCTGGAGATCGAGGAGGCGGCCCTGTCCAAGGAGACCGACGCCGCCAGCAAAGCCCGCCTGGAGGAACTGCGCAGGGAACTGGCCGACCTGCGCGGCGAGGCCGACGCCAAACACGCCCAGTGGGAGGCCGAACGGCAGGCCATCCGCCGCGTGCAGGAGCTGCGCCAGGAACTGGAGCAGGTCCGTCACGAGGCCGAGGAGGCCGAACGCGCCTACGACCTCAACCGCGCCGCCGAACTCCGCTACGGCCGCCTCCAGGACCTGGAGCGCCGGCTGAAGGCCGAGGAGGAGCAACTGGCCGCCAAGCAGGGGCAGAACCGGCTGCTGCGCGAGGTGGTCACCGAGGAGGAGATCGCCGATATCGTCGCAGCCTGGACCGGCATCCCCGTCGCCCGTCTCCAGGAGGGCGAACGGGAGAAACTGCTGCGCCTCGACGAGATCCTGCGCGAGCGCGTCATCGGCCAGGACGAGGCCGTCAAACTCGTCGCCGACGCCATCATCCGCGCCCGCTCCGGCATCCGCGACCCGCGCCGCCCCATCGGCTCGTTCATCTTCCTCGGCCCCACCGGCGTCGGGAAGACCGAGCTGGCCAAGACCCTCGCGGCGGCCCTGTTCGACTCCGAGGAGAACATGGTCCGCCTCGACATGAGTGAGTACCAGGAGCGGCACACCGTCAGCCGGCTCATGGGCGCACCACCCGGATACGTCGGTTACGAGGAAGGCGGCCAGCTCACCGAGGCCGTACGCCGCAAGCCGTACTCGGTGGTGCTGTTCGACGAGATCGAGAAGGCGCACACCGATGTCTTCAACACCCTGCTGCAGGTCCTCGACGACGGCCGCATCACCGACTCCCAGGGCCGCACCGTCGACTTCCGCAACACCGTGATCATCATGACGTCGAACATCGGCTCCGAGCACCTCCTCGACGGCGCCACCGCCGAGGGCGAGATCAAGCCGGACGCCCGCGCCCTGGTGATGGGCGAGCTGCGCGGGCACTTCCGCCCGGAGTTCCTCAACCGCGTCGACGACATCGTGCTGTTCAGGCCGCTCGGTGAGCGGCAGATCGAGCGGATCGTGGAGCTGCAGTTCGACGAGCTGCGCCGCCGACTCGCCGAACGCCGCATCACCGTCGAACTCACCGAAGCGGCCCGGGAGTTGATCGCCCACCAGGGCTACGACCCGGTGTACGGGGCCCGGCCGCTGCGCCGCTACATCTCCCACGAGGTCGAGACGATGGTCGGGCGCGCCCTTCTGCGCGGTGACGTCCAGGACGGCGCGACGGTCCGCGTCGACGCCGAACACGGAGAGCTGGTGGTCACCTACGACCAGCCCGAGAAGGTGGAAGGAGCGCGGGCGGCATGAGCGCGACGCAGGCGACGACCGTCAGGTGTCCCCACTGCGGGCGAACCAACCGGGTGCCCGTGGCCGCGGAGGGCCGCCCCACGTGCGGCCACTGCAAGCGGCCCCTGCCGTGGATGGTGGACGCGGGCGACGACGACTTCACCGAGGTCGCCGAGCGGGCCGACGTCCCCGTCGTGGTCGACCTGTGGGCCACCTGGTGCGGCCCCTGCCGCATGGTCAGCCCCGCACTGGAGAAGGTCGCCACCGAACTCGCCGGCCGAATCAAACTCGTCAAGGTCGACGTCGACAAGAACCCGCGACTGTCGCAGCGTTTCGAGGTCCAGGCCGTACCGACACTGCTGATCCTCGACCAGGGCGAGACGGTCGCCCGGCAGGCGGGGGCGGCGCCCGCCCCCGTTCTGCGCCAATGGGTGGAACAGTCGCTCACCGCCCGGAAAGGGTGATCCGGATGACCCTGCACGCAGACCCCCACCTCGCGCTCGTCCGGCCGGTCCGGCCGCTGACCCCAGAAGGGTGTCAGGAGTGTCTGAGGCTCGGCTCCCCCTGGGTCCACCTGAGGCTCTGCCTGACCTGCGGGCACGTCGGCTGCTGCGACTCCTCGCCGAACAAGCACGCGCGCAAGCACGCAGCCGCCGTCGCCCATCCGATCGTGCAGTCGTTCCAGCCCGGCGAGGAATGGCGCTGGTGCTTCGTTCACGAGGCGTTCGTCTGATGTCCGGCGACCGGTCGCTGCCGCGCGAAGACCCGGTGCCGGAGAAAGCGGACGAGGCCGCCTTCTGGGAGACCCCGGACATCTACGGCGCGTATCCGCGCCTCACGGAGGACCAGATAGCGCGTCTGGCGGAGCACGGGCAACGCCGGGACATCGCTCCGGACGACGTGCTGATCCGGGAGGGGGAGCGCTGCGAGACGTTCTTCGTCGTGCTCAGCGGTTCCGTCGCCGTCGTCGAGGACTACGGCACTCCCGAGGAGCACGTGCTGCGCGTGCACGGCCCCGGTCGCTTCATCGGCGAACTCGGCCTGCTGTACGGACAGGTGGCCTTCTACACCGCTGTCGCCAGGGAGCCGGGCGAGGTGCTCGTCGTCTCCTTGGACCAGTTGCGCCACCTGGTGTCCCGGGACTCCACCATCGGGGACGTCGTGCTGCGCGCCTGTCTGGGCCGTCGCGCGCTGCTCGTCGGACAGGGCGCCGGCTTCCGCATCATCGGTTCGCGCTACTCGCCCGACACCAGACGGCTGCGCGAGTTCGCCGTCCGCAACCGGCTGCCGCACCGCTGGATCGACCTGGAGACCGACGAGGAGGCCGAGGAGCTGCTGCGCCGATTCGGCGTCGGCCCGGAGGAGACACCACTCGTCATCTGGCGGGACACCACCCTGTTGCGCAACCCCAGCAACGCGGAACTGGCCCGGCTCATCGGCCTGCCGTCACTACCCGCCGGAAACCGTCACGGCGACGTCCTCATCGTAGGCTCCGGGCCCGCCGGCCTCGCCGCCGCGGTGTACGCCGCCTCCGAGGGCCTGAGCACCACGGTGGTGGAGGCAATGGCCACCGGCGGCCAGGCCGGCACGTCGTCCCGCATCGAGAATCTGCTCGGCTTCCCGTCCGGCATCTCCGGCGCCGAACTCACCGAACGCGCCGTGCTCCAGGCCGACAAGTTCGGCGCAAGCATCAGCCTTCCGCTGGAGGCGACCGGTCTCCATCCCAAGGACGAGGACCACTACGTCGTGGCGTTCGCCGACGGTAGCGAGATCGCCGCCCGCGCCGTCGTCCTGGCCATGGGTGCCCGCTACCGCCGGCTCCAGGTGCCCGGCATCGAACGCCTGGAGGGCACGAGCGTGCACTACTCGGCGACCGTCTACGAGGCCCAGCAGTGCCGCACCGACCCGGTGGCCGTCGTCGGCGGAGGCAACTCGGCGGGCCAGGCGGTGCTGTTCCTCGCCGGGTACGCGCCGAAGGTGCACCTGCTGGTCCGAGGAGCCGCCCTTGAGGCCAACATGTCCCGCTACCTGATCGACCAGGTCGAGCGCCATCCGCGGGTGGAGGTCATGCTGCACACCGAGGTCACCGAGGTCATCGGCCGGGAAGTGCTGGAGGAGCTCGACGTGGTCGACAACCGCACGGGCGGGCACCGCCGGCTCGCGGTACGGAGCCTGTTCGTCTTCACCGGGGCCGACCCTCACACCGAGTGGCTCGCCGGCAGCATCGCCCTCGACTCCCGCGGCTTCGTCCTCACCGGGCCGGATGCCCAGGAAGCCTGCGCCTGCCCCGAGGTGTGGCACGGCCGCGGGCGCTCGAGCATGACCCTGGAGGCCAGCCTGCCCGGGGTCTTCGCGGTAGGGGACGTGCGCAGCGGCTCGGTGAAGCGGGTGGCCTCCGCGGCCGGTGAGGGCGCGATGGCCATCCACTTCGTGCACCGGCACCTGGGGCACTCCGCCGTACCCGGCACCACGGGCACGTCCGCTGTCGCGGGCCACTCCGACGTCTCCCCACGCATACGTCACAAGGAGTCCGCATGGCTCGCATGACGAATGGCGGACGATGAGATCACGAGAAGGAAGAAGGAGGTGATGGCGATGGCCATGCCCGTCCGGCGCCACCGCGGTGGCGGCCTGCGGGAAGGCCCGTCTGGGCACCCAACCCCGTCAATCCCCTGGTCTGGTTCGACGACGCCTCTCGCGGACGTGCCGGAGTGCAGCGGCTGAGACGCGAGCGCGACGGCTTGGGGGACCCATCCGGCACTGCAGCCGGGCCGGCGAGGCTCGACATCCCTCACGGCGGCCGAGACGCGCTACGTGGCTCCCCACCGTCGGTGGTTTTTCCTGCCTTTCTCGCTGACCTGGCGGCAGCTACGCGCCGGCGGACGGACCCGGCCGCGGCCCGACGGCGCACCGGGCGATGCCCATGACCAGCGGTGACCGAGGCAGAAGGAAGTCGGCCATGAAATACGACGGATTCCTCGCCCGTGTGCGCGAGCGAGGCGAATACAACGACCAGGACGAAGCCGCGGACGTCACCAACGCCGTGCTGGAAGTGCTGGCCCAACGGATCAGCCCGGGAGAGGTCAAGGACCTCGCATCCCAGCTGCCCGGCCCGCTGGGACAAGTCCTGGACCATGCCGCGCCGCAGCAGGCGCGAGGCTTCGGGATCGAAGAGTTCTACCGCCTGGTCGCCGAGCGCACGCATGCCCGGCCGCGTACGGCGCAGTGGGACGCCAGCGCGGTGCTGACCACCGTCGCCGACGCGGTCACCGGCGGAGAGCTGAACCAGATCATCAGCCAGCTCCCGTCCGGTTACGCGGTCCTGTTCGGCAAGGCCGACCTCGCGGACTGAGCCCGTGAGGCACGGTGTTGTCGAGGGTGTTGATCGTCTGCGCCGGCGCCACGGCTGTGTCCTCCGGCTCTTGCGGTGACGGAGGACCCGGAGCATCCCACGGCCGTGTGGCGCTTCCGGCTGGCTCGCCACGCAGGGAAGGGCGATGGAGCTGGTCCGTGAGGCGGGTGGTGGGTCATGAGTCCTGCGCGTCCCTCGTTCGCGAACTGGCCGTGCTCCATCGCGCGGACCGTGGACGTACTCGGCGACGCATGGAGCATCCTGCTCCTGCGGGAGGAAGTCGTCGTTCGCTGGTGTGACTTCTGCTGCTGCGCCTGTTCCTCGTCCGGGTCCGGCACTGGAGCCGTCAATTGGGCTACGGGCGCTGCGGGTCGCCCGGGGGTGTGGAGTCTTCGTGCCCCGTCCGGGCCGGTGGCTGCCCCCGGCGCGGCGTCAGCCCAGCGGGTTGGTCGTGTCGCGGAGCGCGGTGAGGACCGGGGCGTACATGCGCGCCTTGATGGTTCCGAGGCTGTCGCCGGCCTTGCCCGCGTGAGCCTGGGCAAGGTCGAGGGCGGCGGCGCGCAGGGTGGCCTCGTCCGCGGCCTGATCGACGATTCCGGCGGCGGCTGCTTCCTGGCCGCCGAAACGACGGGCGGAGACCATGGCATGGTGAGCCGTCTGCGGGCTCAGCCGGGACTGGATGAGGGCGGACATGCCCGGGGTGAAGGGGATGTTGATGTCTGCCTCGGGCAGGCACCAGAAGCCTCGGTCGGCGCGCATGAGGCGGAAGTCGTGGGCCAGGGAGAACATGGCTCCGGCGGCGAACGTGTGTCCCTGCAGCGCGGCGACGGTGATCAGTGGGAGGGACAGGAGCCGTGCGAACAGGGCGTGGACGGACGTGACGTAGTCGTGGTGCTCGTCGCTGTGCGCGGCGAGCCAGTCGAGGTCGAGTCCGTTGGAGTAGAACTTGCCGGTCGCGGCGGTCACCAGGGCGCGGGGGCCTTCCGGCTTCTCCACCTCGTCGAGGGCCGCGTCGACCGAGGCGATCCAGTCGGGGTGGAAGCGGTTCTCCCCGTCACCGAGGTCGAGAACGAAGACGGCGTCATGGCGGTCGAGCGTGGGCATGGTGGCTCCTCTGGAGACGGTTCGGTGGGGAAGGGGCACGTAGGCCGCGGTGGAGTCGGGATCTGCTGGGCCGCGGACCGGGGCTGCTGGGCGTCTGGGATGTGTCTCTCCGCCGCAGTAGCGGAAGTCAGCTGGGACGTGCTCTCCGAGCCCGGTGGTGCAGGGTGGCCGCGCCCAGCAGGCCCAGCGCGAGGGTCGCACCGGCGAGGAGGATTCCGGTGAGGGCCGGCCCTCCGGGGAGTGCGGACGCGTGTACCCAGCGGATGGCGAAATTGGTGCTTGCCGCTATGGGGAAGCTGAAGATCCACAGGCCCGGATGGAACACGGGCTGGCGTAGCTCGGGGAGGAGGAAAACGACCAGGAGGACGGTGAAGAGCAGGGTGCCGGCGAAGCCGTAGCCGACGGCGTCGAAGACACCCTTGTGGGCGGCGGTCCAGGCGATTCCGCCGGTCGCGGGGGGAATGGTCAGCACGGTGAGGGCCGGGCGGGCCGGTCCGGGCAGGGGGCCACCGGTGACGAGGCTGCCGAGGATGACGGTGCCGAAGGCGAGCCAGTACAGCAGCCCCACGGCGAAGGCCGCGTCGGCGACGCCGGGCAGCCTGAGCGTGGAGGCCATGGCGCTGGCGACGAAGGGTGCGGAGGAGACGGGCAGCAGGTAGCCCGGGTGCAGAGTGGCACTGCTCAGGGCGCCCGTGAGCCAGTGGGCGAGCAGGCGTGCGGCGATCAGGGCGGCCACGGTGAGGAACACCGCGTAGGCCCAGCGTGCCCCGGTGAGCCCGAACCGGGAGAAGTGGCCGGCGATCAGCATGCCGATGATGGGGACGTACCCAAGGGCGAAGCCCTGGCCGGGATGGCGCAGGTCGTGGCGCAGGTTGCGCCATCGGGTCCCGCCATGGCTCAGGTACTGGGCCAGCAGCACCAGCCAGATGAGACCGCTGACGGTGAACAGCGCGTCGCTGACCTGCAGAGCGGGGGGAAAGGTGGTCGCCGCCGCCTGCCAGGCTCCGCCGAGGCCGGCTGTGCCGAGAGAGACGGAGAGCAGACCGATCCTTGCGGCGCGGGTCGCGTGGCGACCGCTGGCGTCGGAGACGGTGTCGGTGGCCGTCCGCGCCCGCCCGCTGTCACGCGGGGCCGTGCCGGTGTGCTCTGTCGTGTCGACCATGTCGGTCATGGGGAACCTCTAGGGGAATGCCGAGGGCGTGGGCCGGGACTCGTCCGCCCTGTGGCGCAAGTCGCGGCGTGGTCAGGCGGCCATGTCCAGGACGACCCGGAAACGGGCCTTGCCCGAGAGCATCCGCTCGTAGGCGTCCATCGCGTGAGTGAAAGGCATGGTCTCGGTGGAGGGGCGGATGCCGTGGGCGAGGCTGAAGGCGAGGTTGTCCTCGTTCTGGATCGACGATCCGGTCAGGCTGCCGACGATGCGACGGGTGCCGAAGATCAGGTCGGCTGTGGCGACCGTCAGAGGGTCGGGGGCTGCGCCGACCACGACCAGGCTGCCGCCCGGGGCCAGTCCGCGGGCCAGGGGGTTCATGGACGTACCGCTGGACGCGGTGGCGACGATGAGCGATGCGCCGCCCAGGTCGGCCAGTGCCGTGCCGGGGTCGGTGCCGGTGCTGTCGATGTACTCGTGGGCGCCGAGCTCCCTGGCGAGTTTCTCCTTCTCCTGGCCGCGGGCGATGGCGGCCACGCGGTATCCGAGGCTTCGTGCGTACTGCAGGGCCAGGTGACCCAGTCCGCCGATCCCCTGCACGGCGACCAGCGCGCCCGCGCGGGCAGGGGCCTGCTGGAGTGCAGTGAGGGTGGTCAGCCCGGCACACAGCAGCGGAGCCGCCTCGACGGCCGGCATGCCGTCGGGGATGCGCACCAGTCCGCTCGCGCGGGCGTACGTCACCTCCGCGTATCCGCCGTCGATGGTGGTGCCGGTCTGTTCCTGGTTCAGGCAGTTGACGAAGTCGCCGCGGCGGCAGGGCTCGCACTCCCAGCAATGTCCGTTCAGGAAGCCGACGCCGACGCGGTCGCCGGGCCTCCAGGCGGTGACACCCGCGCCCACGGCATCGATCACGCCGACGATCTCGTGGCCGGGAACCACTGGATGGGACGGGTCGGGGCGCAGTCCCTCCACGGCCAGCACATCGGAGTGGCAGACACCGCACGCCTCCACCCGGAGGCGGACGTGTCCGGGCCCCGGCTCGACCAGCTCGCGCTCGACGAGCCGGAGCTGGTGGACGCCGGTGGCCTCGAATGCTCGGTACGCGGACATGACGCATCTCCTCGTTGCTGCCTCTGCCGGCACGGGGAGGGCCGAGGACTTGGGACGGGGCTTACTTCAATATGACCGGTCACTTTAAAATTCGTCAAGCGGTGCCTGGGTTTGACCCGAGGCAAGGTGACCGGACATATTGACCTTCGAGGTGGTGGTGAGATGGCACGCGCGTCCAAGCGCGAGGAGATCGCGCAGGCAGCCCTGGAGCAGTTCCGTACACGGGGCTTCAACGCCACGGGCATCAGCGACATCACCGCGGCGGCGGGGGCTCCGAAGGGCTCGTTCTACAACCACTTCGCCAGCAAGGAGGAGAGCGCCCTCGAGGCGCTGAGCCGCTACGCCGCAGGGTTGCGGTTCGACCTGCTCGACACGCCAGGACGCCCAGCGCTGGAGCGGCTTCGGGCGCACTTCGAGTTCCTGGGTGCGGACACCGTCGACAGCGGCTTCGCCGGCGGATGCCTGGTCGGCAACCTCGGCGCCGAGGTGGCGGACCACTCCGAGGAGATCCGCTCCGCCGTCCAGGGCGGCTTCCAGCGGTGGGCCACGCACATCCGGCAGGTGCTCACCGAAGCCAAGGAAGCAGGAGAGCTGAATGCCGCTCTCGATGTCGAAGAGGCCGCGCTGTTCATCCTCAGCGCCTGGGAGGGCACGCTGATCGCTGCCCGTGCGGACAAGTCCTCCGCTCCCTTGGACGCCTTTTTCCGCATGGTCTTCGACGTCCTTCTGCGCTGATCCCCGCTGGGGTCCGCTGAGGACTCGCAGGCGGCGCACCACGATTCCTGGTCGGAGGGGCGCTACGGGTGCTGTGACGGGAGGGCCTGCTCGGTCCAGACCGTCTTCCCGTCGTTGGTGTAGCGGATACCCCAGTTCTGCGCGAGCTGCGCGCAGATGAACAGGCCGCGGCCGCCTTCGTCGACCGTGCGTGCGTGGCGCAGCCGCGGGGCGGAGGTGCCGGCGTCGTGGACCTCGCAGGTGAGCTTCCGGTCGTTGATGAGGCGCAGGTGCACGGGCGGTGCGCCGTACCGCAGGGCGTTGGTGACCAGCTCGCTGACGATTTCCTGCGTGTCGTAGACAGCGTCCTCGTCCACGCCCCAGCCGACAAGTTGGCGCCGGGCGTGGCGCCGCGCGAGGGCGGGGGCGGTGGGTTCTTCGTCCAGCGGCCAGGTGGCGACGCGGTCGGCGGGGAAGGGGTGGGTGCGGGCGAGGAGAAGGATGGCGTCGCCGGGAAGAGCATCGAGCCGGAGCCGGTAGAGGATGTCGTCGCACAGGTCCTGCAGGGGCCGGTCGGTGTCGGCGAGCAAGCGCTGGAGTGGCTGCGTGCCGCTTGTGCCGCCCTCGGGCCGTGCTGCAGACAGGAGCGAGGTCGTGTAGAGGGCGAGGACCTCTCGGTCGGCCAGAGTGACGACGGTGGTGGCGTACGGGGGTCCTCCTCCGCCGCCGAGGGCACCACCGGCGGCCAGCTCGACCACTCGGGTGCTGGAACCGGGGCCGGCGACGACGGGCGGCGGGTGTCCGGCGGAGGCGATGGTGCACGTATGAGTGAACGGGTCGTAGAGCACGCACAGGCACGTCGCGCTGAGGGGCTGGCTGCGCAGGGGGTCGCCGAGTGGCAGCGCTCTCCGCTCGCACGCGAGACGTGTCATGGTGTCGTCCAGCCGGGCGAGGAACTCGTCGGGTTCCAGGTCCAGTGAGGCGAGCGACTGCATGGCGGTCCGCAGCTGACCCATGGTGACGGCGGTGTGGATGCCGTGGCCGGCGACTTCCCCGACGACCAGGGCCGTACGGGCGCCGGGCAGGGCGCAGGCGTTGGACCAGCCACCCGCGCCCCGGTCGTCGGCCACGTACAGGTCGGCGGTCTCGATCGCCGTCTGCGACGGAGGAGCCGGGGGCAGCAGATGGCGCTGCAGTGCCGCTGCGATGGTGTGCTCGCGGGTGTAGCGGCGGGCGTTGTCGATGCTCAGGGCGGTGTGCGTGGCCAGTTCCAGGGTGAGGGCGAGTTCCTTCTCGTCGAACCCGCCGGATCGCCGGGTGCGATAGAGACTCAGCAGCCCGAGCACCTTTCCGCGCAGCGTCAGCGGTGTGACGAGCAGGGCGCGTGCGCCGGATGCGCGAATCGCTTCGGCCCGCGCCGGATCGGCCGCCAGCCAGGGAGTTTCGGGGCCGAGGGCAATCGTGCGCGGCTTGAGGTCGCTCAGCGCCTGCGCGTACGGGGTCGGGAACGGCAGCGCGCGGACGTCTCCCACCGGATGCGCCCGGGCCTGCTGATCTCCGCCACCGTTCGCGAAGGCGGCCCGGCGCAGCGGCACGTCCCGTCCCAGAGGGCTCAGCGGTGGTTCTTCTCCGCGCACCAAGGGCTCGACCACTTCCACCACGGCGATGTCGGCGAACCCGGGGACCAGTGCGTGGACCAACTCCTGGCAGGTGGCCACCACATCCAGGGTTTGTCCCACCCGCTCCCGGACGGCATACAGGGCCTGGACTCCGCGGCGCGCCTTCTCCTGATCTGTCACGTCGTGCGCGATGACCACCGCCCCCGGTGCGTCGCGCAGGGGCAGCACCGAAACGGTGTGCGTGTGCTGGGGATCATTCTTCGGGGCCGTCCGCATGACGTGGTCCGTCGCCGACATACCGTCCGCCATGGCCTGGCGCAGGATGTGCTCCAGTTCGTCGGGGGATGCAAGGGGCCACGCATCGGTGAGGGGGTGTCCTAGCATCTGCCGCGCGCTCGCGCCGGACAGGGCTTGGGCCGCCGCATTGGCCGACACGACGTGCAACTCCTCGTCCACCACGAACAGAGCCCCTGCCATGTGAGCGCACAGCGCCTCGAGCACCGCGCTCTCGATGCCGGGCACCATCCCGTCCGCAGATGGGAGGAAGATCCCCCACGCCACCGAACCGTCGTCCCGCAGCACCGGTCGCACACACAGGCCACCGTCGGTGGCGCCCACTGCAACATCACGCAGACCGTCATGCCTGCAGCGCTCCACGTCACCACCGCCCGGCGCGGGGACAGGGCTGACCAGGTCGGTTGCCGGCCGCCCGACCACCTCGCCCGCCGGACGCCCCCACAACTCCTCCGCCTGGTGGCTCCACTGCACGACCACGCCCCCGCCGTCCACGACCATCAGCGGCGTATCACCGGCCATGGGAACCACCTCCGCCTTCCAGCTTGCCCGGCTGCCAGACGCTGCGCCGCTGCGGATCGGCACCCAGCCGCGGCTCTGCACGAAGCGCGGTACAAGCAAACCCCTACGCCCTCCACCGGCGGACCGCAACGAACCCGCGCACCAGCGCCGACCACGCGGGGTGTACCGGCGGATACTCACTGTCTACGCCGGTTCCGACTGCGCCTGCAGCGTCCCCGGGCCGGCCGGCCAATCGATGGCCCTTCGGCCACCGCCGCCTGGCATGACTGAGCAGGAGACCGACATGAACACGTTGCTCGCACAGGTCCTCGATGCCCATGGTGGCCTCGACCGCTGGAACGGACTCACCACGGTCCGCGCCACCATCGTCAGCGGTGGCGACATGTTCGTCATCAAGGGGATGCCGCAGGACCTCACCCCCCGGGAGATGACCGTCTGGCTGCACGAACAGCACGCCTCCGTGATGCCGTTCGGCGCTCCCGACCAGAAGACCTGGTCAAGCTCCAGACGGGAGCCTGCCGGGCAGGGGCCCTCTCAGCCGAGTTTCCGGCGCAGTTGCAGGACGTACAGCACCAGGAGTGAGGGGGTGATCAGTGCGGCCGCGACGCAGGAGATCACAGTCAGCACCCACAAGGTGGCCGACGGAGCCCCCGCCTGTTGGATGACCAGATGGGTGCCCAGGAGGTAGGGGTACTGCGCCACGCCCCACCCCGCGACGACAGTGGTGATCGCGATCACGGCCATGCCGCGTACGAGGACGGTGCGGGCCCTGCGCAGCAGCAGGAGTGCGGTGAGACCGCAGAGGACGGAGACGGCCAGGAGCGGTGCGCCCACCGTGGCCAGTCGGTGGAACAGGCGCGGCGAGTCCGAGTGCAGTACGAACACTCCCGCCAAGGCCACCAGTCCGGCTGCGACGGCCGCTGCGAAGGCCCGCTCGCGGAACGCCTTCTCCAACGGCTCGTCCCCACGGCGCTGTGCCTGTCCCGTGAGGAAGACGGCCGCGAGATACGCGCAGACCACGACGGCGAGGACACCGCCGAGGACGGATGTCGGGTTGACCCAGCTCGACAGGGGGTCACCGTGGCCGTCCGTGGGTACGCGGCCGGAGGCGATGCCGCCGGCCACGGTGCCGAAGAAGAACGGCGTGAGCACCGAGGAACAGGCAAAAGCGGTACCGGTCAGCTGTTCCGCCCGGCCCTCGGGCAGTGCGTGGCGGAAGGCGAACCCCGCTCCTCTCGTGACGATGCCCAATGCCGCCAGCCCCAACGGAATGTAGAGCGTCGTGGTGATCGCGGCGAAGGCTTGGGGGAAACCCGTCCAGAGCGTGACGAGACAGAAGATGAGCCACGTGTGGTTGGCCTCCCACACCGGGCTCAGCGAGAGATTGATCAGCTCGCGTGTGCGGCGCCCGCGTTCGGGGCCGCCGGCCGTCAGGTCCCAGAAGCCGGCGCCGTAGTCCGCCCCGCCGAAGAGGGCGTAGGCGATGACGCCGATGAACAGGATGGCGGCGATCAGGGTGCTCACCGGCGGTCAGCTCCGTCCGCGTGGTCCGTCGACGCCGGTGCCGGATAGGGGCCGTACGGCACCGTGACGGTCTCGGGGTCGTGCTCGGACCACTTTCTGCGCATGGTGCGCAGGACGAGGAGTGCGCCGATGCCGACGCAGAGGTAGATGGCCAGGACGCTTGCGAACAACGGCCACAGGTTGCCCTGGGTCGCCACCGCGTCCCGGGTCAGCAGGACACCCACGACGGTCCAGGGCTGGCGGCCGACCTCGGTCACCACCCATCCGCTCTCCAAGGAGGCCAGGGAGACCAGCCCGGCCACGCCGGCACCGCGCAGGAACCAGCGGTTCGTGGGCACCTCGTGCCGCCGCCACCAGCACCACGCGAACCACAGGGACAGCAGGAGCAGCAGCGAGGCGGTTCCCACCATGACGTCGAAGGCCAGATGCACGACATTGACCACCGCGTCGTCGGGACGGACCGGCGCGGGGATGGCGTCGAGGCCACGGATCGTGGTGGACGGTCTGAAGCCGGCCAGCAGTGATGCCACGTCGGGAATGGGGAGGCCGTAGCGTACCGCTCCGTTGACGATGACGCCGCCGAGCGTCTCGGGGACGTGGTCGGCGGTGGACGGCACGAGTTCGAGGGCGGCGAACTTGGCCGGTTCCCGGTCGAACACCTGGCGGGCGATCGTGTCACCCACCAGGAACTGGAGCGGCATGGCGATCGACGCCACGGTGAAGGGCACCAGGAAGCCCAGTCGGTGGTAACGGTCCTGACGCCCCTTGAGCAGTCCCCAGGCGTACACCCCGGCGACCATGAAGCCCGCGACGATGTATGCCGCGAGCAGCATGTGCACCATCTCCCACCAGAAGGCGCCGTTGAAGAAGACCTTGGACGGGACCACCTCGGTGACGCGTCCGTTCCTGACGGTGAAGCCTCCTGGCTGGTTCATCCAGCTGTTCGCCGCGATGACGGCCGCCGTCCCGCCGACGCCGGACAGCGTGACCACCACGCCAGTGAGGAAATGCGGCCACGGCGGCAGCCTTGTCCAGCCGTAGATGTAGATGGCCGTGAAGATGGCCTCGAGGAAGAAGAACAGTCCCTCGACGGCGAAGGGAAACCCGAACGCCGCGCCGTACGTGCCCATGAGCCCGGGCCAGAGCAGGCCCAGTTCGAACGTCAGAACAGTGCCCGAGACGGCCCCGACCGCGAACAGTACGGCAGCCACCCGCGACCAGCGTTGCGCCAGGAGCAATGCCTGCTGATCGCCGTACCGCAATGCGCGGAAGTGGCAGATCAGCATCATGAAGGTGAACGCGACTCCGAAGGGCACGATGATGATGTGGAAGCCCAGGGTGAAGGCCATCTGCTCACGCGCGGGAAGGAGCTGCGGCGGGTCGGCGGCCCCGAGCAGAGAGGGCATCAGCATGGGTTCTCTTTTCAGCCCGGACGGTAAGAGCCGGCTCGCGGGTCGTCGGGGTCGGGGTCGGGGTCGGGGTGTCGAGCGTGACGCGTACGGCGAGGTGCGGTCTCTCTACGGCCATGACGATCCGACTCGCCATGTGTTCACGTCGGAACGCTAATCAGCGGGCCGGACACGGTCCGCTTCAACGAGTGACGACCTCGCGCTTTTGCACCGATAGGGCCAACGGTTCGAGCGCCATCCAGCCGAAGCGGTCACGACCATGGGAGCACCGAGGGCAGTCCTCGTTCACGCCTCCGAGACGGGACTGCAGGCGCTCACGCTGCGGCTTCACCACGTAGGCAGGATCCTTCGTGGATCTCACGCCGGCCTCGAAGGTGCCGAAACGCTGCAGCACACTGCCTGCGAGCAGGGCCAGTCCGCCCACCGCGGCGGCCACCCGGCTGCGCCGGGCAAGGTTCATCGCCGTGACCGCTCCGCCCAGGGTGAGGTACTCGGCCGCCCTGCGCAGGCGATGCGGCCGGCCGGTGGTGTACGCCTCGGTAACGACCCCGGGACGCCGGTCGATGAGCCGGGAGGCGACGACCTGGGCAGCCCTCCCACACCCAGGTGATACGGGTGTCTGAGCGGGCTGGTCGGGGCATTCGGCATCGCTGATGGTTGCTGCCCGGTCGTCCCCGGGTGCCATCTACTGGTCTCCCGGAAGCTCGCAGGCGTGGGTCCCCGACCAGCATGGAGCGCGCGCCCGCGGAACACCTTCGTACCGGTCGCAAGCCTTGAGCTGTCACACGCGGCAACCTGCGGTGACCTGCGATGACCTGCGATGACCTCTGTCGTTCGGCACTGCCGCGTACCCTGTGCGAGCTGCTGGGGGCCGGCACAAAAATTCTTCGGACTCTCGCGTTGCACCTTCACCGGTGGTGGACACGTAGGGGCGGAAGCAGCGAGAGGAAGCCATGGCCATCGACAGCGAGGACGAGTTCACCGATGTCTACCGCGCTCATTACGAGGACGTGCTGCGTTTCGTCCGCCGTCGTGCTCACCCGATGAACGTGGACGACATCGTCGGTGAGACGTTCCTCGCCGCGTGGCGTCGTCGTAGCGAGCTGCCGGAGGACCCACGTCCGTGGCTCTTCGGCACCGCGCGCAACGCGATGCTCAACGCCCACCGCGGGCAGCGCCGCCAGACGGCTGTCGCGGTGCGTGTCATGGAGCACGGCGGCGACGACGGATATGACGGTCTGGCCCGGGCCGAGGAGCGGATGGACCTGGTGGCCGCCTGGCGGCAGCTGTCGGCCGCCGACCAGGAAGTACTGGCGCTCCATGTCTGGGAGGGCCTCGCGGACCGGGACGCGGCCACCGTGCTGGGCTGCTCACGCGCGGCCTACACGATGCGCCTGTCCCGCTCCAAACGCCGCCTGGCCAAGCTGTTCGGCCCGACCGGCCGGACCACTCCCGCTCCGGCTCCGGCGCACTGAAGGAAGAGACGTGAACGATCACGAGAAGAACCTCCCCCGGTTGCTGGCCGCTCTGGACGCTGCTCCCGTCCGCGAACTGACCGAAGCCGAAAGCAACCGCAAGGAAGATCTGTTGCGCACCGTGATGAACAGTGCGACGTCCACCTCGCAGCCGGCCTCCCCGCCCCGCCGCCGTCACACGTGGCTCTGGGTGGCGGCCGGAGCCGTCACCGCCGCCGCGGTCGTGGCCGTCGTGGGTCAGCCCGTGCTCAGCCCGCCCGCCTCGGGGGTCCTGCCCGCAGCGGAGCTCGCGAGCTGGACCGGCACCCCGAGCCGTCCGGCGGCCACCTCGCCCGAGTCCGTCGCCGCCGAGAAGTGGTGCGTCAAGGCCCTTGGCAGCGACTACTCCGGCACGTCGGTCTCGTACGCCAACCTCGACGTGCGCGGCTCGGTCACCTCTGTGGTCGTCACCGACGGGAAGACCGTCTCCTACTGCCTCACCGACAAGACCGGCCACGGCATGGCCGAGGTGATCGACCCGGTCAGGACGCTCGCCGGCAACGCCGTCGAGGTGGACTCGGCCGGCGGTCACGGCGAAGGGAGCACCGGCCTGAACTACCTCGTGGGCTCAGTGGGATCGGATGTCAGGGCCGTAACCCTGCACGACGGCGGCCGCACCATCGAGGCCACCATCGAGAACAAGCGGTTCACCGCCTGGTGGCCGTCCGCCGACCCGTCCGGCAGCGCCGGCAAGGTCGACATCACCCTCAAGAACGGCTCCACCCGGACCGTCTCCGGCGACTCCATCTTCCCGAAGGACTGAAGGGCCGACGCGGCCGGCCGCTCCGACCTCACAAAGCGGCCGCCCGGCCGAGCCCCCGAACATCTACTGCTTCGTCACCCGCCTCGCCCGGTCCTCCGCCCTCCGCGCGTCAGCCGGCTGCACGACTGATGGAGATCCTTGGGCGTCGCGGACGCCGGCGCCCGACCGGTCCGCAGGACACGCTCTGCGGCTCGGGCCGCTGATGCCCAGGGACCAGTTGCCGACGGCCCGAGAGGTCGTCTCGGCCAGTGCGGTCAACGCGAACACAGTGCTCAAGGCATACCGGGAATCGGAGCGTGAAGGACTGGTCACGACGCAGCCCGGGCGGAACACATTCGTCCAGCCTTCGGCCCTCACCCGCGCGCGTGTCACCCCGAGCACCGCGCTCGTCCGCGATCCAGACGCATGGATGGACCGGGCGGCCACAGCCAGCCTCGAACGCGAAAGGTCACCGCGCTGGTCGCCACGCCGGTTCACGCATGCCTCTCGCGGGTGGCCACCGACGCACACGCCATGAACCACAAGGAGATCAGTTGAACCAGGTCATCGCCATGCCCGAGGACGCGGGCCCACCCGCGCTCCTCGCCACCGCGCTCGGCCGCAAGTACCGGCGCGGCTGGGCGCTGCGGGACTGCACCTTCCGCATCCCCGCGGGCACCGTGTGCGCCCTGGTGGGACCCAACGGTGCCGGGAAGACGACCTTGATGTCCATGGTCGCGGACCTGCTGTCCCCGACCACTGGCCAGGTGGCTGTCTCCGGGCGGACACCGCGGCAGGCCGCCGCCGAAGGACGCGTCGCTTTCCTCGCCCAGGACAAGCCCCTCTACCCGCGTTTCACGGTCGCGGAGATGCTGCGCATGGGGCGCGAGCTGAATCCGGGCTGGGACCAGGCCGGCGCCGAGCAAATTGTCGCGGCCGGTGACATTCCGCTGCCCGCGCGCGTCAACAGTCTCTCCGGAGGCCAGCGCACCCGGGTCGCGCTCGCCATGGCCTTCGGCAAACGGCCCGATCTGCTGCTCCTGGACGAGCCGATGTCCGATCTCGACCCCCTGGTGCGCCACGAGATGATGCGCATGCTGTCGACCGAGGCGGCCGAGCGCGGCACCACCGTGCTCATGTCCTCGCACATGGTCGCCGAGATGGAAGGCGTCTGCGACTGGGTCCTGACCATCACCGGCGGGCGGGTACGCCTGGCAGGTGACGCGGACCAACTCATCGCCGCCCACGTCTACGTCACCGCCGCTCACGCCGGTGACGCCCTGCCCGGCGAACTCGCCGCGCACATGGTGGTGGAGGCACGCACCGGCGGTCGTCAACTCACCGCGCTCATACGCCCCGCGGGCCCGCTGCCGCCGCATTGGAACGTGCGCCGACCCACCCTGGAAGAGATGATCTTGTCGTATCTACGCTGTCCCGAAGCGCCACCGCTGCTGACCGCGGACGCCTGTGGCGGTCCCGAGGCGGCGGCCTCGTGAGCGCCACCACCACCGTTCCCTCTCCGAAGCGCACCGCGGCCGCCGGCGGAGCACGGCAGCGGGGCGTCCTGCACGGCGTGACGTGGTTGGTGTGGCGCCAGCACCGAGTCCCGATCATCGGCGGCGCCGTGTTCCTCGTGGCGGTCGCAGCCGCCGTGGCCGAGCAGCACTCGGGGATGGTCACCTTCATCCGGACCAACCACCTGGCCGGCTGTACGGCCTCCGCCGGCTCCGCGCACTGTGCCGCGGTGACCGCCAAGATCAGGGAGTTCAGCGGCCTCTACGAGAGCAACTTCAACCACGCCTCGGTCCTCGCCGGGCAGATTCCGCTGGTCATCGGCGTCTTCTTCGGTGCTCCCCTGCTCGCTCGCGAGTTGGAGAGCGGCACCTACCGCCTCGCCTGGACACAGTCGGTCACTCGTACCCGCTGGGTGCTGGCCAAGCTCTGCTTCCCCATGGCCTTGATCGCCCTCGCCACCGCCACCCTCAGCTTTCTGTGGGACTGGTGGTGGCGTGCCGAGGGCTCCTTGTTCAACACGGTCCGCTGGCAGGACGGTGTCCCCTTCGACCTCATCGGAGCGGCACCCGTTGCGCTCTCCGTCCTGGCGCTGACAGTGGGTGCCGCGCTCGGCCTGCTCCTGCGCCGCACCGTGACGGCCATGCTCGGCACGTTCGTCATCACCGGCCTTCTGGAATACGCCACCAGTCAAATCCGGCCCTACCTCGGGCCGACCTCCATGGCCGTATCCCGGAACCCGCTCGTCACGCCCGAAACCAGCGCCAACGCGTGGGTGACCCGGAGCGGCTACGTCACGAGTTCCGGAGCCTCCCTGCCCGACATAACCTGCTCATTCCAGGGCGAAAAGGCACCAACCGGCTGCTATCGGGCACACGACATCACTGGACAGTTCGTCCGCTTCCATCCGGCCGGTCAGATGTGGTCGCTCAACTGGGCCGAAGCCGGAGTGTGCCTCGCGGCGGCCGCCGCGCTGGCGGCCTGGATGGTCTGGCGAGTCTCCCGCCGTCCCCTGGTGTGACCACGACGCTCCGTACAGCCACGGCGCTTGGCGATCCCGGGCTGCCGGCTCTCCCGAACAACCACCCCTGAGACATCAACGACGCAGCCGGCAAGGTCGGCTCCGCGCAGCAAGGAGTCCACCGTGAACACCCTTCCGCCCGCCCCGTTCCTTATCGCCATGGAAGAACAGCGGATCCCGCCCGCGCTGCTCGTCATAGGCGCCCTCGTCATCGTCGCAGCCGCCATCGCCGTCATCCGCGTCGTGAAACGTCAGCGCCAGCGGTAGCGGGCATGCCGGTCGGCGCCGCGGGCCCGGACGTCCCGCCCTCATGACCGTCGCGGTGGCGCCGTTGCCTTCGGTGGGTGGGCGCACGGTGGTGCAGCTGATCAGGACGTCGTCGAGGCAGTCGACCTCTAGGCGGTTGCGGCACGTCATGGGCTGAGTCAGAGCCGGATCGAGCCCCGAGCCCGGTAGTTCTCGAGGGCGTTGATCGTCCGCATGACCTCGTTTCTGCGGCCGTAGATCGCCTTGTCGAAGCCGGCGGGCCGCCGATTCTGGAACAGTCAGCGCAGCGCGCCGCCAGCTCGGCAGCGAGCCGTGACGGCCCCCTTCTCCTGCGCCAGCTCGCGGAGGGAATCCCGCTTATCTGTCGGCGCACCGAGTACGAGAGGATCTGGCTACCACCTCGCTTGGCCGCGGGTGTCTGGTTGTGCTGTCGTGATCCGCCCCGATCTGCTGGAAGCCCTGGCTGAACGGGCGTCCGCAACCGTTGTCATCCGAGACTTTGCCAACGCGCCTTGGGCATGGCGAAGAGGGGAAATGACGTGGGAGCGCTCGGTCGTGCGGTGGAGGAGCGTGCTGGTCGGCCCTGGTCCTCTACTTCACCGCCGCTGCCCCGGTTAGCAACTTGCTCTGGACCCCTCGACTTACCTGATGACTCATCAGGTGAGTCAGCATCCCATCAGCATTGGACCGGGGCAGTCTTCCGTACGTGTTCCTGGTCGATGGCTTCGCGGCAGCTTGATTCGCGCAGAATCGCGCAGGTGAGAAGCCTGCTCGCCGCGGCGCACGATGTTCCGGAAGGTCTTCGAGTCGAAGGCATGCCGATGTACAGTAAAGGACGCCCTTGACCTGCAGAAAGCAGGCAGGGAGCCGTCATCTAGGAGTCCATAGTGCTGCGCACCATGTTCAAGTCCAAGATCCACCGCGCCACCGTCACCCAGGCCGACCTGCACTACGTGGGATCGGTGACCATCGACGCCGATCTCCTCGACGCCGCCGACCTGCTGCCGGGCGAGCTCGTGCACATCGTCGACATCACCAACGGCGCCCGGCTGGAGACGTACGTCATCGAGGGTGAGCGCGGGTCCGGGGTCATCGGGATCAACGGGGCGGCCGCCCATCTCGTGCACCCCGGCGACCTGGTGATCATCATCAGCTACGCTCAGGTCACCGATGCCGAGGCACGTGAGCTGAAGCCCCGGGTCGTGCATGTCGACGGGGACAACCGGATCGTGTCCCTCGGCGCCGACCCGTCCGCGCCGGTGCCCGGCACCGACCAGCGGCGCAGCCCGCAGGCCGTACCCGTGGCCTGACCGGCGGGCCGGCCGGCGGTCGGACGACAGGTACCAGGACCAGGAGCGTGCGAGCCATGAGCGAGATCGAGATCCGCGACGACCGGGCGGCGGGCCGCCTGGAGGCCCTCGGCGAGGGCGAGGTGGCCGGCCGCATCGAGTACTTCGTGCTGGAGGCGCCCGCGCGCGCCCTGGTCCCGGTGCACACCATCGTCGAGCCCGCCCACGAGGGGAAGGGCATCGCCGGTTCGCTCGCCCGCGAGCTGTACGCCCTCGCCGCGCGCGAGGGCGTCCCGGTGGCCCCGCTGTGCCCGTACGTCGTGAAGTGGGCCGAGCGTCATCCCGACGTGGCCCCGGTGGCCGACCCCGTCCTCCTGGAGGCCGCCAAGGACTGGCTGCGGGCGCACCCCGGCCGGTTCTGAGGGGCGGGGTCGCACGGGGCCTCGTTCGGGTGAGTGGCCGGGCGGCCGTCGGGTAGGCGGGGGAGTAGTCAGAGGCGACGTCCCGCGACTGCCCGGAGGACACGATGACGAACCCGCACCCCGATCCCGTACCCCCGGGCCCCGCACCGGAGCCGCCGGCGCCGACCCCGCCGGACCCGTACCCGAGCCCGGTCCCGACGCCGGAACCCGGCCCCCAGCCGACGCCGCCCGCGCCCGGCCCCGATCCGACGCCGCCCCCGGCACCCCCGGCCCCGGGCCCGCCGGAGCCCTCACCGTCCCCGATCCCGCCGGGCCCGGAACCCGTCCCGAACCCTGAGCCGGGTCCTCCGCTCACCTGATGTCCCCGGCCGGGGAGGAGAGTCCCCGGCCGGGAGGAGAGCGGGGGCGCGGCGACCGTCGTGCCCGGCGCCGGTCGCACCCGGGCGTGGCGCCGGTGCGCCCGCCGGTCCGCGCAGCAGGGCAGGCAGGAGGGCGGGAGCCCGTTCCCCCGGCTCCGCCGCGTCCCGGAGGCCCGCCGGAGCTACGCGGAGACCTCGGACCGGTCCCCGCCCCACAGCGTGTGGTACGAACCGTCCCGGTCCGTCCGCCGGTACGTGTGCGCGCCGAAGAAGTCCCGCTGCCCCTGCGTCAGGGCCGCCGGCAGCCGTTCGGCGCGCAGCGCGTCGTAGTACGCCAGCGCCGCCGCGAAGCCCGGCGTCGGCACGCCCTGCCGCGTCGCCGCGATCAGCACCTCGCGCCAGTCGTCCTGCGCCTCGGCGATCTCGCGTGCGAACGTCTCGTCCGACAGCAGGCTCGGCAGATCGGGCCGGGCGTCGTACGCGGCGCGGATGCGGTCCAGGAAGGCCGCGCGGATGATGCAGCCGCCCCGCCAGATCGAGGACACGGCACCGAGGTCGATGTCCCAGCCGTACTCCTCGCTGCCCGCGGCGATCTCGTGGAAGCCCTGCGTGTACGAAACGATCTTGGACGCGTACAGCGCCTGCTCCACCCGGTCCGCGAAGGCCCCCGCCTCCGACTCGCCGAGCGGAGCCGGCTTCGGCCCGGCCAGCCCGCGGGACGCCTCCCGCAGGGCCGCGTGGCCGGACAGGGAGCGGGCGAAGACCGCCTCCGCGATACCGGACACCGGGACGCCGAGGTCGAGCGCGATCTGGACGGTCCAGCGGCCGGTGCCCTTCTGCTCGGCCTGGTCCACCACCACGTCCACGAAGGGCTCGCCGGTCGCCGCGTCCACGTGGGAGAGGACCTCGGCGGTGATCTCGATCAGGTAGGAGTCCAGCCGGCCCGTGTTCCAGGTGCGGAAGATGTCCGCGATCTGCGCCGGGGAGTAGCCGGCCACGTCGCGCAGCAGCTGGTACGCCTCGCCGATCAGCTGCATGTCGGCGTACTCGATGCCGTTGTGGACCATCTTCACGAAGTGCCCGGCACCGTCGGGACCGCAGTGCGTGACACAGGGGGCGCCGTCCGCCGCCTTCGCGGAGATCTTCTCCAGCATCGGGCCGAGGGACGCGTACGACTCCTTCGAACCGCCCGGCATGATGCTCGGTCCGTGCAGCGCGCCCTCCTCGCCGCCGGAGATGCCGGTGCCGACGAAGTGGATGCCCCGCTCGCGCAGCTCGCGCTCCCGGCGCCGGGTGTCCGCGAAGTGCGCGTTGCCACCGTCGATGATCATGTCGCCGGGCTCGAGGAGCGGGGCGAACTCCTCGATCACGGCGTCCGTCGGCTCGCCCGCCTTGACCATGATCACCAGGCGGCGCGGGCGCTCCAGGGCCGCGACGAACTCCTCGGCGGTCTCGGCCCCGACGAAGTCGCCCTCGCTCCCGAACTCCTCCACCAGCGCCTTCATGCGCGACGCCGTACGGTTGTGCACGGCGACGGTGTAGCCGTTGCGCGCGAAGTTCCGGGCGAGATTGCGGCCCATGACCGCCAGGCCCGTGACACCGATCTGCGCTGAAGTGCTCATACCGCCTGCTCCCTGGTTGCCTCGTGTCTACGGCTCCGTCAGTACGGGCCCTCGCCCATCCTGACGTGCCGTTCCGGCGAGCGCACATCCGACCCGCCAGGCATATATACGCGGCAACCGCGCCTTCGGCCTCAGTCTCCGCGGACCCGGACCAAGGAAAGCCCGATCCCGGCCACTTGGCGGCCGTAGGAGGCCGAATTTCCGTCTTGTCATGGCCTGTTCGCGGCGCTTAGCTTTGGCCACTCCTGACGCATGCCGAGGGGACATCGGACATGGCCGTACGCGGCCGGCATCGCCGGTACCAGCCGAACCGGATCAACCGCGCCTCACTCACCGTCACGGCGAGCGGCGCCGGCCTCGCGATCCCGCTGGTCGCCGCCGGCAGCGCCCACGCCGCCGACGCCTCCACCTGGAACAAGGTCGCCGCCTGCGAGTCCAGCGGCGACTGGAGCATCAACACGGGCAATGGCTACTACGGCGGCCTGCAGTTCACCCGGTCCACCTGGGAGGCCTACGGCGGCACCCGGTACGCGCCGCGCGCCGACCTCGCGAGCAGGTCCGAGCAGGTCGCCGTCGCCGAGCAGGTCCTCGACGGGCAGGGGCCGGGCGCCTGGCCGGTCTGCTCGGTGCGGGCCGGGCTCACCCGGGGCGGCGACAGCGACGGCCCGCACACCGAGAGCGCGGCGACGCGGCCCGCGAAGGAGGAGCACAAGAGCTCCGTGCGGGACGTGCGGCCGCAGACCACCCCGCAGTCCCGCGCCGGCCGGGCCGAGATGTACACGGTCGTGCACGGCGACACCCTCTCCGGCATCGCCGGCGACCACGACGTCCGGGGCGGCTGGCGCGCGCTCTACGCGGGCAACCGCTCCACGATCGGCGCCGATCCCGACCTGATCGTGCCCGGCCAGCGGCTCAGCCTGCGCACCACCGCGCCCACGCCCGGCCACCACCAGACCACGACCAAGTCCCCGAAGAAGAGGACGCCTTCGCAGGGGCACACCCCCACGCACCGGACCACGCCGGCCGGCCACTCGCTCGTCGCACCGGTGGACGCGCCCATCGGCACCGGCTACCACGTGGCCGGCTCGCACTGGTCCAAGGGCTACCACACCGGCGTCGACTTCCTCGTGCCGACCGGCACCTCGGTGAAGGCGGCGGCGGCCGGGCACGTGGTGGCCGCCGGATGGGGCGGCTCGTACGGCTACCAGGTGGTGATCCGGCACGCCGACGGCCGCTACACCCAGTACGGCCATCTGTCGGCGATCTCCGTCCGGGTCGGCCAGAGCGTCGGCGCGGGCGGGCGCATCGGCCGCTCGGGGGCCACCGGCAACGTGACGGGCCCGCATCTGCACTTCGAGGTGCGGACGGGGCCCGGGTTCGGCAGCGACGTCGACCCGCTCGCCTACCTGCGGGCCGGCGGCGTCAGGATCTGACGCACGTACCGGTCCAGGTCCGGCAGGAGGACGGGGACCCCGGCCGGCACCGGGGTGTACGACACCGCGAGCACCACGCCGGCCGCCGGCCCACCGGTGGCGGGGTTCTCCCCGGTGCCTGACGGCCGCGCCGCCGGCAGGTTCCGCACGGCTGCCTGCCCGGCCTCGGACTCCGCGGCCGGGCGCTGCTGCGGCAGGCCGGCGACGGGCCCCGCCGCGGACGGCGCAACGGTGACCGGCGCGGGCTCGGCGGTGGAAGCGGGAAGCGCGGTGGGCGCGGGGAGAGGGACGGGCGCGGCCCCCGTGACGCGCGCGGTGCTGACGGGCGCAGGGACCGCGAAGGGCGCCGGAACGACGGCCGGTTCGGGAGCGGCGGGGCGCGCGGGTACGAGGGCCGGTTCGGCGGTGACAACGGGCATCGGAGCGACGGCCGGTTCGGCCGTGGCAGCGGGTGCGGGTGCGGGTGCGGGTGCGGGTTCGGTGGCGGGCGGGGCGAGCGGTCCGGTCTCCGCCGGCGTGGGCACCGGCTCCACCGGCGTGGGCACCGCCTCCGCCGGGTCCCCGATCCGCTCCGTCGTCAGCATGATCAGGCCGCCCGCCGCGATCACTCCGCAGCCGAGGGCGAGCACGGTGCCCGTGCTGCCGTAGCGGAACGTCTCGCCGAACATCAGGATGCCGACCGCTGCCGCCAGCACCGGGTTGACCACGGTCAGGGTGGCCAGCGGGGCGGCGAGACCACCGCCCCGGTAGGACGCCTGGGACAGCAGGACACCGGCGACGGCGAACAGGGCGATCACCGCGAGCGAGGGCAGGTCGTCCAGGTCGATGCCGTGCGTCCAGTCGACGGCGACGGTCTTGGTGAACACCGACGACATGCCGAACGCGATGCCGGAGGCAGTGGCGAGCAGCACGCTGCGCACCGCGGGGTGCCGGTGCACGGCCCGGCCCGCCCCCGTCAGCGCGGCGACCGCCCCGCCGGTGACCAGCGCGACCACCACCCGGTGGGCGGCGTCGAGGGCGTGCGTGTCGGAGGAGCCGACCAGGGACAGCAGGACGGCGAGACCCAGGGTGGCCATGACGGCCCCGCGCCAGGCGGCCGCCCCGGCCCTGCGGCCGACGAACAGCGCCGCCATGGGCAGCGCGAAGACGATGGTGAGCGCGCCGAGCGGCTGGACGAGGCTGAGCGGGCCGTAGGCCAGTGCCACCACGTGCAGCACCCCGCCGAGGCCGTTGAGCGCCAGCGCCCCCCACCAGCCCGGCCGCCGCAGCGGCAGGTAGGACCGGTCCGGGCAGGACACCGCGACCTGCTCCTGCACGATCGCGCCGCCGGCGTAGGCGAGGGCGGACACGAACGACAGCAGCACGGACAACGCGAGGGCGCTCATCAGCGTCTCCTCTGCGTGAGGCGGGGGCCCTGAGCCCGGCGCGACGTACGGTCGGCTTCCATGGTCAACACTCTGCCCGTCCGCACTCTTCCCGTCGTCGTCCCTGAGCACGCAATGCGTCCTACTGCCGATGGAGTACACCGGCCGGGCGATCATCCCCTGGGCGGGTGACGCGGGAGGAACACCCGGGCGACCGGCCCCCGAACGGGCCTGATACCACTGCTGGTCGTGGAACCCGACTCCGATCCCCACCCCGATCCCCACCCCGATCCCCACGCCGATTCCCACCCCGATCCCCACCCGGTTTCCGAACCCGGGCTCGCCCCCGGCCTCGACCCCGGTCTCGTGCTGCTGCGCCCGCTCGGCGGCTTCTTCGTGCTGCGGACGGTCCCGCCCGCGGCCCCGGCCGCCGGCGCACCGGACACCGGGCGGCCGCCCACGCTCGCGCAGGCCTACGCACCGGTACCGGCCCGCGGCCGGCCGGATCCTCTGACGGCGCGTGTCACCACGGTCGCCGCCCGGCTGCGCACCGCCGAGCCGCGGGTCGCCGCGTCCGTCGCCCAGCTGGGACTGGCCGCCCGGCTGTGGTCGGTGGCCCTCGGCTGCGCCGTCCTGTACGGCCGGCTGCCCGACCTCGACCCGCGCCGCCTGCGCTGGGACACCCACGCGTCCGCCCCCGACGACCTGTTGCTCACCGAGCTGCGCCCCCGCCCCGCCGACGCGGCCGGCCTCGCCGACGCCGTGCTGCACGCCCACCTGGAGCCCCTGGCGCACGCGCTGAGCGCCCGCTACGGCCTCGCCGCCGGGCTGTCGTGGGGCAACGCCGGCTCCGCACTCGCCGGCGCGGCCCGCGAACTGGACCGCTGGGCCCGCGCCCACGGCCGCACCGACGCGGCCGCCCGCACCCGCGCCCTGACGGACGGACTCTTCGCACACCCCCTCCTGCGCACCACCGGCACCCGCGCCGGCACCGCCTTCCGCCGCCGCAGCTGCTGCCTGTACTACCGGGTGCCCGGCGGCGGGGTCTGCGGCGACTGCTGCTTCACCCGGCCGCCGCGCTCTTCCCCAGGGGCCGCATCTGGGTGACCATGAAAGGGATCTGCCGCCGAGACCCAGGGGGTTGCCGGGTGCGAGTGGGACTGCTGACCCGGGAGTACCCCCCGGACGTGTACGGCGGCGCCGGTGTCCATGTGGAGTTCCTCGCCCGCGAGTTGAGCTCCCTGGTGGACCTGGAGGTGCACTGCTGGGGCGAGGGCCGCGGCGTCGGCGTCGTACGCCACCGTCCCTGGCCCGTGCTCGACGGCTCCAACGACGCGCTGCGCACCTTCTCCGTGGACCTGTCCATCGCCGCCGCCCTCGAAGGCCGTGAACTCGTCCACTCCCACACCTGGTACGCGGGGCTCGCCGGCCACGTCGCCAAGCTGCTGTACGGCGTCCCGCACGTGGTGACCGCCCACTCCCTGGAGCCGCTGCGGCCCTGGAAGGCCGAGCAACTCGGCGGCGGATACGCCCTGTCGGGCTGGGCCGAGCGCACCGCGATCGAGGCCGCCGACGCGGTGATAGCGGTGTCCGGGGCCATGCGCGAGGACATCCTCCGCTGCTACCCGGCGCTCGACGCGGCCCGCGTCCACGTCGTGCACAACGGCATCGACACCCGCCTGTACCGCCCCGCCCAGGGCACGGACGCCCTCGTCCGGCAGGGCATCGACCCCGGCCGCCCGTACGTCCTCTTCGTCGGCCGGATCACAAGGCAGAAGGGCGTCCCCCATCTGCTGCGCGCGGTCCGGGACATCGACCCGGCGGCGCAGGTCGTGCTGTGCGCGGGCGCGCCCGACACCCCCGAGATCGACCGGGAGTTCCGGGAGCTGTTCGCGGAGCTGAGCCGGGTCCGCGCGGGCGTGTTCTGGATCCCGCAGATGCTGCCGCGCCCGGAGGTCGTCCAACTCCTCACGCACGCGGCGGTGTTCGTGTGCCCGTCGGTGTACGAGCCGCTCGGCATCGTCAACCTGGAGGCGATGGCCTGCGGCACGCCCGTCGTGGCCTCACGGGTCGGCGGGATCCCGGAGGTCGTGGACGACGGACGCACCGGCCTCCTCGTGGACCCGGGCGACGGATTCGAGGCGGGGCTCGCCCGGGCCCTGGACAGGGTCCTCGGCGATCCGCGGGCGGCCCGGGGGATGGGTGAGGCCGGACGGGAGCGTGCCGTCTCGGAGTTCGGCTGGGACACGGTGGCCCGGCGGACGGCCACCCTCTACGAGGAGGTCCGCAAGCAGGCGTAAGCCGTACCGGGCAGGGGCAGCCATGGTTCAACCAGGGTGAGGGGAGCGGCCATGCGTCGTGGAGGGCCTTCGGTACTCGGGATCGTACTGGCGGGCGGCGAGGGCAAGCGCCTGATGCCGCTCACCGCGGACCGCGCCAAACCCGCGGTCACCTTCGGCGGCACGTACCGCCTCGTCGACTTCGTCCTGTCCAACCTCGTCAACGCCGACGTGCTGCGCATCTGCGTGCTGACCCAGTACAAGTCGCACTCGCTGGACCGGCACATCACCACCACCTGGCGGATGTCCAGCCTGCTCGGCAACTACGTCACCCCCGTCCCGGCCCAGCAGCGGCTCGGCCCGCGCTGGTACCTGGGCAGCGCCGACGCGATCCTGCAGTCCCTGAACCTGATCCACGACGAACAGCCCGAGTACGTGGCGGTGTTCGGCGCCGACCACGTCTACCGCATGGACCCGCGGCAGATGCTCCGGCAGCACATCGAGGGCGGCGCGGGCGTGACGGTGGCCGGCATCCGGGTGCCCCGTGCCGAGTCCTCGTCCTTCGGGGTGATCACGCCGGGCTCGGACGGCCGCAGCGTCCAGCGCTTCCTGGAGAAGCCCGCCGATCCGCCGGGCCTGCCCGACGACCCCCAGTGCGTGTTCGCCTCCATGGGCAACTACATGTTCACCACCAAGGCCCTCGTCGAGGCGCTGCACCGGGACGCCGAGGACAGCCGGTCGGTGCACGACATGGGCGGCTCGATCCTGCCGCAGCTCACCGCGCGCGGGGAGGCCCAGCTGTACGACTTCAGCGACAACCACGTGCCCGGCGAGACCACCCGCGACCAGGGCTACTGGCGGGACGTGGGCACGCTGGACGCCTACTACGAGGCGCACATGGACCTCATCGCCGAGCGGCCCGCGTTCAACCTCTACAACCGGCAGTGGCCGGTCTACACGCACTCGTACCAGCTCTCCCCGGCCCGCTTCAACGCGGGCGGCATCGCGAGCGAGTCCATCATCAGCGCGGGCTGCCTGATCCGCGGTCAGGTCAGCCGGTCGGTCCTCTCCCCGGGGGTCCGGGTCGACCCCGGCGCGGTGGTGCAGGGCTCGGTGCTGCACGACAACGTGCGCATCGGTCGGGGCGCCGTGGTCCGCGGCGCGGTGCTGGACAAGAACGTGGAGGTCCCGCCCGGCGCGACGATCGGCGTCAACCCGGAACGGGACGCCGAGCTGTACACCGTCTCCAAGGGCGGGGTCATCGCCCTGGGCAAGGGCCGGCGGGTGCCCTAGGGATAGGGTGCCGGGATGCGGTGCTGGATATGCGGCTCCGGCCGGCTGAGCCCGGTCGGGCAGCTCACCTCGGGGGAGCGCTCGTTCGAGCGGTTGCGGCTGAAGTTCCGCCGGCCGGGCTTCCTCAAGCCCCAGCCGACGTTCGAGGCCGACTTCGCGCGGGCCTGCCGGGACTGCGGGGCCCTGATCCCGTTCCTGGGCGAGCGCGACCGGCGGGAACTGGACGCGACCGCCGACGACCTGACGGACGTCGAGGGCGCCCCGTCGCGCGCCGACGGGGCCCCCGGCCGGCCGGAACACGCCGGCCAGGGGGCACCTCCCCAGCCCTGACGGCACATGCCCCGGGCCCGGCGGCCGCCTCCCCGCCCTTGACGTCCCCCTCTCGGCCTCGGCCTCGGCGTCCCCGTTGCCGGCCTCGGCGAAGCCGGCCTGCGTCCGGGCGCGCACCCGGTCGCGCGCCCATCGCCCGCCCTCTGCCACGAGGGTTTTCCCGGCACGCTCCGGTGACCTTTGCCCCGCGGCTTCCGTTGCCTTGACGCGACGCGTTTCGCGTAATCCCTGAGGGATGCCCGGATTTGCGTCGTACGCCCTTCACGATGCAGGCAACGATGTCGAACCTTCGGAGGTCATCCGACATGAGAGGGACCCGGCGCACACGGCTGTGCCTGGCCGGGGTGATGGCAGCGTCCACGCTGTTCGCCCACCCCGCCGCACGGGCCGCCGAGCGGACCGACGGCCACCTCACCGACCTGGTCAACCCCTTCATCGGGAGCCAGGACGAGGGCAACACCTTCCCCGGCGCGACCGTGCCCTTCGGCATGGTGCAGCTCTCCCCGGACACCGGGCACATGACCGGTTACGACTACACGCAGAACCGTATCCGCGGTTTCTCCCTCGTCCACCTCTCGGGCGTCGGCTGCCGCATCGGCGGCGACCTGCCGGTGCTGCCCACCACGGGCGAGGTCACACAGACGGACGACGCCCAGTACGCGGCCGGCTTCTCGCACCAGGACGAGGAGGCGAGCCCCGGCTACTACCGCGTCGGCCTCTCCTCCGGCATCCGCGCCGAGCTGACCGCGACCGAACGCACCGGCGTGCAGCGCTACACCTTCCCCGCCACCGACAAGGCCAACGTCCTGCTGAACGCGGCCCAGTCGCTGCACAAGGGGGTCTCCAGCACGGTGGAGATCCTCGACGACCACACGGTGCGCACGGAGATCACCGGCCACGGCTTCTGCCGGGACACGGCCCCCTACACCGTCTACACGATCACCCGGTTCAGCCGGCCCTTCACCGCCTACGGCACCTGGGACGGCCCGGCCCTCGCGCCGGGCGCCCGCACCGGGCACGGCGGCGCCTACGTCCGCTTCGACACCACCTCACACCGCACCGTCGAGGCGACCACCGCGCTGAGTTACGTCGACTCGGGCGGCGCCGCCACGAACCTGCGCGCCGAGGGCGGGCGCTCCTTCGACGCCGTGCGCGAGCGGGCCCGCGCGGCCTGGGAGGCCCGGCTCGCCGGGGTGCGCGTCCAGGGCGGTACGCCCACGCTCCGCCGGACCTTCTACTCCTCGCTGTACCGGTCGTTCCTCGCCCCCAACCTCGGCGACGACGCCGACGGCCGCTACTTCGGCTGGGACCGCCGTACCCACCGCGCCAGGGGCTTCAGGTACTACCAGAACTGGTCGCTGTGGGACACCTACCGCACCCAGGTGCAGCTCCTCGCCCTGCTGGCGCCGCGCGAGGCACGGGACATGGCCCGGTCGGTGGTCGCGATCGACGAGGACGGCGGCTGGCTGCCCAAGTGGGGCTACGGCCCGGTCGAGACGAACGTCATGAGCGGCGACCCGGTCACCCCCTTCCTGACCACCGCTTACCAGATGGGCCTGCTCAGGGGATTCGAGGAGCGGACCTACCGGGCGCTGCGGAAGAACGCCGACGCCGTGCCGCCCGCCGAGTACATGGGCATCGGCCGGGAGGCCGACGCCGAGTACCTGGCGCACGGCTTCGCCCCGTACGACAAGGACCGCCCGCTGGCCAAGATGGGCGACTCCGACTACCACCACGGCGGCTCCGTCACCCTGGAGTACGCGCTCGCCGACGCCGTGCTCGCCCAGATGGCCCGCGGTCTCGGCCACACGGACGACGCCGCCCGCTACGCCGCCAGGTCGCGCAACTACCGGAACATCTTCGACCCGTCGACCGGCTTCTTCCGCTCCCGCGACGCCTCCGGCGCCTTCACCGGCCCGGCCGACCCCGCCCGCGGCACCGGCTTCCACGAGGGCTCCCCGTGGCAGTACCAGTGGCTGGTCCCGCAGGACCTGCCCGGCATGGTCGCGCTGATCGGCGGCAAGCGCGCGGCCAACGACCGGCTGGACACCTTCTTCGCCTACGACAAGCTGCTCGCCGACCCCGCGCGGACCGCCCGTGAGGTGTGGGTGCACGGCGACCCGTACGCCTACTACAACGCGGCGGTGTACAACCCGATGAACGAGCCCGACCTCATCGCGCCGTACACCTACCTCGCCACCGGCCAGCCCTGGAAGACCACCGACGTGGTGCACGCGGCGCTGACCCTGTTCACCGACGGTCCCACCGGCATGACCGGCAACGACGACCTCGGCACGATGTCCGCCTGGAACGTGCTGTCGTCCATCGGGCTGTTCCCGATCCAGCCCGGCTACGACACCTGGGGCCTGTCCACCCCCGTCTTCGACCGCGTCGACCTCACCCTGGACCGCCGCTACTGGCCGAGCGGCGGTCTGACGGTCACCGCGCCCGGCACCTCCGCCGCCGACCGCTACATCCAGGGCGTCCGCGCCGACGGCACGCCGCACGGGCGGACCTATCTGACGACGGGTGCGCTGCGCTCCCTGCGCTCGCTCGCGTTCACGGTCGGCCCGCGCCCGTCAGAGTGGGGTACGTCACCCGAGGCGGCGCAGCCCGTCCTGAGGTGACCTCACCTTTCACCTGGGTCCCGCCCCTTGTGTGAGGGGCGGGACTTAATCTGCTGTTAACTGAGCGTAGCCTGATCGTACTTGACCGTAATCAGCTCCCAGGGATTGACTGCAGATCCACCCTTCGTCGACGTGCGAGGCAAGCCCTTGACTTCCGACCTGCTCGCTCCCCTCGACCTCGCCTTCTGGAACATGGAGTCCGAGAGGCACCCCATGCACCTCGGGGCGCTCGGTGTCTTCGGCGCGCACTCGCCCACCGCCGGTGCCCACGCCGCCGACCTGCTCGCCGCCCGTGCCGCCGCGGTTCCCGGGCTGCGGCTGCGCATCCGCGACGTCTGGCAGCCGCTCGCCTTCGGCGGGGCCACCCGCGAGCCCGACCCCGACTTCGACCCGCTGAACCACGTACGGCTGCACGCCCCGACCGCCGACTTCCACGCGATCGCCGGGCGGCTGATGGAACGTCCGCTGGAGCGCGGCCGGCCGCCGTGGGAGGCGCATGTGCTGCCCGGCGAGGACGGGGTGTCCTTCGCGGTGCTGTTCAAGTTCCACCACGCACTCGCCGACGGGCTGCGCGCGCTGAAGCTCGCCGCGGGCGTCCTCGACCCGGTGGACCTGCCCGAGCGGGCGCCCCGGGCCCTGGAGCCGCCGAAGGCCCTGCTGCCCGACGTGCGCAGGCTCCCCGGGCTGATCCCCGGGCTGGTCAAGGGCGCGCTGTCCGACGTGGGCCGGGCCCTGGACATCGGTGCCTCGCTCGCCCGGTCCACCCTCGGCATGCGGCCGTCCTCGGCGCTGACCTCCGCCCCCAGCGGCACCCGCCGCACCGCCGGCGTCGTCCTCGACATCGACGACGTGCACCGCGTGCGCAAGAGTGTCGGCGGCACCGTGAACGACGTGCTCATCGCCGTCGTCGCCGGTGCGCTGCGCCGCTGGCTGGACGAACGCGGCGACGGCAGCAAGGGGGTCGCGCCCCGGGCCCTGATCCCCGTCTCGCGGCGCCGGCCGCGCACCGCCCACCCACAGGGCAACCGGCTCTCCGGGTACCTGATACGGCTCCCGGTGGACGAACCCGATCCGCTCCACCGCCTCGCCGGCGTGCGCACCGCGATGATCCGGAACAAGGACGCGGGGCCCAACCGGGGGGCCGGCGCGGTCGCGCTGCTCGCCGACCACGTCCCGGCCCTCGGCCACCGGCTCGGCGGGCCGCTCGTCGGCCAGGCGGCGCGGCTGTGGTTCGACATCCTCGTCACCAGCGTGCCGCTGCCGGGTCTGGGGCTGCGGCTCGGCGGACACGAGCTGAACGAGGTCTACCCGCTGGCGCCGCTCGCACCGGGCCAGGCGCTGGCGGTGGCGATCTCCACGTACCGCGGGCGCGTGCACTACGGGCTGGTCGCCGACGCGCAGGCGGTGCCGGACCTGGACGTGTTCGCGCGGGCGGTGACGGACGAGGTGGAGATGCTGCTGGAGATCTGCGACGCCTGAGGCCGGTCCTACGGCCGCCGGGGTCCCACCCGCACCCTTCACCGCCGGCTGCGGGTGGCCCCTCGCGGGCGCACGCCCACCGCTGGGGGCCTCCGGGCGGTACGGCTCGGGTGGGCTTCGCTTGCCGGGGTGGTGGGTGTCCGGCGGGGGGCTCCCTGTGCGCGCCGGTGGGTCATGAGCGGCAGGGAGCGGGCGGGTTTCGCTCGCCGGGGTGGTCGGTGTCCGGCGGGGGTGTGCTCCTTGTACGGGCGGACAGGTCCGGGGGCGGTGCGGCTCGGGTGGGCTTTGCTTGCGGGGGCGGCGGGTGTCCGGCGGAGGTGTGCTTCTTGTACGGGCCGACGGGTCCGGGGGGCGGTGGGTGTCCGGCGGGGCAGCGCGCCCCCTGCACGGGGCCCGCGGATCCGCGGGCCGGTGGTGAGTCGGAACGCGCGCCGGTGGTTCTTGTCGCCGGCGGCGGGGGTCTCCGAGGGGAGGCTTGCCGTCTGGGGCAGCCACTCTGTGGGTTGCCCAGCACCTGCAGCAGCCGGTCGGTGGGGAGGACCGCTGTCTGGGACAGCCGCTCCGCGTGACGGACCGCCGTCTGCGGCAGTCGGGCTGTGACGGGATTCACCGTCGGCGCGGGTGGCCGTGGCCGTCGGTGGAGTGGTGGGCCCGTGGGCCGCGCCGACGGCGGGTGGGAGCGGGGTGTGCCGTCGGGGGCCCGTCCGCAGGGAGCTGGGCGGCGTCGGTGGCTGGTGGGCCCGGGGGTGTGGCAGGGGAGCGGTGTGAGGGGATTCGTCGTTGGGTGCAGGTGGCCGCCGTGGGAGCCCGCCGCACCCGGCGGCAGCCTGTCCTGACGCCGCTTCCGTCGTCGGGGGGCGGGTGCCGCCGGGGCGACGCCCGGCTTCGGCGACGGTCGGGCCGGGGCGGGTTTCCTCGTCGGCGCGCGCGGGCCGGGGGTGTGGAGATGGGACGGGTTTGGCGGGGGGTCTGTGGGCTCCGTAGAATTCCGCGTTCGAAAGCGGGCGCGAGTCGGAGCGCTGCGCGGGTGATCAGGGAAGCGGCAGCGCGATGACGGTGACAGAGGACGGCTCCATGGCCCCCATGGCCTCCATGACCACGGACGAGGTGGTCTACGGGCCGGGCATCGACCCCGAGCGCCTGGCCGTCTGCCTGAGCGTGCTCGAGGAGCTGGACGGCCTGGAGGTCGACCACCCGGACGCGATCACGGTCCGCCGGGCCACCTCGGCCATCTACCGCACGGTCAAGCAGCGCCGCCGCCAGGAGCGCCGGGCCGCCAAGACCGCGCACGACAAGGCGGTCACCGAGGCCACCGCCACCGGCTCCGCCGAGCGCATCGACGACGAGACCGAGGGCATCCTGCCCTCCTCCAAGGTCGAGGAGGGCCGGATCGCGGGCATACTCCAGCGCCCCCGCTCCTGCTACACCTGCAAGCAGCGCTACGTCGAGGTCGACTACTTCTACCACCAGCTCTGCCAGAAGTGCGCCGCCGAGAACCGCACCAAGCGGGACGCCCGCGCCGACCTCACCGGCAAGCGCGCCCTGCTCACCGGCGGCCGCGCCAAGATCGGCATGTACATCGCGCTGCGCCTGCTCCGCGACGGCGCCCACACGACCATCACCACCCGCTTCCCCAAGGACGCCATCCGCCGGTTCAAGGCGATGGAGGACTCCGCGGACTGGATCCACCGCCTGGAGGTCGTCGGCATCGACCTGCGCGACCCGGCGCAGGCCGTGGCGCTGGCCGAGCAGGTCACCGCGGCGGGTCCGCTCGACATCCTGATCAACAACGCGACGCAGACCGTGCGCCGCCTGCCCTCCGCCTACGCGGCACTCGTGGAGGGCGAGAGCGCCCCGCTGCCCGCCGGTGAGCTCCCCCCGCACCACGTCATCGGCGCCTTCAACTCCGGCGCCGTCGACGGCATCGCCGCCCTGCCCGTCGGCACCAGCGGACTGGACGCGCAGAAGGTCGCCGACCTCGCCCTCGTCGCGGGCAACGCCAGCATCGCCCGCCACATCGACGGCACCGCCATCGACGCCGGCGGTCTCGTCCCCGACGTCGTCGACACCAACACCTGGGTGCAGACCATCGACCAGATCTCCCCGGTCGAGCTGCTCGAGACCCAGCTGTGCAACTACACGTCCCCGTTCATCCTGATCAGCGCCCTGCGCCCGGCGATGGCGGACGCCGCGAAGAAGGCCGCCAGCGGCCGTGCCTACGTCGTCAACGTCTCCGCGATGGAGGGCGTCTTCAGCCGCGGCTACAAGGGCGCCGGGCACCCGAACACCAATGCCGCGAAGGCGGCCATGAACATGGTCACCCGGACCAGCGCCGACGAGATGTTCGAGTCGGACGGCATCCTCATGACCTCCGTCGACACCGGCTGGATCACCGACGAGCGTCCGCACTACGACAAGCTGCGCCTCGCAGAAGCCGGCTTCCACGCCCCCCTCGACCTGGTCGACGGCGCCGCCCGCGTCTACGACCCGATCGTGCGCGGCGAGGCCGGCGAGGACCTGTACGGCGTCTTCATGAAGGACTACGCGCCCGGCAAGTGGTGACCGCCGCGAACGCCGTGGCCGGTGCGGCCGGCCCTGTCCCAGGGCGAAACGGTCGTGCCGGGTGCCGGGTGCCGGGTCCCGGTGCGCGGGCGACTCGTTCTCCACAGCTGTGATCCATCGGGCTTCATGGCTGTGATCCATCAGCGGACCCCGTGGGACCGCCGGCCCTCCGGGGCCGACGCGTCGCCGCGGGGACCCCGGGCGCCCGGCGCAGCCGTTCGTGCACGGCGTACGCCCCCGCTCCGGAGGCGGCCCGCACCCGGGTCCCCCCGTCCACCAGCAGGTCCGCCCCGGTGATCCACTCGGCCTGGTCCGACACCAGCCACACCACGGCCCGCGCCACGTCCCGCGGCTCCCCGATCCGCCCGAGCGGCAGCCCCGCGGCCACCTCCTCCTCGCCCGCCTCCCACACGAACCGCGCCATCTCGGTGCGGACGAGCCCGGGCGAGACGGAGTTCACCCGCACCCGGGGCGCCAGTTCCCCCGCCAGCTGCCGGGTGAGGTGGAGCAGAGCCGCCTTGGTGGTGCCGTAGGCGCCCACGTGCGGCCCGACGTGCCCGGCGCCCTCGGTGCACACGTTGACGACGGCCCCGCCGTGCTCGCGCATCCAGCTCCGCCACGCGCACTGCACCAGCCGCAGCGGTGCCTCCACGTTCACGGCGAACGCCTCCCGCCACGCCTGCGGATCGGCCTCCGTCAGCGGCCCGTACGGCCGGTTGGTCGCCGCGTTGTTGACGAGCACGTCCAGCCGCCCGAACGTGCGCAGCACCAGCTCCGTCACCGCCTCGGGATGCCCCGGGTCGGCCACGCTCCCGGCCAGCCCGATGCCGCCCAGCTCGGCGGCCGTCCGCCGTACTTGGACCGGGTCCCGCGCGGTCACGCAGACCCGCGCCCCGGCCGCCGCCAGCGCACCGGCGACCGCGCGCCCGATCCCGCGCGTCCCGCCGGTGACGACGGCCACCCTGCCGCTCAGCCCGTCCGACGACGTCATCGCCGTACCGTCTCATGACGGCCCGTCAGTCACCAGGGGTGTGAGGAGACGGCGCGGGGATCAATCGACCGCGCCGAGACGGGAGTTGCGGGCGGCCACCAGCTCCAGCACCGTGCGCCAGTCCTCCAGCACGCCCGCGTCGAAGGCCGCCGTACGGCTCTCGTCGTCGGCCTGGCGCAGCCGCAGGACATCGTCGTCGGCGGGCGAGCCGGAGGAGGCGGGGTCGCGGTCCCCGCGCACCAGCCGGAACACCCGCTCGCCGAGCAGGGCGCGCACCGCCTCGGCCGCGCAGCGTGCCCGGCCCGCCTCGTCGTCACCCGGGCACAGCACCGGTCCGATGCCGTGGACCAGCCCCGCGACCTGGAGCTCCTTGTCGGCGGGACGTCCGCGGCGCAGCAGCGCGGCGGTCCGCAGCGCGCGCTGGTGCCGGCCGGCGTACAGCAGATCCATCAGCTCCTCGACGCTGCGCAGCTCCATGCGTCAGTCCTTCCGCGGGACAGCCGTTGCCGCACGCCAGCAGATCATGGCGAGCTTGCGCCCCGGCCAACGGCACCTGAACTGCACCACGCCGGGCCACCGGACCCGTATCACATTCGAAGAAACGTTCGCAGATATAGGCCGAGTGGGTGATTCCACCTCTCGCGCGAGTGATGCGCCTTGGGTTAAATAGCTGCATATTGAGGTGTATTGGGGGGCTGCGCGTAGCGCGGAAGTTACACCTTGTTTGCACTCCCTATCGAGCGGACGCCCGCTCATTTGGTTAATCTGGAGGGGACGGACAGCAGTACGGGGTCCCACCCACACCCACGGTCCGTCCCGGGGCGAGCCGGCGGACATCGGCCTGCTCTGACACGAGAGAACCGGCGCCACCGCGCCCGAACTGGCCTTCCACCCAGACCCGAGCGGGCGTCGAGCAGCCGAGCGCAGGCTGTCCGGTATGCCCCGAGGGTGACCCGACACATAAGGAGTGCGCGGTGACACCGGAGAAGACGAATCGAGACAAGCGCCCCGAGGAACACACGGAGCGCGCGGGCCGCCGGCCCGGAGAACTGGGCAGCCTGGACGTGTGGGCCCGGTCCGCCCCGATCCGCCTCGCGGGGTACGAGGAAGACCTCGCCGAGCCGCACATCCTGCCGAGCGTGGACTGACCCCGCGGCCGGACCCGACAACGATCGCCGCACGCGTGGGCGTGACATGACAGACTCGCGCCCATGCTGATCAGAGAAGCCGTGGCCGAGGACTGGCCGCGGATCTGGCCTTTCTGGCACCGGATCGTCGCCGCCGCCGAGACCTACGCGTGGGACCCGGACACCTCTCAGGAGGCGGCCCGCGAGCTGTGGATGAGCCCGGCCAAGCGCGTCTACGTCGCCGAGGACCCCACCGGAACGGTCGTGGGCTCCGCCTACCTCACCCCGAACTACGGCGGCCCCGCCTCCGGCGTGGCCAACGCGGGCTTCATGGTCGACCCGGACCACGCCGGCCGCGGTGCGGGCCGCGCCCTCGCCACGCACCTGCTCGCCGAGGCGAAGGACCAGGGCTACCGCGCGATGGTCTTCAACGCCGTGGTGGAGACCAACCCGGCGGTCGGCCTGTGGACCTCCCTCGGCTTCACGATCCTGGGCACGGTCCCGGAGGCGTACGAGCACCCGCGGCACGGCCGGGTGGGGCTGCACATCATGTACAAGGCGCTGGACTAGGCGGCCGGCGACCCCGTGGCCGTCCGCCGCCACGGGCGCAGGTCCTGAAGTTCCTCGGCCAGGTCCAGCAGGACCGCCTCCGTGCCCGGGCGGCCCACGAGCTGCACCGCGCAGGGGGCGCCCGAGGGCAGGGCACCGAAGGGGACCGACATCGCCGGCCAGCCCGTCAGGTTCCAGGGCGGGGTGAAGGGCGAGTAGGCGGTGTTGGCCAGGATGTTCCGCAGCCAGCCGCGCCGGTGCCACGGGGCCGCCGTGGGGGAGCGGCGGGCGAGGGCCGGGGTCAGCAGGACGTCGTGCTCGGTGAAGAAGGGGGTCAGACGGGCGCGCAGCCGCTCGCGCCCGTCGCCGGTGCGGACCGTGTGCACGAAACGGCGGCCCAGGGCCGCGTGCACCCGGGTGCGCCGGGCCAGCAGGGCCGGGTCGAGGCCCTCGGCGTCCACCGCCGTACCGGCCGTCCAGTGCCGGAGCGCGGTCACCCCCAGGGAGAGCGGATAGGGCGGCTCGGCCCGCCGGACCCGGTGCCCGGACCCGGCGAGCAGTCCGGCCGCCTCCCGGACCGCGGTCGTATACGACTTGCTCACGGCGACCCCGGCGAGCGGGCTGCGCAGGGCGACGGCGATCCGCCGGCGCTCCGGCTCCCGCGTCCGGGAGAAGCCGGTGCCGGCGAGGACGCCGAGCGTCAGCCGCAGGTCCTCGACCGTCGTGGCCAGCGTGCCGTTCTCCGCCATGCCGAACCAGTCGCCGTTGCCGATCCCGGCCGGCACCACCCCGTACCCCGGCTTCAGGGTGACCAGCCCGCAGTTCGCGGCCGGGATGCGCAGCGAGCCCATCCCGTCGTTGCCGAGCGCGACCGGCACCAGCCCCGCGGCGACCGCGGCCGCGCTGCCGCCGGACGAACCGCCCGCCGTGCGCGTGGTGTCCCACGGGTTGCGGGCGGTGCCGTACACGCCCTCCGTGGTGCCGAAGACGCACAGCTCGGGCACGTTCGTCAGGCCGACGACCACCGCACCGGCCGCCCGCATCCGGGCCACCGTGACATGGTCCTCGGCGGCCGGGGTGTCGGGGGTGGCGGCGGAGCCGTCCCGGTGTGCCTCGCCGCGCACCGCCAGATTGTCCTTCACGGCCAACGGGACGCCCGCGAGCGGAAGTTCGGCCAGATCGGAACGGGCGGCCAGCTCGTCCGCCTCGGCGAGCGCCGCCTGCGCCCGCACCGTGCGGAACGCCCCGATCCGCCCGTCGAGCCGCTCGATCCGCGCGAGGTGCCCGGCGACCACCTCTCGCGGTGTCACCCGCTTCTCCCGTACGGCGGCGGCGATCTCGGCGGCACTCCGCCCGGCCCAGTCGGCCACGGGCCCTCCTCAGGTCAGTCGTCGGCTACTCGCTGGTACGCATCACGGCGCAGGGAGAACTGTGCCCGGTCGCGGGCGGTACGTCGAGGGGGCGGCGCCGAGGCGCTCACAGCGGCTCCACGCCGGCCGGCCAGGGCCCGTCCGCGCGAGGTCACGTCACATTCCCGGTGCCTGTGCCGTCCTACTGCTGAGACATCGTGCAGCACGCAGAGGAGAGACCGCATGCCGGCCGCCGGATCCATCAGCAGCACAGCGACGCTCGAGCGCTTCCACTCCGCCGTGAACAGCGGCGACCCGGACACCATCGCGAAGGCCATCGACGAATGCGTCGTACCGGACGTGCTCTTCCACGCGCCGGTACCGATGGGCGCGACGGGGGCGGAGGCTCTGAAGCGGGTCTGGGAGGTGCTCCTGCGCGCGTTCCCCGACATCCACGTCACCGTCGAGGAGACGATCACGGAGGGCGACAGGATCGTCTCCAGGAACACGGTGACAGGGACCCACCGGGGCGACTACCAGGGCCTGCCGCCCACCGGGAGGACCGTCACCTACGACGAGATCTTCGTCTTCCGCTTCGCCGACGGACGGATCGCCGAGATCCGGGGCGTCGTCGACGTCCTCACGCAGCTGCGTCAGCTCGGCGCCCTGCCCTCCTGACGTGGAGCGCGGACACGACACCGGCCGTGAGCGGCGCCGCCCGCGGCTGGGGCACACCGGGTCCCTCGACTGCGTGCCGCTGTACTGGGGACTCGCCCGCACCACGGCCCTCCTGGACGTCGACCTGGTGGCCGACACCCCGGACGGTCTCGCCAGGCGGCTGCTCGCGGGCGATCTCGACATCGCGGCGGTGCCCGCCGTCACCTATCTGCGGCACAGCGAGGAACTGCTCGCGCTGCCCGGCATCGCCTCCGGAAGCGACGGGCCGATGATGTCGGCCGTGCTGGTCAGCAACGTCGGCATGGACGAACTGCACGGCGCCGACGTCGCGTTGGCTCCCGCCGGGCCCACCTCCCGGCGGCTGGCGCGACTGCTGCTGGAGGAACGGTACGGCGTGGCCTCCCGGTACGTGCCCGGCTCCCGGGACCCGGTCGCCGTCCTGCGCGGCGCGGACGCCGCCGTGCTGTTCGGGGACGCGGCGCTGGACGCCACGGTGTCCCTGGCCCGGACGCCCCGCGGGCCGCGGGTGCACGACCTGGCCGGGCTGTGGCGCGAGTGGACCGGTCTGCCGTTCGTCTTCGCGGTCTGGGCGGTGCGCCGCGAGCCGGCCAGGCGCCGGCCGGACGCCGTCGCCGCGGTGCACCGCGGTCTGCTGGCCGCCCGCGACCTCGCCCGCGCCGAGAACGCCGAACTCGCCGCGCGCACCGCCCGCTGGGAGCCGTTCGACGCGCCCACGCTGGAACGCTACTTCGGCCGCGCCCTGGACTACTCGTTCGGGCCGCGCCAAGTCGCCGGACTCGCGGAATTCGCCCGCCGCACGGGCCACGGTGCCCCGGCTGTGGTGTCGGGGGAGTGGTTCCGCGGGGTGGGCGAAGCGGTACCTGCGGCTTCGTGCGGGACGACGGCGCGAAGCGGAGGTGAGCCGGACGCTGCGTGCCCGGGATGTGGAGGGCTGCGACGGCTATGATCCGGCGTCCTGGAGGAGGAACGCTCCGGGACCCCGCCGGCCCGGAAAGGACCGATCGCTCGTGAACGCGTACACGCTGCACCCCATCGGGCGCGTCGAGTCGCCCCTGACCGACCGGGCGGCGGCACCCCGGCAGCCCGACGAGGGAGCCCCCGACGCCTGGCTCGTCTTCGACGACCGGTACGCCCCGGCCCTGGAGGGCCTGGTCCCCGGCACGGACGTACTCCTGCTCACCTGGCTCGACCGCGCCGACCGCGACACGCTCACCGTCCACCCGCGCGGCGACGCCACCCGGCCGCGCGCAGGCGTGTTCGCCACCCGTGCTCCCGGCCGTCCCAACCCGATCGGCCTGCACACCGTCCACATCCTCGCGATCACGGGTACGCGCGTGCACGTCCGTAACCTCGAAGCCCTCGACGGGACCCCGGTCCTGGACGTCAAACCGCTGCTCCACGAGCGTGGTTGACGCCCCTTGAGCACCCCGGTGAGCGCTCTCCACCGCGCCGGACCGGCTCTCAGGCGCCGGCCGCCGGCCCCGTGCTGCCCCGGCCCGTCAGCCGTGGCACCGGCACCCCCACCGAGCGGGCCGCGTCGCCGTCCAGCAGGGCCAGCAGCTCCCGCGCCGCCGTCCGGCCGAACTCCACGCTGTCCCGGGACAGCGCCGACAGCCGGGGCGTGACCATGCGGCACAGGGCCGAGTCCTCCCAGGACACCACCGACACGTCCCGCGGGACCCGGAAGCCGCGTTCGACGGCGGCGGCGACACCGGCCACGGCCATCACGTCGTTGTCGTAGATGAGCGCCGTCGGGGCGGGACGGTCGCCGAGGACACGGCGGGTGACCGCGGCGCCCTGGGCGTCGGAGTAGTCGGTGGTGACCGAGCGGACCTCGCCGAGACCGCGCCGGTCCGCCTCCGCGCGCAGGGTGGCGACACGGCGCTGGGTGTGGGCCAGGTCGGGCAGGCCGGCGATGTGCACGATCCGGCGATGGCCGAGCGCCGTCAGCTCGTCCACCACGGAGGCCATCGCGCCCGCATCGTCCGCCCAGACCGTCGACAGGCCGGGATGGCGGACGTCGGGAGCGCCGCCGATCACGACCGCCGGCAGGCCCAGCTCGTCCAGCAGGCCGGGCCGCGGGTCTGCGGAGCGCGGGTCGGCCACCAGCACACCGTCCACCCGGTGCTCCGCCCACCAGCGCCGGTACACCGCGCACTCCTCGGTCACGTCCTGCGCCACCTGGAACAGCAGGCCCAGATGGCGCTCGGCGAGCACCTCCTGGATGCCGGAGACCAGCTGGAGGAAGAACGAGTCGACGCCCAGGGTGTGCGCGGGCCGGGCGAGGACGAAGCCGACGGTGGCCGCGCCCTCGCCCGACAGCTGCCGCGCGGCCGTGCTGGGACGCCAGCCGAGCTGCTCGGCCACCCGGCGGACCCGGGCACGGGTGGTCTCGGAGACACCAGGGCGGCCGTTGAGCGCGAAGGACACGGCGCTCTCGGACACCCCGGCCCGCCGGGCGATGTCCTTCATGGTGGGCCGACGTGCGGGCGACCGTCTGTCCGGCACGATTCCCTCTCTTCCCGACGTTTTCGCTAATGCGCTTGAGTGTCAAGACCCTAAAGCGCATTAGTGATTGATGGCAAGATCTCGATCGGACTCCACTGACCTGCACTAATGAGGGACTGATTTCTTTAGCTCCGACGAACTCATTGACTTCTCCGGAAAACCCCGTGCAGGGTCGTCGGCGCCACCAACCGCCAGACGCCGCAAAGGAGTCGTGTCACCGTGCCCATGTCCCGCAGAGCCCTGGCCGCCATTGCCGTCGCCCTCGTCCTGCCACTGAGCGCCTGCGGGTCGGGCGGTGACGACGGCCCCGGCTCGACCGACGCCTCCGGCAAGGTCGAGGGCGACATCACGTTCCAGACCTGGAACCTGCGCGCCAACTTCAAGCCGTACTTCGAGGGCCTGATCGCCGACTTCGAGAAGAAGTACCCCGGCACCCACGTGAAGTGGGTCGACCAGCCCGCCGAGGGCTACCCCGACAAGCTCAGCGCCGACGCGGGCGGCGGCACCCTGCCCGACGTCGTCAACGTCTCCCCGGACCTGGTCGCCCCGCTCGCCAAGGCCGGCCTGGCCATGGACCTGGACAAGGCCGCCGCGAAGTACCGGTCCGAGTACCTGCCCGGCGCCTGGGCCGGCCACCAAGTGCCGGGCATGAAGGGCACGTACGCCTTCCCCTGGTACCTCAACACCGGCCCGCTCTTCTACAACAAGGTCCTCTTCCAGAAGGCCGGACTCGACCCGGACAACCCGCCGAAGACCTACGCGGACCTCTTCGCCGACGCCCTGCAGATGGCGCGGAAGAGCGACGGCAAGGTCGCCACCCTCGCCAACGTGCCCACCATCGAGGACTTCGGCCGCTACGGCGTCCCGCTGATGAACCGGCAGGGCACCGCGTTCGCCTTCAACAACGCCAAGGGAGTAGAACTCCTCACCGAGTACAAGAAGCTGTACGACGCGAAGGCGCTCGACCCGCAGGCGCTGACCGCGACCCCGGAGTCCTCCGGCAAGAAGTTCCTCACCGGCGCCGTCGCCATGAACCCCGGCAGCGCCCTCGACCTCGGCAACTTCAAGAAGAACGCGCCCGGCCTCTACAAGAACATCGGCATCACCGACCAGATCACCAGCACCGGGCACGTCAACATGTACGTGATGGGCGTGATGGTCAACTCCCGCACCCGGCACACCCCGGCGGCGGTCGCCTTCGCCCACTTCGTCACCGACGCGCGGAACCAGATGTCCTTCGCCAAGAAGGTCGCCATCTTCCCGAGCACCGCCGGCTCCCTGGACGACCCGTACTTCGCCAAGGAGGACGGCACCGACGAGACCCGGGTGCGCATCGCCGCCGCCAAGTCCCTGAAGACGGCCGTCAACTACACGCCCGTGCTGTTCAGCGACCAGATGAAGACGGCCCTGCGCAACGAGGTGGCCAAGGCGCTCCAGGGCAAGGAGAGCCCCGAGCAGGCCCTCGACAACGCTGTCGACGCCGCCGACCGCCTCCTGCGGCAGGGCTGACGGGCCATGGCCACGCCCGTCCGCATCAGGCGCCAGCTCCCCTTCAGCCCCTGGCTGTTCGCCGCGCCCGGGCTGCTCGTCACCGGCGTCTTCGTGCTCTACCCGTTCGTCTCCACCCTGGTGAACTCCTTCACCGACCGCCGCACCCTGGTCCCGGGCCGTTTCGTCGGGCTCGCCAACTTCCGCGAGCTGCTCCACGACGACATGTTCTGGACCGGCCTGCGCAACAGCACGCTGTACATCCTCGGTGTCGTACCCGCCCTGGTGGTGCTGCCGCTGCTGCTCGCGCTGCTGGTGCAGAAGAACATCCCCGGCATCACCTTCTTCCGGTCCGCCTTCTACACCCCGGTCGTCGCCTCGATCGTCGTGGTCGGGCTGATCTGGGTGTGGCTGCTGGACGAGCGGGGCCTGGTCAACTCGCTGCTGGAGGCGGTCGGGATCGGCCGGGCCGGATTCCTCAGCGACCAGTGGCTGCTCCTGCTGAGCGCGATGGCCGTCACGGTGTGGAAGGGCCTCGGCTACTACATGATCATCTATCTGGCCGCGCTGGCGAACGTGCCCCGCGAACTGCACGAGGCCGCCGCCGTGGACGGCGCGGGACCGGTGCGCCGCTTCCTCTCGGTCACCGTGCCCGCCGTGCGCTCCACCATGGTGCTGGTCGCCGCGCTCTCCTCGGTCGCCGCCTTCAAGGTGTTCTCCGAGGTGTACCTGATGGCCGGCCCGAGCGGCGGCCCGGCCGGCGAGGACACCACCCTCGTGATGCTCGTCCAGCGCACCGGCACCGGCCTGACCGGCCGCGTCGGCTACGCCTCCGCGCTGTCCGTCGTGGTGTTCGCCGTCACCGTCGTGCTGATGCTGCTCGTCCTGCGCGCCGACCGCAGGGAGGAGTCATGAGCGTCCTGGAGAAGGTACGGCCCGAGCCGGCCGCCACGGCGCGGCGGGAACCGCGCGTCACGGACGAACACGGCCGCCGGATCCGCGTCGGCGAGCTGCTCTGGCGCTACCTGCTGCTCCTCGGTGTCCTCGCGCTGACCGTCGGCCCGTTCCTGTGGCAGCTGTCCACCTCCCTGAAGGGGCCGACGGAGGACATCTACAGCTCACCGCCGAGCTTCCTGCCCGCCCACCCCACCCTGCACAACTACAGCCGGGTCGCCGACACCATCCCCGTCTGGGACTACGCCCTGAACTCGCTGAAGGTCGCCGCCGCCAACGTCGTCACCAACTGCGTCGGCTCGGCCCTGGCCGGCTACGCCCTGGCCCGGCTGCGCTACCGCGGCCGGCGCGTGACCACGCTGGTGTTCGTGCTGGCGATGCTCGTGCCCGTGGAGGGCATCGTCATCGCCCAGTTCACCACCATGCGCGAACTCGGCCTGAACAACACGCTCATCGGGGTCGTCCTGCCCGGCGCGATCGGCGCGATGAACGTGCTGCTCATGCGCAACGCCTTCCGCAACCTGCCGTACGAGATCGAGGAGGCCGCCTACGTCGACGGCGCCGATGTCTGGCAGCGGTTCCTGCGCATCGCCCTGCCGTCGGTGAGGGGGACGGTGGCCGTCGTCGCGATCTTCGCGTTCATGGGCGCGTGGGACGACTTCCTGTGGCCGCTCATCGTGCTCAGCGACCCGTCCAAGTTCACCCTGACCATCGGCCTGAACTACCTGCACGGCACCTTCGCAGGCGACGAACGGCTCGTCGCCGCCGGCACCGTGATCGCCGTGGCCCCGCTCATCGCCTTGTTCGCCTGCCTCCAGCGGTACTTCTTCCGCGGGGTCGGCGAAGGCGCCGTCAAGGGCTGATCCCGTACCCCCGTCCGCAAGGAGCAAGGATCCCGCATGCCCCCTGCCGTGCGCTTCGGCGTCAACTACACCCCGAGCCAGGGGTGGTTCCACCACTGGCTCGACTTCGACCTCGACTCCGTGCGCGCCGACCTCGACGCGATCGCCGCCCTCGGCCTCGACCACGTCCGCGTCTTCCCGCTGTGGCCCTACTTCCAGCCCAACCGCACCCTGATCCGGCCGCGCGCCGTCGAGCAGCTCGTCGCCCTCGCCGACGCGGCCGGGGAGCGCGGCCTCGACGTCAACGTGGACGGACTCCAGGGCCACCTGAGCAGCTTCGACTTCCTGCCCGCGTGGACCCGCACCTGGCACCGGCGCAACCTGTTCACCGACCCGGAGACGGTCGACGGCCAGGCCGCCTACCTGCGCACCCTCGCCGCCGCCCTCGCCGGCCACCCCCACTTCATCGGCATGACCGTCGGCAATGAGATCAACCAGTTCGCCGCCGGCCCCCACCCCGACCCCGACCGGATCACCGAGGGGGAGGCCGAACGCTGGCTGCGCCGGATGCTCACCGCCTGTGCCGAGGGCGCCCCCGGCCGACTCCATCTGCACGCCTCCTACGACGCCGCCTGGTACCAGGACGACCAGCCCTTCACCCCCGCCCACTCCGCCCGGCTCGGTGACCTCACCGCCGTGCACTCCTGGGTGTTCAACGGCACCGGACAGCGGCACGGCCGTACCTCCGTGCCCGCCGAGCACCACGCGGCCTGGCTGGTCGAGCTGAGCAAGGCCTGGGCCCTCGAACCCCACCGGCCGGTGTGGCTGCAGGAGGTCGGCGCCCCCGCGCCCCTGGTGCCCGCCGAGCACGCCGCCGCCTTCGCCGACGCCACCGTCACGGCCGTACGGGACTGCCCGGACCTGTGGGGCGTCACCTGGTGGTGCTCCTACGACGTCTCCCGCGACCTCGCCGACTTCCCCGAACTCGAATACGGGCTCGGCCTGTTCACCCACGACCGCAAGCCCAAGGACATCGCGCGCGTGCTGGCCGAGGCGGCCCGCACCCGGCACGATCCGCCCGCCGTGCGCGAGACCGCCCTCGTCGTCCCCGCGGACCCGGGCAGCCGCTCCCGGTGCGCACCCGGCGGGCCGGTGTTCGACGCGTTCTTCCGGCTCGTCGCCGACGGCGCCCGCCCCACCACCGTGCTGGACACGCGCGCCGAGGACAAGGACCACCTCGCCGCACGCGGCATCACCGAAGTCGTCGCTCCCGACCAGGTACTCCCCACCCCACCCGGAGGCACCCGCTCGTGAACCCCACCAGACGCACCGTCCTGATCGCCGCCGGCGCGGCCGGCCTGGCCCCCGCCCTCCCCGAAGCCGCCGTCGCGGCACCGCGCGCGGGAGCGGCGACGGCGCCGTACGCCTCGTACTGGTACCCGGACTCGCGGCCCGCCGGCAGCCCCGGCCCCGGCATCGCCTGGCGCAGCCTGAGGACCTGGCGCGCCGCCGACGACCCCGACCTCGCCTTCAACGCCGCGTCCGTGCCGCTCGCCGCCCGCTTCACCCCGACCCCGGCGAACCCCACGGCCCGCTCCGGGCAGGCCCGCGTTCAGGCCCTGGTCTCCTTCGGCCCCACCTCCTCCAACCCGTCCCAGGGATCGGCCACCGCCGACTTCTACGCCCTGACGCACTGGGCGTACCTCGACGAGCTGGTCTTCTGGGGCGGCTCGGCCGGCGAGGGCCTGATCCTCGCGCCGAACGCGCCCGTCGTGGACGCGGCCCACCGGCACGGGGTCCCGGTCCTCGGGAACGTCTTCCTGCCGCCGGTCGCGTACGGCGGACAGCTGCGGTGGACGCGGGACCTGGTGCAGCGGGACGCCACCGGGCACCACCCCCTCGCCGCGCAGCTCGTCGCGGTCGCGGCGGCGTACGGCTTCGACGGCTGGTTCGTGAACGCCGAGACGGGCGGCGGGAACACCGCGCTCGGACAGGCGATGCTCGGCTTCGTCAAGGAGCTGAAGACGCTCGCCGCCGCCCGGGGACAGCGGGTGACCTGGTACGACGCGATGACCGTGAACGGCACGGTCAGCTGGCAGGGCGCCCTGGACAGCCAGAACCAGGCGTTCTTCCAGGCCGCCGACGACATGTTCGTGGACTTCCGGTGGAGCGCGGGCACCCTCGCCTCCTCCGGCACCGAGGCGCAGCAACTCGGGCGCAGCAGATACGAGCTGTGGGCCGGAGTGGACGTCGAGTCGAACGGCTCCGGCACCGCGGTGGACTGGGACGCCCTCGTGCCGACGGCCAAGCCGCACATCGCCTCGATCGGCTTCTACCGGCCCGAGTGGACCCGCAACCACCTGCCCGACGGCCGGCGGGCCCCGGAGGACTTCCACGCGGCCGACGACCGGTTCTGGACGGGGCGGTCGCTGGACCCGTCCCGGCCGGACGGCACCGATCCGTGGCGGGCGCCGGCGGTGTCGGTGGCCGACCGGTCGACGGTGGCGGCGACGCCGTTCGCGAGCGTGTTCAACACCGGGCACGGGCTGCGGTGGTACGACGAAGGGGTCGTCACCTCGGAGGAGCCCTGGAACCATCTCGGCCTGCAGGACCGGCTGCCGTCCCGGCGGTGGGCGGTGCACACGGCGGGGCAGCGGCCGGCCGTCTCCTTCGACTTCGCGGACGCCTGGCGGGGCGGGAGCAGCGTGCTGGTCGAGGGCGCACTCGACGAACCGGCGATCCTGGACCTGTACGCGACACGCCTGCGGATCGGTGCCGGCACGGTTGTCGAGCTGACGCACCGGGCGGAGGCTGGGAGCGTGAACGTCGAGCTCGCCGTCGCCACCGCCGAGCCGGGCAGCGCCGGGTCGACACCGCCGTACACGTATCTGCCCGTGAACACGATCAACACCTGGCGGACGTCGACCGTGCGGCTCACCGGGCTGTCCGGCACCGTCCACGCCCTCGGCGTCCGGCTCACCGCGCCCGACGGCGGCCCGGTGCGCTGGCGGCTGGGCGGCCTCGCCGTCCACGACGCCACCACGGGCCCCGCGGCCCCCTCGGGCCTGCGGATCACCGCCGCCTCCGGAGGCGATCTGCGCTTCGCCTGGAACGCCGCTCCCGGCCCCGTCCGCCACTACGCACTGCACCGTCTCCTGCCCGACGGCACCCGCCGCTTCCTCGGCGGCACCTGCCAGCACGCCTGGTTCGCCGCCGGCCTGCAGCCCGCCCCGGGGGAGACGGCCGCACGGTTCGAACTGCGCACCGTGGGGGAGCTGTACAACACCTCGCCCCCCGTCTCCGTCACCCACCCCTGGTGATCACCGCGATCGCCCGGAACCCAGCAGGGAGCACCCCGCATGCATGACGACCGCACTCTGGTGGAAGCCCGCCTCAGGCGCGTCCTCGACGAACGCGTCCGTCCCGCCGTGTACCCCGCGTCCGTGCCGCTCCAGGTCGCGGTGTGGCACGCGCCCGGCGAGCCGGTACCGGTCGCCGAGGGGCTCGCCGCCGAGCCCGAGCCGATCGAGGTGGGCGCCCGCTGGGGTGCTCCGTGGGGCACCAGCTGGTTCCGGGTGACCGGGACCGTGCCCGAGGCCTGGGCCGGGAAGACCGTCGAGGCCCTGCTCGACCTGGGCTTCGACGAGAACATGCCCGGCTTCCAGTGCGAAGGCCTGGTCTACCGGCCCGACGGCACCCCGGTGAAGGGCCTGAACCCGCGCAACCAGTGGGTCCGCATCGGCGCGCCCGCCGCGGGCGGCGAGCAGGTCCGCCTGCACATCGAGGCGGCCTCCAACCCGGTCATCCTCGACTACCACCCCTTCCGGCCCACCCCGCTCGGCGACAAGGACACCGCCGGGCACGAACCCCAGTACACGCTCACCCGCATGGACCTCGCCGTCTTCGACGAGACCGTGTGGCAGCTGGTGCTCGACCTGGAGGTGCTCGGCGAGCTGATGGCCGAGCTGCCGGTGGACTCCACCCGCCGGCACGACATCCTGCGCGCCCTCGAACGGGCCCTGGACGCCGTCGACCTGCAGGACGTGAACGGCACCGCGGACCGGGCGCGCGCCCGGCTGACGGAGGTGCTCGCCGCGCCCGCCGTGCCGTCCGCCCACCGCATCAGCGCCGTCGGCCACGCGCACATCGACTCGGCGTGGCTGTGGCCGCTGCGCGAGACGGTCCGCAAAGTGGCCCGTACGACCTCCAACATGACCGCGCTCATCGAGGACGAGCCCGACTTCGTGTTCGCCATGTCCCAGGCGCAGCAGTGGGCGTGGGTGAAGGACCACCGGCCCGAGGTGTGGGCACGGGTGAAGAAGGCGGTGGCGGAGGGGCGGTTCGTGCCGGCCGGCGGGATGTGGGTGGAGTCGGACACCAACATGCCCGGCTCGGAGGCGATGGCCCGCCAGTTCGTGCACGGCAAGCGGTTCTTCCTCGACGAGTTCGGCGTCGACAACGAGGAGGCCTGGCTGCCCGACACCTTCGGCTTCGCCGCGGGACTCCCGCAGATCATCCGGGCGGCCGGCTCGAAGTGGCTGCTGACGCAGAAGATCTCCTGGTCGCAGACGAACAAGTTCCCGCACCACACCTTCTGGTGGGAGGGCATCGACGGCACCCGGATCTTCACCCACTTCCCGCCCGTCGACACCTACAACTGCTCCATGAAGGGCGCCGAGATCGCCCACGCGGTACGCAACTTCCGGGACAAGGGCCGCGCCCGGCACTCCCTCGCGCCCACCGGCTGGGGCGACGGGGGCGGCGGCACGACCCGTGAGATGGTCGCCAAGGCGGCCCGGCTGCGCGACCTTGAGGGCTCGGCCACCGTCACCTGGGACACCCCGCGCGCGTTCTTCGAGAAGGCCGAGGCCGAGTACCCCGAGCCGCCCGTCTGGGTCGGCGAGCTGTACCTCGAACTGCACCGCGCCACCCTCACCAGCCAGGCGAGGACCAAGCAGGGCAACCGGCGCAGCGAGCACCTCCTGCGCGAGGCGGAACTGTGGGCGGCCACCGCGGCGGTGCGCACCGGCTTCCGCTACCCCTACGAGGAGCTGGACCGCATCTGGAAGACGGTCCTGCTGCACCAGTTCCACGACATCCTGCCGGGTTCGTCGATCGCCTGGGTGCACCGCGAGGCACGGGCGACGTACGAGCGGGTCGCCGGGGAGCTGACCGGCATCATCGACGCCGCACAGCGCGCGCTGGCCGGTGAGGGCGGCACCGAGCTGGTGTTCAACGCGGCGCCGCACGAGCGGGCCCGGGTCGCCGCGGGCGGTGCCGGCAGCCCGGGCGCGGCGGGCGGCACCTCGCTCACCCCGCGCGGGGGCGGCGGGTTCACGCTGGACAACGGCCTGCTCCGGATCGAGGTCGACGACCGGGGCCTCGTCGTGTCCGCGTACGACCTCGCCGCCGGCCGCGAGACCGTCGCCCCCGGCGCGGCGGCGAACCTCCTCCAGCTCCACCCCGACTTCCCGAACATGTGGGACGCCTGGGACGTCGACTCCTTCTACCGCAACACGGTCACCGACCTCACGGACGCGGAGTCGGTGCGGGCCGGCGAGGACGGCGCCTCGGTGCGGATCGTGCGTGCCTTCGGCGCCTCCCGGGTCACCCAGGTGCTGTCGCTGCCGCCGGGGGAGCGGCGGCTGGAGATCGACACCGAGGTCGACTGGCACGAGACGGAGAAGTTCCTGAAGCTGGCGTTCCCGCTCGACCTGCACGCCGAACGGTACGCGTCCGAGACGCAGTTCGGGCATGTCCACCGCCCCACGCACACCAACACCTCATGGGAGGCGGCCAAGTTCGAGGCGTGCAACCACCGCTTCGTCCACCTGGAGGAGCCCGGCTGGGGCGTCGCCGTCGTCAACGACTCGACGTACGGCCACGACGTCACACGCACGGTCCGCGGCGCCGGTGACCGGGGTACGACCACCACGGTCCGGGTCTCCCTGCTGCGCGCCCCGCGCTTCCCCGACCCCGAGACCGACCAGGGTGTCCACCGCTTCCGGCACGCCCTCGTCCCCGGCGCCTCGATCGGTGACGCCGTCCGCGAGGGCTGGCGGATCAACCTGCCCGAGCGGCGGCTGACCGGCGCCCACGAGGTCGCCCCGCTGCTCGCCGTGGACGACGACGCGGTGGTGGTCACCGCGGTGAAGCTCGCCGACGACGGCAGCGGCGACGTGGTGGTCCGCTTCCACGAGGCCCACGGCGGCCGGGCCCGGGCCACCCTCGCGGCCGGCTTCGCGGTCGCGGACGTCACCGTGACGGACCTGCTGGAGCGCCCGGCCGGCGACGGGGAGCCGCCGGTGCGCGACGGCGACCGGATCACCGTACGGCTGCGGCCGTTCGAGCTGATGACGCTGCGGCTGCGGCGCGGCTGACATCCGCCTGCTAGGACGCCGTCCTCGGCGGTGGGACCGGGCACCGGTCCCACCGCGCTCCGGACGGGCAGCCGGCGGAGCCGGTGTCCGGCCGCACCGCCGTGGAGTCCGCGCGCCTCACGCCTCCAGCTGGGTCCGCAGCCACTCCTCCACCTCTCCCACGTGGGCCGCCGCCGCAGCCCGGGCCGCCTCCGGGTCGTGGGCGGCGAGGGCCCGGTGGATGGCCGCGTGTTCGCGGCGGGTGCGGGCGAAGGCGCCCTCCTCCTGGTAGCCGCGCCAGACCCGGGCGCGGAAGGTGCGCGAGGACAGGCCCTCCAGGATGGCGGCCATCGTCTCGTTGCCCGCGGCGGCGGCGATCTCCCGATGGAAGGCGAGGTCGTGGGCGAGGATCTCCTCGGGGTCGTCGGTGGCGTTCATCGCCGCCAGATGCCCTTCCACGGCGGCCAGTCGATCCTCGGTGATGCGGGCGGCGGCCAGCGCGGTCGCCGTCGACTCCAGGATCCGGCGCACCTGAAGCAGCTCCACCAGCCGCGGCCCCCGGGACAGGTCCGCGACCACCCCGAAGGACTCCAGCAGGTCGCCGGCCTCCAGCGCGGTGACGTAGATGCCCGAGCCGTGCCGGGCCTCCAGGACCCCCATCACGGTCAGCGCCCGGATCGCCTCCCGCATGGAGCTGCGGGAGATGCCCAGCCGCGCGGCGAGATCCCGCTCGGTGGGCAGCCGCTGGCCCGGCTCCAGCCGGCCCCCGGCGATCATCGCCTTGATCTCCTCGACGGCGCGCTGGGTCACCGTGCCCTTCTGCGGCACTTCCTCCTCGCCCACGCCACTCCTCCCTCCCCTGGTGCGCCGCAGTCTAGCCAGCCGATTGGTCCGACCACTACCGCTCAACTCCTGGAATTTTCCCCGCACGAGGGTGTCGGTTCCGTTTATTGGTCTGATAAGTATGCGGCGTCCGCTCGAACACCCTCGACGAGGAGCCGCGAGATGCCCGCCAGCACAGTCAGGAAGCGCAAGCGGTCACGGATCACCGGCACGGCGGCCCTGGCCGTCGGTGCCTCGCTCATGCTCGCCGCCTGCGGCAGCACCAAGGACACCGCGAGCGCGGGCAGTGGCGGCACCGGCCGGGTCGGCGTGATCCTGCCCCTGCTGACCTCGCCGTTCTGGCAGTCGTACAACGACTACGTGCCCAGGATGGCGAAGTCCGAGGGCGTGGAGGTGCTGAAGACGGTCAACTCCAACAGCGACCCCTCGCAGCAGATCACCGACATCGACAACGAACTCAACCAGGGCGTCAAGGGGTTGGTCGTCGCCCCGCTGGACAGCGCCGCCGTCCAGGCCGGACTCGACCAGGCCGAGCGCAAGGGCGTCCCCGTCGTCGCCGTGGACGTCGCGCCCGACAAGGGCAAGGTCGCGATGGTGGTGCGCGCCGACAACGTGGCCTACGGCGAGAAGGCCTGCGACTACCTCGGACAGCACGTGAGCAGCGGCAAGGTCGTGCAGATCATGGGCGACCTCGCCTCGGTCAACGGCCGGGACCGCTCCGAGGCGTTCCGCTCCTGCGTGCGGAAGAAGTACCCGAAGCTCAAGGTGCTGGAGATCCCCGCCAAATGGGAGTCCGACACCGCCGCCGCCAAGCTGGACACGCTCCTGAACGCCAACCCCGACATCAAGGGCGTCTACCTGCAGGCGGGCGGTGTCTACCTCGCGCCGACCCTGCAGACCCTGAAGTCCAAGCACCTGCTGAAGCCGGCCGGCCGGCAGGGCCACATCGTCATCGTCTCCAACGACGGCATCCCGCAGGAGTACGACGCCATCCGCAAGGGCCGGATCGACGCCACCGTCTCCCAGCCGGCCGACGCCTACGCCAAGTACGGCCTGTCCTACATCAAGGCGGCGATGGCCGGGAAGACGTTCAAGCCCGGCCCCACCGACCACGGCTCCGTGATCGTCAGGCTGCCCAGCGGCATCCTGGAGGACCAGCTGCCCGCCCCCCTGGTCACCAAGGCCAACGTCGACGACCCCCAGCTGTGGGGCAACACGGTCGGATGAGCACCCCACTCGTTGAAGCCGACGGCATCGTCAAGCGGTACGGCCCCACGGTCGCCCTCGCCGACGGCCGGCTCACGGTGCTGCCCGGCGAGTCCCACGCCCTGGTCGGCCGCAACGGCGCCGGCAAGTCCACCCTGGTCCACGTCCTCACCGGCCTCCAGGCCCCGGACGAAGGCACGGTCCGCTTCGACGGCGAGCCCGCCCCACCCATCGCCGACCGGGACGCCTGGCGCCGCAAGGTCGCCTGCGTGTACCAGAAGCCCACGGTCGTCCCGGAGCTGACCGTCGCCGAGAACCTCTTCCTCAACCGCCAGCCGCGCCGCCGCGGCTTCGTCAGCTGGCGCCGGCTGCGCACCGAGGCAGCCGAACTCCTCGCCACCTGGGACGTCCGTGTCGACCCCGGGGCCCGCACCGCCGACCTCAAGGTCGAGGACCGCCAGATGGTGGAGATCGCCCGGGCGCTGAGCCTCGGCGCCCGGTTCATCGTCCTGGACGAACCCACCGCCCAGCTCGACAACCGGGAGATCGAGCGGCTGTTCACCCGGATGCGCGCGCTGCAGGAGTCCGGCGTCACCTTCCTGTTCATCTCCCACCACCTCCAGGAGGTCTACGAGGTCTGCCGGACCGTCACCGTGCTGCGCGACGCCCGCTGGATCACCACCGCCCCGGTCGCCGACCTGCCCAGGGCGGCCCTGGTGGAGGCCATGGCCGGCGCGTCCGTCGCGGACCGGACCGCCGGCCGCGGGGGAGCCGACGCCGGTGCTCCCGTCCTGCTGGAGGCGGACGGGCTGACCTCCCCGGCGTACCGGGACGTCGGCCTCACCGTGCGCCGCGGCGAGGTCGTCGGGCTCGCCGGCTCCAGCGGCAGCGGCAAGACCGAACTGGCCGAGTCCTTCGCCGGACTGCACACGCCGACCGGCGGCACCGCACATCTGGACGGCGAGCCACTGCCCTTCGGCGACGTGCGGGCCGCCCTGGAGGCCGGCGTCGGCTGCGTCCCGCGCGACCGGCACGAGCAGGGCCTGGTCCCCGGCATGAGCATCGGCGACAACGCCACGCTGAGCGTCCTCGGCCGGCTCGGCCGGTTCGGCTTCGTCACCGCCGGCCGCAGAAGGGGGACGGCGGCCGAGCTGATCGACCGCCTCGACATCCACGCCGAGGGACCCGACCAGCCCGTGGCCGACCTGTCCGGCGGCAACGCCCAGAAGGTCGTCATGGCCCGCGCCCTCGCCTCCGACCCCCGCCTGCTGGTCCTGATCAACCCCACCGCGGGCGTCGACGTGAAGTCCAAGGAGTCCCTGCTCGCCCGCATGGACAGCGCCCGCGACGACGGCACCGCCGTCCTGGTCGTCTCCGACGAACTCGACGACCTGCGCCGCTGCGACCGCGTCCTCGTCCTCTTCCACGGCCGTGTCGTCGCCGAGCACCCGGCCGGCTGGCGCGACCACGAGCTGATCGCCTCCATCGAAGGAGTTGACCATGGCTGACACCCGGGCCGCCCCGCCGCTCGCGCCCCCGAAGACCACGGACGCCCGCTCGGCCCGCGCCGTCCTGCTCCGCCGCGCCCGCGAACTCGCCCTGGTCCCCGCCCTGGTGCTGCTGATGGTGCTCGGCACGGTGGTCAACGACTCGTTCCTGACCGAGCGCAACCTGATCTCGGTCCTCGGTGCCTCCGCCGCCCTCGCGATGGTCGTGCTCGCCGAGTCCCTCGTGCTCATCACCGGCAAGTTCGACCTGTCGCTGGAGTCGGTGGTCGGCATCGCCCCGGCCGTCGGCGCCCTGCTGGTGCTGCCCGCCGGCCAGTCCGGCTGGGGCACCGGCCTTCCGACGGGGCTCGCCCTGCTCGCGATTCCCCTGGCCGGCGCGGTCGTCGGCGCCTTCAACGGCGTCCTCGTCGTGAAGTTCCGGCTCAACGCGTTCATCGTGACCCTCGCGATGCTCATCGTGCTGCGCGGCCTGCTGGTCGGCGCCACCAAGGGCAAGACGCTGTTCGGCATGCCCGACAGCTTCTCCTCCCTGGCCACCACCACCTTCCTGAACGTCCCGCTGTCCGTGTGGCTGGCCGCCGGCGCCTTCGCGGTCACCGGGTTCCTGCTGAAGTACCACCGCACCGGCCGCGCCCTGTACGCCATCGGCGGCAACGCGGACGCGGCCCGCGCCGCCGGCATCCGCGTCGACCGGGTCACGCTCGGCGTGTACGTCATCGCGGGCGTGCTCGCCTCGGTCGGCGGACTGCTGCAGACCGGGTACGTCGGCGCGATCAGCGCCAACCAGGGCCAGAACATGATCTTCACCGTGTTCGCGGCGGCGGTGATCGGCGGCATCGGCCTGGACGGCGGCAAGGGCACCATGTCCGGTGCCCTCACCGGCGTGCTCCTCCTGGGCGTCGTACAGAACCTGCTCACCCTCGCCCAGGTGCCGTCGTTCTGGATCCAGGCCATCTACGGCGGGATCATCCTCGTCGCCCTCATGATCGCCCGCGTGACGACCGGCCGTGCTCAGGACTGACGCGACGTCAGCAAGCCGACGAACGAGAGGACTTCCGTGTCCCAGGCTCCCGCCCGCGTCATCGCGGTCGACACCCACGACATCCGTTTCCCCACCTCGCGCGAGCTGGACGGCTCCGACGCGATGAACCCGGACCCCGACTACTCGGCGGCCTACGTCGTCCTGCGCACCGACGCGGGCGACGGGCACGAGGGACACGGGTTCGTCTTCACCATCGGGCGGGGCAACGACGTCCAGGTCGCCGCGATCGACGCGCTGCGGGCCCATGTGCTCGGCCGGCCCGTCCGGGAGCTGTGCGCCGACCCCGGCTCGCTCCTCCGTGACCTCGTCGCCGACAGTCAGCTGCGCTGGCTCGGCCCCGAGAAGGGCGTGATGCACATGGCGATCGGAGCCGTCGTCAACGCCGTCTGGGACCTGGCGGCACGCCGGGCGGGCAAGCCGCTGTGGCAGCTGCTCGCCGACGCCGAACCGGAGTGGCTGGTGCGGCAGATCGACTTCCGGTACCTCACCGACGCACTCACCCCCGAGGAGGCCCTGGACCTGCTCGTCCGGGGCAGACAGGGGGCGGCGCGGCGCCGGTCCCGGCTGCTGGAGCGCGGCTACCCGGCGTACACCACCACCCCGGGCTGGCTCGGCTACGACGACGACAAGCTCGCCCGGCTCGCCGCGCAGGCCGTCACCGACGGCTTCCGGCAGATCAAGCTGAAGGTCGGTGCCGACCTCGACGACGACATCCGGCGCTGCCGGGTCGCCCGCGCGGTCGTCGGTCCGGAGATCCGCCTGGCCGTCGACGCCAACCAACGCTGGGACGTGGCCGAGGCGATCCGCTGGACGAACGCCCTGGCCGCCTTCGACCCGTACTGGATCGAGGAGCCCACCAGCCCCGACGACGTCCTCGGCCACGCCGCGATCCGGCGCGCGGTGGCCCCGGTGAAGGTCGCCACCGGCGAACACGTGCAGAACCGGATCGTGTTCAAGCAGCTGCTCCAGGCCGGCGCCCTCGACATCGTCCAGATCGACGCGGCCCGCGTCGCCGGCGTCAACGAGAACCTCGCCATCCTGCTGCTCGCCGCCAAGTTCGGTGTCCCCGTCTGCCCGCACGCCGGCGGGGTCGGTCTGTGCGAACTGGTCCAGCACCTGTCGATGTTCGACTACCTGGCCGTCTCCGGGACCACCGAGAACCGGGTCATCGAGTACGTCGACCACCTCCACGAGCACTTCCTCACCCCGGTCGTCGTCCACGACGGCCACTACACCGCGCCCACCGCGCCCGGCTTCTCCGCCGCCCTGCGCCCGGAGTCCCTCGCGCGGTACGCCTTCCCCGGCGGCGCCTACTGGGCCGCCGACCCCGACACGCAGAAGGGACAGGCCGCATGGACGACTTCACGGGTCTGAAGGCCCTGGTCACCGGGGGCGCCTCCGGTATCGGCCGGGCCACCGCCGACCTCCTCGCCGCCCGCGGCGCCCGGGTGGCCGTGCTCGACCTGGACCCGGCGCCGGTGCGAAAGCCGCTCCTCGCCCTCCGTGCCGACGTCACCGACGACGCCTCGGTCCGCACCGCCGTACAGGAGGCCGCCGAAGCCCTCGGCGGCCTCGACATCCTGGTCAACAACGCGGGAATCGGCGCCCAGGGAACGGTCGAGGACAACGACGACGACGAGTGGCGGCACGTCTTCGACGTCAACGTCCTCGGCATGGTCCGCACCGCCCGCGCCGCCCTCCCGCACCTGCGCCGCTCGGACCGTGCCGCGATCGTCAACACCTGTTCCGTCGCCGCCACCGCGGGCCTGCCGCAGCGCGCCCTGTACGGCGCCACCAAGGGCGCCGTGTACTCCCTGACCCTCGCCATGGCCGCCGACCACGTCCGCGAGGGCATCCGCGTCAACTGCGTCAACCCGGGCACGGCCGACACCCCGTGGATCGGCCGCCTGCTGGCCGCGGCTCCCGACCCGGCCGCCGAGCGCGCCGCCCTGGAGGCCCGCCAGCCCACCGGGCGGCTCGTGTCGGCCGCCGAGGTCGCGGGTGCCATCGCCTACCTGGCCGGCCCCCTGTCCGGCGCCACCACCGGCACCGCCCTCGCCGTCGACGGCGGCATGCAGGGCCTCAGGCTGCGCCCGGCGGGCCGGTGAACCGCCTGGGCCGCAGCGGGGTCGAGGTCAGCCCGCTGGGCTTCGGCGCCGCCGGGATCGGCAACCTGTTCACCCCGGTGGACGACGAGCAGGCGCACGAGGCCGTCCACGCCGCCTGGGAGCGGGGCATCCGGTACTTCGACACCGCGCCCCACTACGGCCTCGGCCGGTCCGAACGGCGCCTGGGCGCGGCCCTGCGGGCGTACGACCGCGGCGCGTACACGGTCTCCACCAAGGTCGGCCGCCGCCTGGAACCCGCCGACGGCACCGGAGACGACCTGGCGAGCGGCTTCGCCGTCCCCGCCGGCCACCGCCGCGTCTGGGACTTCAGCGCCGACGGCATCCGCCGCACCCTGGAGGCGAGCCTGGACCGGCTCGGCCTCGACCGGGTGGACGTCGTCTACCTCCACGACCCCGACGACCACGCCGAGCAGGCCTTCCGCGAGGGCTATCCCGCCCTGGAGAAGCTCCGTTCGGAGGGCGTCGTCGGCGCGATCGGCGCGGGCATGAACCAGGCGCAGATGCTCACCCGGTTCGTCCGCGACACGGACGTGGACGTGGTGCTCTGCGCGGGCCGGTACACCCTGCTCGACCAGAGCGCGGCGGCCGGACTGCTGCCCGAGGCCGTGTCGCGGGGGGTGTCGGTCGTCATCGGCGGCGCCTTCAACTCGGGCCTGCTGGCGGATCCGGCGCCCGGGGCGACGTACGACTACACCCGTGCCCCGGAGCGGTTGCTGGACCGCGCCCTGCGCCTGAAGGAGGTCGCCGGCCGGCACGGCATCACCCTGCGCGCCGCCGCCCTGGCCTTCTGCGCCGCGCACCCGGCCGTCGCGAGCGTGCTGGCCGGCGCCCGCTCCGCGGCCGAAGCGCACGACTGTGCCGAGCAGTTCGCCACCCCGGTCCCGCCCGCCTTCTGGCGGGAACTGCGCGCCACCGCTCTGCTGCCACCCGAGGAGCCGTCATGAGAGTCGCCCTGCACACCAAGGTCCGCGCCCACCGCCTCGCCGACTACGAGGCGGCCCACCGCGAGGTCCCGAAGGAACTCACCGACGCCGTCCGGGCCGCCGGAGCCACCTCGTGGACCATCTGGCGCAGTGGCACGGACCTCTTCCACCTCCTGGAGTGCGAGGACTACGGCCGCCTCCTCGCCGCACTGGAACGGCTGCCGGTCAACGTCGCCTGGCAGGCCCGGATGGCCGAGCTGCTCGACGTCGCGCACGACTACTCGCAGCGCGGTGCGGACGCCGGGCTGCCCGTCGTCTGGGAGCTGCCGTGACCGTGGACGCCCACCACCACGTCTGGGACCTGTCGGTCCGGGACCAGGACTGGATCCGGGGCCCCGAACTCGAACCGCTGAGAAGGAACTTCACCCTCGCCGACCTGGAACCCGGCGCGCGGGCGGCCGGAGTGGACCGCACCGTCCTCGTCCAGACGGTCACCGTCGCCGAGGAGACCCCCGAGTTCCTGGCCCTGGCGGCGGGACACGACCTCGTCGCGGGCGTGGTCGGCTGGACCGACCTCACGCGCCCCGACGTGGCCGACGAACTGACCCGGCTGCGCGAGCTGCCCGGCGGGGCCTTCCTGAAGGGCATCCGCCACCAGGTGCAGGGCGAGCCCGACCCGCGGTGGCTGCTGCGGGCCGACGTGCGTCGCGGCCTGGCCGCCGTGGCCGAGGCGGGCCTGGTCTACGACCTGGTGGTCCTGCCCCGCCACCTCCCGGCCTGCGTCGACGCGGCGTCGAGCCTGCCTCAGCTGACCTTCGTCCTCGACCATCTGGGCAAGCCGCCCGTCGCCTCGGGATCACGCGCACCCTGGGCCACGGACCTGCGCGCCCTGGCGGCCCTGCCCAACACCGTCGCCAAGCTCTCCGGCCTGGTCACCGAGGCCGACCCCGCCTCCTGGACACCCGAGGACCTGCGCCCGTACGTGGACACCGCCCTGGACGCCTTCGGCCCCGACCGCCTGATGTTCGGCTCCGACTGGCCGGTGTGCACCCTGGCGGCCGGCTACGGACACGTCCTGGACACCGCACGGGAGCTGACGGCCCACCTCGGCCCCGAGGAGCAGGCGGCCGTGTACGAGCGGACCGCGCGGCGCGTCTACGACCTCTGAACCTCGCCCGCCAGCCGGGTGGGCGGCAGATACTCGCGCACATAGGTGCGCTCCCAGCAGGCGCCCGTCTCCCGCAGCTCCCGCCAGCTGGAGTAGCGGTAGCGGAACAGGCGTGCCCGGACGTGGCGGGGCGGGGTGTCCGGCGGGAACGGGGAGCGGCGCAGCAGGCGCAGCGTGTCCCGGTCGTTCTCCAGCAGGCGCTCCACCAGACCGCCGAACCAGTCGCCCGCGTAGGCCGGGGACAGGGCGGCGAACCACATCAGCCAGTCGAGCCGCAGATGGTAGGGCGCGAACTGGCGCGGCCAGTGCCGGGGGTCCCCGGGTTTGCCCTTGAACTCGTACTCCCGCCAGTCGGAGTCCTCCCGCGGCACCTCGTCCAGGGTGCCCTCGACCACCACCTCGTAGCGGAGCCGGCTGACACTGCCGAAGGCGCCGTAGGTGTTCACCAGGTGCAGGGGGTCGAAGGAGCGGTTCATGACCTGGCGGCGGGAGACCATGTTCACCACCGGGTGGTAGCTGAGGAAGACCAGCAGCGCGGCGACCGCGAGCACCAGGGCCTCGTACCACAGCGGTGCCGGCGGCCCCTTCGGCGCCGTCGTCGGCAGCCGCAGCGCGGACAGGGCCAGCACGATGGTGATCCAGTTCAGCCAGGAGAAGTTCCCGGAGAGCACCAGCCACAGCTGGGTGACGATCATCAGGGCGGCGGCGGCCGACGCGATCGGCTGCGGGGTGAAGAGCAGCACCGGCACGACCAGCTGGGTGACGTGGTTGGCGGCCACCTCCACGCGGTGCAGCGGCTTCGGCAGATGGTGGAAGAACCAGCTCAGCGGGCCGGGCATCGGCTGGGTCTCGTGGTGGTAGTCCAGGCAGGTCAGCTTCCGCCAGCACGCGTCGCCACGCATCTTGATCAGCCCGGCGCCGAACTCCACCCGGAACAGGATCCAGCGCAGCAGGAACAGCACGACGACCGGCGGCGCGACCTCGTCGTTGCCGAGGAACGCGGCCAGGAAACCCGTCTCCAGCAGCAGCGACTCCCAGCCGAACGCGTACCAGGTCTGGCCGACGTTGACGATCGACAGGTACAGCGCCCAGGGCACCAGCCAGAGCAGGATCCCGGCCCACAGCGGAACGCGGGAGTCCGCCCCGGCGAGCAGGGCCGCCGAGACCGCGCAGCCCGCCCAGGCGCAGCCCGCGAAGAAGCGGTCCGAGTAGCGCAGCTGGAACAGGCTCGGGGACCGCCGGAACGGCACCCGCGCCACGAAGCGGGGGATCGGCAGCATGCCGCGCTCGCCCAGCAGGGCCCGGAACTGCAGGGCCGCCGTCAGGAACGCCACCAGGTACACGGCGGCCAGGGCCCGCTGGAGGACCAGCCGGCTCAGCCAGTAGTCGGATGCGGTGAACCAGTCCACGGTCTCGCGCTCCTGCCTTCGTCGTGACCACCGTGACGAGCGTGCCCCCAGCGCTGCGAAGGGCCCGTGACTCCGTGTACCGCACCCCTCCGCGTGCGTAACCCGAGGTCGAAGAATCGGGCCGTTCCTGGCAAGGTGGCCCCATGGCTGATCGGGGAGCGAGTGCCCTGTCACTCCCTGAGGACTGGCCCGCCCAGCCGGAACCGATCCTCGCGCTCAATCGCATGGGGAGTTTCGACTGGGATCTGGACGCCGGTCTGTTCCACATGGACGCGCAGGCGTACACGGTGTTCGACCTGCTCCCCGAGGAGTACGACGGCCGGCCGGAGTCCCTGGCCCTGCGGGTCCCGCCGCCCGAGGCCGCCCGGCTGGACGCGGCGGTCGCCCGCGCCATCAAGGACGGCAGCGAGAACTACGGCGTCTACTTCCGCATCCGGCGCCGCGACGGCTCCCTGCGCTGGACCCACACCCAGGGCTACATCCGGCGCGACCCCTCGGGCCGCCCCCGCAGGGTCGTCGGCATCGTCCGCGACGCCACCGAGGAGCTCGCCGACAGCGTGTCCCGCACCCTGCGGGCCGCCCGGAACGAGGCACTGAGGCGGCAGACCGGCATCGTCCAGACCGTCTCCGCCGCCCTCGCCGACGCCCGCAGCGTCCGGGACGTCATCGACGTCCTCAAGGACGCCGACGGCGTCCGCCACCTCGGCGCGGCCAGCCTGGTCATGGGCCTGGTGGAGGCCGGCCGGATCCGGCTCGTCGCCGAGGGGCCCGCCGGCGCCTCGGTGCCCGGCACCCGGATCACCCGGACAGCCGAGCCGTACCCGATGAGCGAGGTCGTGCGCACGCTCACCCCCCGGTTCATCGAGTCCCCGCAGGAGTTCGCCGACGGCTACCCGATCCTGTGGCCCCACATCACCGACCTGCACATCACCTCGGCCGCCTATCTGCCGCTGATCGCCCAGGCCCGCCCGATCGGCGCGATGGGCCTGCTCTACGACGACCGGCGCGGCTTCTCCGCCGAGGAGCGGGCCGTCCTGGTCGCGCTCGGCTCCACCATCGCGCAGAGCCTGCAGCGGGCCATGCTCTACGAGCAGGAGAAGGACCTGGCCCAGAGCCTCCAGCAGGCCATGCTGCCGCGCACCATCCCGAGCGTGCGCGGCGCCGACATCGCCGTCCGCTACCGCGCCGCCACCGTGGGCGGCACCCTCGGACGGGACATCGGCGGCGACTGGTACGACCTGATCCCGCTGCCCGGCGGCCGGGTCGGCGCGGTCATCGGCGACGTGCAGGGCCACGACACGCACGCGGCGGCCGTCATGGGCCAGCTGCGGATCGTGCTGCGCGCCTACGCCGCCGAGGGGCACACCCCGGCCACCGTCATGGCCCGTGCCTCCGTCTTCCTGCACGAACTCGACACCGACCGCTTCGCCACCTGCCTGTACGCCGAGGCGGACCTGTCCACCGGCGTCGTCCAGGCGGTCCGCGCCGGGCACATCGACCCGCTGATCCGGCACAGCGACGGCAGCTGCCGCCGGGCGCCCGTCGAGGGCGGGCTGCCGCTCGGCCTGTCCGCCGAGTTCAGCCGACTGGAGTACCCCGTCTCCACCCTGGAACTCGACCCCGGCCACACCCTGCTGCTGTGCACCGACGGACTCGTCGAGCAGCCCGGCACCGACCTCGACGACGGCATGCGCGGCCTCACCGCTCTCGTCGCCGAGGGCCCGGCGGACGTGCGCGCCCTCGCCGACCGGCTGATCCGGCTGGCCGAGGAGCGGGGCGGCGACGACGACGTGGCGCTGCTCCTGCTGCGCCGCTGCGTCCCCGAGGCCCCCCGGGCCGGCGGCCGGCTCCGGCAGCACGTCGCGCCCGGCGACCCCGAGGCCCTCACCCACGCCCGGCACCTGTTCCGCGCCGCGGTCCGCGCCTGGGGCGCCGGCGACCGCGCCGACGAGATCGAACTGGCCACCGACGAGCTGATCACCAACGCGCTGATGCACACCGAGGGCTCCGCGATCGTGACGCTGCGGTCCCTGGCCGACGGCGTCCGCAGGCTCCGGATCGAGGTCGAGGACTCCTCCAGCGCTCTGCCGCGCCGCCGGGACGCGGGGGAGAACGGCGTGTCCGGCCGCGGCCTGCTGCTGGTGGAGCGGCTCGCCGACGCCTGGGGCGTCGAGGCCCGCGGCGGCGGGAAGGCGGTGTGGTGCGAGTTCCGGATGCGGCGGGCGGACGGCGGCTGAGGCCCGCCCGCCTGCCGTCGTCGGTGCCGGATGGCACCCTGGACTCATGCCGGAACTGCCCGAGGTGGAGGCGCTGAAGGACTTTCTCACCGAGCACCTGGCCGGCCGCCGGGTGGTGCGGGTGCTGCCGGTCGCCGTCAGCGTGCTGAAGACGTACGACCCTCCGGTCACCGCCTTCGAGGGCGGCACGGTGACGGCCGTGCGCCGGCACGGCAAGTTCCTCGACCTCGCGGCGGACAGCGGGCTGCACCTGGTGACCCATCTGGCCCGCGCGGGCTGGCTGCAGTGGAAGGACCCGCTGCCGGCCGGACCGCCCAAGCCGGGCAAGGGCCCGCTGGCGCTGCGGGTGGCGCTGGAGACCGGCGAGGGCTTCGACCTCACCGAGGCCGGCACCCAGAAACGCCTCGCGGTGTACGTCGTCCGCGACCCCCGGGAGGTCGAGGGCATCGCCCGCCTCGGCCCGGACCCGCTGGCCGCCGACTTCGACGAGGAGCGCTTCGCCGCGCTGCTGGGGGACGAGAGACGTCAGCTGAAGGGTGCCCTGCGCGACCAGAGGCTGATCGCGGGCGTGGGCAACGCGTACAGCGACGAGATCCTGCACGCCGCGAAGATGTCCCCGTTCAAGCTCGCCGCGTCCCTCACCCCGGAGGAGACCGGCCGGCTCTACGCGGCGCTGCGCGGCACGCTCACCGAGGCGGTGGAGCGCTCCCGGGGCGTGGCGGCCGGGCGGCTGAAGACGGAGAAGAAGAGCGGCCTGCGCGTCCACGGCCGCACCGGCGAGCCCTGTCCGGTGTGCGGCGACACCATCCGCGAGGTCTCCTTCAGCGACTCCTCGCTCCAGTACTGCCCCACCTGCCAGACGGGCGGCAGGCCCCTGGCGGACCGCAGGCTGTCGCGGCTGCTGAAGTAGGGCCTACGGCTCGACGGACACCAGCCGCTGTCCGTCCGTGGTGCGGACGTCGTAGCGGGCGATCTGGCCGGGGTGCATCGCGGACGACCCGAGCGCGGTGAAGGCGCCGTTGTGGTGGCCGGGGTCCATCCAGGTGCCGGCGACCTGCTCGGTGCCGTCGCGGCCCACCACGACGAGCCGGCAGGCGTGGGGACCGGTGCCGTCCTTCACCTTGAGCACCAGCCGGCTGCCCGCGTCCCCGTCGTCGGCCGTGACCTGTGCCCACACCCCGGTCCGTGGATCGGTCGCCGCGGTGACACGCGCGGCCGGCTCGGCATGGCCGGCGAAGGCCACGATGCCCGGACCGGCGACCGCCAGCACCACGGAGGCGGCCAGGCCGTACAGGAACCGCCGGCGGCGCGCCCGGTGCCGGTGCGCGACCTCGCCGAGCAGCCGGTCCAGCAGCCGGGGACCGGGCTGTGCCATGGGGTGCACGAAGCGCGGCGTGGCCCGGCGGTACAGCATCAGCTGCCGGGTCGCGGGCCCGAACTCGGTCACGTGTGCCGCGCACCGGGGGCACTCCATGAGGTGGTCCTCGAAGCGGAAGGCCTCCGCCTCGTCCAGCACGCCGAGCGCGTACGCGCCGACGTCGCGATGCCTTTCCAGGGACCTCATGCCGAATCCTCGTGCCTATGGGTGTGGGTGGGGTTACTCCTTGCTCCCACCCGTACGCACTGGACAGCCGAATCACTCAAGCCACGCACAGAATCCCGGACAGGAGATTCGGAGCGGCCCGGCACACGGATTGGTCCCTTTCCCGAAAAAGTCCCGGCCCCGGAATCCGGAGGGTTCCCCCGCCTCCGGCCCGGTGGGTCAGAAGAGGTGGATGGCCAGGTGGCCGAGGGGCAGGCCGAGGCGCCAGGCCGGGGTCCACACCTTCGGGCCGTCGTCCTCGCCGGCCGTCAGGGCGCCGCCCGGCACGGCGTCCAGGTCCGGCGCGAGGAGTTCGGTCTCCTCCAGCCAGCGCCAGGCGTCCACCGCCAGGGCCAGATCGGGCGAGGGGACGCCGGACTCGGCGGCACGGTCGGTCAGCTCGGCCATGCGGGTGCGCACCCAGTCCTGCCACGGCTGGTCGTAGGCGGTCAGCGACAGCCAGTTCTCCAGCTGGGAGATCACCCGGATGCCGGACAGCTCCCCGTCGGTGTCGGACAGGAAGACGGTGAGCGCCAGCGCGTCCCGGCCGGCCCGGAACTCGAAGGACGTCGGCGGCATCAGATCGCCGGTGCGCAGCAGCTCGTCGGCGATGTACTCGGCATACAACCAGGCCATGGGAACGGCCAGTTCACCGTCGTCGGTGCCGTCCCTGCTCTCGTGCCCTCTGTGCAACATCCCTTCCTGCCCTTCCTCCGGTGCGTGCGCGCGTCACCCGAACCCCGGGCCCGGCCTCCCGGCCGGAACGCGGATGAGGACAGCCCATTGCCCGAACGGGGGGCACAGCAAGGCGCTTTACCGAGGTTTGACTCTGCTTCCGGTTTCAGCGCAGGTCGGTCGCATAACCCGGAAGGGCCCGGCGCAGGGCGCGCAGCGCGTAGTACGCGCGGGATTTCACGGTACCGGGTGGAATGCCGAGGGTCCGCGCCGCTTCCGCCACACTGGCCCCGCGGACATACACGAGTACGAGCACGTCACGGTGCTCGGGCGTGAGTGTCTTCACAGCCTCCCGCACATCGAGCGTCGCGACGGCCCGCTCGGCGTGATCGGCGGTCACCCGCGCCGTCTCGGGCACCTCGGCGCCCACCTCGGCAGGGCGCGCCCGCTGCGCCCGCCGGGCGTCGATGGCGAGCCGCCGGGCCACGGTCAGCAGCCAGGGCCGTACCGAGTCGAAGTCGGCGGCGTGCAGCGCCTCCGGGTGCTGCCAGGCTCGCACCAGGGTCTCCTGCACCAGGTCCTCGGCGCGCTGCCGGTCGCCGTCGCAGAGCCTGAGGAGCAGGGCGAAGAGGGGCCCGCCGTGGTCGCGCTGGAGCGCGGCCAGCTCGTGCTCGGCTGTCGTCGTCCCGTGGGTGAGTGAGGTTCCGGCCGTCATGGCCGTATGGCAGCGCGGCGGACGGCCGGGGAACAGGGGGTGTGCCGGGCCGTGCGCCGGGCGGTCGATCGTGGCGGTGAACGGTCCGGCGAGCGGTCGGGCGGCCGGCCGGCCGAGCGGTCCGGCGAGCGGCCCCGCACGGCACCGGACGGGCCATGGCGCCGGATGGGCTAAGGAACACGCCTGTGCTGTTTATTCGGCGGGCCAGATTCGTACCCATATGCCCGTCACCGCTTTGTCGGTAAATACGACAGCCTCGGGGTGAGCCGATGATCGCACGCAGACGCCAGGTGGCCCTGGTCCTGACCGCCGTCCTCGCGGCAGCGGCCGCCTGCCAGAACCACGAGCGCCAGGAGCAAGGGCACCCGGCGCCCCCCGCCTCCAGCGCCCCCGCCCGCGGCTTCACCCTGGTCGCCTCCGGGGACGTCCTGCCGCACAGCTCCGTCATCGACCGGGCCGCCTCGGACGCGCACGGCGACGGCTACGACTTCCGGCCCATGCTCTCCGGTGTCGAACCCCTCGTCTCCCGCGCCGACCTGGCCCTGTGTCACATGGAGACCGTCTACGGCGCCGACGGTGACTACTCCGCCTACCCCGCCGCCAAGTCCCCGCCGCAGATCGCCCAGGGCCTCGCCGCCATCGGCTACGACGGCTGCTCCACCGCCTCCGACCACGCCCTGGACGACGGCGCCGCCGGCATCGCACGCACCCTGGACGCCATGGACCGGGCGGGCCTGCGGCACACCGGAACCGCCCGCGACGCCGCCGAGGCACGCTCGGTCACGCTCCTGCGGGCCGGCCCCGCCGAGGTCGCGCACCTGTCGTACACCCTCGGCACCCACGGCATCCCGCTGCCCGCCCGCGAGCCCTGAGCGGTCAACCTGATCGACCCGGACCGGATGGTCGCCGACGCCCGCGCCGCCCGGCGGGCCGGTGCCGACGTGGTCGTGGTCTCCGTGCACCGGGGCACTCCGTGGCAGGACGAGCCCGACCGGACACAGCTCGGCCTCGCCAGGAGACTCACCGCCGCGACGACCGGCGGCCGCCCGGACATCGACCTGGTCCTCGGCACCGACCCCCACGTCCCGCAGGCGTACGAGAAGGTCAACGGCACCTGGGTGGTCTACGGCCTCGGCGACCAGATCGCCGGCGAGATGTACAACGACCGCGGCGTGCGGGACGCGCGCGGCAACGAGTCCACCCTCGGCCGCTTCACCTTCGCCCCGCCCGCCCGGCCCGGCGGCCGCTGGGAGGTCACCAGGGCCGAGTTCGTCCCGCAGCTGTACGACCTCGGCGCCGGCCGCGTCCTCGCCCTGGGCCGGGCGGTCGCCCGGGACGCGGGGCCGGCCGGGGTGCGCGACCGCATCACGGACGTGGTGCTCAGCCGCGGGGCCGGCGAGGACGGCCTGGTCATGGGGGAGTGACCCGGCGGAGATGACCGGCCGCGGTCAGTCGGCGGGCCGCCGCTCGGCCAGGGCCGAACGCCGGTAGGAGTAGCCGAAGTAGATCGCGCAGCCGATCAGGAACCACACCACGAACCGCACCCAGGTCTGCCACTGCAGGAACGTGATCAGCCAGACCGAGAAGACGATCCCCAGCGCGGGCACCACCGGCATCCACGGGGTGCGGAACGTGCGCGGCAGGTCCGGCTGCCGGTAGCGCAGCACGATCACCGCCGCGCACACCACCACGAACGCCAGCAGGATGCCGATGTTGGTCAGCTCGGCCGCCTCGGCGATCGGGATGAACCCGGCGATGACGGCCGACGCCGCGCCGACGATCCAGGTCACCCGGGTCGGCACGTGCCGCGTCGGGTGCGTCTTCGCGAACCACCGCGGCAGCAGCCCGTCCCGGGACATCGCGAACCACACCCGGGTCACCCCCAGCATGAACGTGAACATCACGGTGAGGATGCCGATGATCGCGCCCACCGCGATCAGGTCCGCGAGCCCGCTCAGGCCCACCGACTTGAACGCGGAGGAGAAGCCGCTCTCGGGGTCGATGTCCTTGTAGTTCTGCATGCCCGTCAGCACCAGACAGGCCGCCACGTACAGCACCATCGAGATCACCAGCGAGTAGATGATCGCCTTCGGCATGTGCCGCTGGGCGTCCTTCGACTCCTCGGCCGCGGTCGACATCGCGTCGTAGCCGAACACCGCGAAGAACACGGTCGCCGCGCCGGTGAACGCCCCGCTGATGCCGAACGGGAAGAACGGGTGGTAGTTCGCCGAGTCGATGTGGAACACGCCCACCCCGATCACCAGCAGCACCACCAGCACCTTCAGCACGACCACGAACGTCTCGAAGCGGGCCGCGCTGCGGATGCCCAGGTTCAGCAGCCACGCGATCAGCAGGCACAGGATCGCCGCGAACAGGTCGACCCGGTGCCCCGCTCCGGTGCCGGGCGCGCCCAGCATCCAGGCCGGCAGCTTCGCGCCCATCTCCTCGACCAGGAAGCCGAAGTAACCGGAGATGCCGATCGCGACCACCGCCACGATCGCCGTGTACTCCAGCAGCAGGTCCCAGCCGATGAACCAGCCCGCGAACTCGCCGAGCACCGCGTACCCGTACGTGTACGCCGACCCCGCCTTCGGGATCAGGCCCGCGAACTCCGCGTACGACAGCGCCGCACAGGCGCTCGCGACGCCGGCGATCAGGAACGACACCAGCACCGCGGGTCCGGCCGTGCCGTGGGCCACCGTGCCGGCCAGCGTGAAGATGCCGGCGCCGATGATGCCGCCCACGCCGATCGCCGTGAGCTGCCCGAGCCCCAGCGACTTGTCCAGCCGGGGGCCCTCGCCGACCTCCGTCTCCTCGATGTGCTCGATGGGTTTGCGGCGGAGAATCCCCTCACCCGCGCGGATCCTGGCCATGCGCCTCACCTCTTCACCGACGGCAACGGCTGACGGCCGATCATGATGTCTCAGCCCCGCTCCCCAGGGAAGACGCCACGCACGGCCCGGACCGTCCGTCCGGGCGGGGGACGCGGGGCGGACCCGGTTCACCTGCTCGGGCGCGCCCGGGCCAGCCGCTGCCGCGGCGCCCTACGGCACGACCGTCACCGGCCAGCGGCCCGCCTTGACCAGCCGGACCGCCACCGAGCCGATGATCCGGTGCCCGGCCTGCTCCGAGGCGCCCACGACCACCGCGTCCGCCCTCAGGTCGTCGGCCGCCTTCACCAGACCCGTGAAGGGGTCGCCGCGGAAGGTGTGGAACTCCCAGCGCACGTCGAATATCCCCTTGACCCGGTCGGCCGCCTCCCGGATCTGCGCGATCAGGTCCTCGGCGATCTCGTCCGTCGTCTCCGCCACCGGCGCGCCGAGCGCCGCCCCGGCGGCCAGCACGGGCTGCACGTACACCACGGCCAGCAGCGCCCGCTGCCGCCGGGCCAGACCGCCCGCGTAGGCGGCGGCGCGCATCGAGGAGTCCGAGCCGTCCACGCCCACCACGATGACCTTGGGCCCGTCCGTGCCCAGCTCGAACTGGTGCGAATGCTGTTCGTGCTGTTCCGTCACGGGCCGAGGCTATCGGAACCGGCGACTCCCCTTGGGGTCAGGGGCGCGCTCGACGGGCGAGCGGCCCGTCCCCTTCCTACAGTCGGAACCATGACTGCCACCGCGGAGCCCGCCGCACGCGGGCACGCCACGGCCCCGATGCGCCCGCCCGGCGGCGGACGCCTCGGCTGGGTACCGCAGGCCTTCGCGACGCTCTTCGCCGCGCTCGGCCTGCTGTGCGCCCTGCTCGCGCTCATCGAACCGCTGCGCCGCCTGCTCCGCCCGGTGGCGCACGCCCTGGACCTGGTCCTGCTCCCGATCAGCGCCAACCTCGCCTACGCCGTCTTCCTGTTCCTGCTGGCCGGCGCCACCGCCGCGCGCAAGAAGGTCGCCTGGTGGCTGGTCGTCGTCTATCTCGGGCTGGTCGTCCTCACCGACGCGCTCGGCGTCGCCCTCGGCCTGTACGCGCAATCGCTGCCGTCCCTCGTGCTGTGCGGGCTGCTGCTGCTCCTGCTGGTCGTCGCCCGCCGGGAGTTCTACGCCGCCTCCCGCCGCGCCGCCGTGCGGCGGGCGCTCGCCGTGCTGCTGGGCGGGCTCGTCGTGGCGATCCTGCTGGGCTGGGGGCTGGTCATGCTGTTCCCGGGCACGCTCCCGGCGGACCAGCACCTGGCCTGGGCGGCCGACCGGGTGTGCGGCGGCCTCGTCTCGGCCGGCTCCTTCGCCGGCCGCCCGCCGCGCCAGGTCACCTTCGTGCTCGGCCTGCTCGGCGCGCTCGCCCTGCTCAACGCCGCCGCCACGCTGTTCCGGTCCCAGCGCCTGGAAGCCGCCCTGCACGACGACGAGGAGGCCCGCATCCGGGCCCTGCTCCACGTCTACGGCGAGCGGGACTCCCTCGGCTACTTCGCCACCCGCCGGGACAAGGCCGTCGTCTTCTCGCCCAGCGGCAAGGCCGCCGTCACCTACCGCGTCGAGGCCGGGGTGTGCCTGGCCAGCGGAGACCCCGTCGGCGACCCGGAGGCCTGGCCGCACGCGATCGCCGCCTGGCTGGACGTGGCCCGCCGCTACGCCTGGGCGCCCGCCGTGATGGGCGCCTCCGAGGACGGCGCCCGCGCCTACGCCCGCGCCGGGCTCGGCGCACTGCAGCTCGGCGACGAGGCGATCGTCCACGTGGCCGACTTCGACCTGGACGGCCGGGACATGCGCGTCACCCGCCAGGCCGTGCACCGGGTCCGCCGCACCGGGGCCACCACCCGGATCCGCCGCCACGCCGGTCTCACCGACCGGGAGATGGAGGAGGTCGTCGACAAGGCCGACGCCTGGCGGGACACCGAGACCGAGCGCGGCTTCTCCATGGCCCTGGACCGGCTCGGCGACCCCGCCGACGGCGACTGCCTGCTCGTGGAGGCCCTCGGCGAGGACGGCCGGCTCCTCGCCCTGCTCTCCTTCGTGCCCTGGGGCCGCGGCGGCATCTCCCTGGACCTGATGCGCCGTGACCGCGCCGCTCCCAACGGCGTGATGGAGTTCATGGCGGCGGAACTGTGCGCCGCCGCGCCGAAGCTGGGCGTGCGCCGCATCTCGCTGAACTTCGCCGTCTTCCGCTCCGTCTTCGAGGAGGGCGCCCGCATCGGCGCCGGACCCGTCCTCAGGCTCTGGCGCCACCTGCTGCTGTTCTTCTCCCGCTGGTGGCAGCTGGAGGCCCTCTACCGGTCCAACGCCAAGTACCACCCCGAGTGGTACCCGCGCTTCATCTGCTACGGCGAGGCCGCCTCCCTGGCCCGCATCGGCCTCGCCTCGGGCATCGCCGAAGGCTTCGTCTCCGTACCGTCGTTGCGCAAACTCTGGGGAAAGGGGCACCCGAAGGCCGGACAGCGGCCCGCGACGACCGAGGGGCTGCCGTCCCTGACGGCGCTCGGCCTCGACGGAGGGGACCAGGCCGGGCCCGCAGCCCCGGACGCGGGCCTGCCCGAACAGGTCCGCGTCCGGCACCGCACCCTGGACCGGCTGCGCGCCACCGGCACCGACCCCTACCCGGTCGGCGCCCCCGTCCCCACCCACGCACTCGCCGGACTCCCCCCGGACGAGGACGTCGTCGTCGCCGGACGCGTCATGCTGGTCCGGGACTTCGGCGGCATCGTCTTCGCCGTACTGCGCGACTGGTCCGGCGACCACCAGATCGCCCTCACCCGCGACCGGTCCGGCGCCGCCCTCGACCGCTTCACCGCCGACACCGACATCGGCGACCACATCACCGTCACCGGCCGCACCGGCCTCAGCGACCGGGGCGAACCCACCGTCTTCGTCACCTCCTGGCAGCTGACCGGAAAGTGCCTGCACCCCCTGCCCGACAAGCGGCGCGGCCTCACCGACCCCGAGGCCAGGGTCCGCCGCCGCCATCTCGACCTGGCCACCAGGCCGGACGCCCGCGACGTGATCAGGGCCCGCTCCGCCGCCGTCCAGGCCCTGCGCCAGGGACTGCTGGAGCGCGGCTACCTCGAGGTCGAGACCCCGATGCTCCAGCAGATCCACGGCGGCGCCAACGCCCGCCCCTTCACCACCCACATCAACGCCTACGACCTCGACATGTACCTGCGCATCGCACCCGAGCTGTATCTGAAACGGCTCTGCGTCGGCGGCCTGGAGAAGGTCTTCGAACTGGGCCGCACCTTCCGCAACGAGGGCGTCTCCTACAAGCACAACCCCGAGTTCACGATGCTGGAGGCCTACCAGGCGCACGCCGACTACCTCGTCATGCTCGACCTGACCCGGGAACTGATCCAGGGCGCCGCCACCGCCGCCTTCGGCTCCCCGGTGGCCCGCAAGGACGGCGAGGAGTACGACATCTCGGGCGCCTGGCCGGTCAGGACGGTGTACGGCGCGCTCTCCGAGGCGGTGGGGGAGGAGATCGGCCCCGGCACCGAACTGCTGCGCCTGCACCGGCTGTGCGACCGCACCGGGGTGCCGTACACCGCGGACGACACCCCCGGCGACGTGGTCCTGGAGATGTACGAGCGCCTCGTCGAGGCACGCACCCGGCTGCCCACGTTCTACCGGGACTTCCCGACCGACGTCTCCCCGCTCACCCGGCAGCACCGGGCCGACCCGCGGCTCGCCGAGCGCTGGGACCTCGTCGCCTTCGGCACCGAACTCGGCACCGCCTACTCCGAGCTGACCGACCCCGTCGAACAGCGCCGGCGGCTCACCGAGCAGTCGCTGCTCGCCGCCGGCGGCGACCCGGAGGCCATGGAACTGGACGAGGACTTCCTGGAGGCCCTGGAGTACGCCATGCCCCCGACCGGCGGCCTCGGCATCGGCGTCGACCGGCTCGTCATGTTCCTCACCGGCCTGACGATCCGGGAGACGCTGCCCTTCCCGCTGGTGCGCCGCCGCTGAACCCCGCACTGGTCCGTCCGGGTGCTTTCGCCCCGCCGCACCGGTGTCGTTGGGGTGCGCCCAAGGCCGGTGGGGCGAGTGATGAGTCATGCAGAAGGATCAGTTGCTCACTCGGCGCCGGATGCTCTTCGCCGGCGCCGCCGCACTCGGGGCCGCGGGCACCGCCGGAGTCGTCCTGGCGGGCGGTGACGAGGACACCGCCGTGACCGCCGCCGCCCCCGCCGCCGGCCCGCAGGCCGCCCAGGCGCTCAAGCCCTCCACCTTCCGTCTCCAGCCGCTCACCGGCTACGGACCGCCGCGCGCCGCACCGCGCAAGCTGAAGGTGCGCACGGAACCCATCCTGCAGATCTCCGGAAGCGGCCGGCGCATGATGCTGACCTTCGACGACGGCCCCAACCCGGAGTACACCCCGCACATCCTCGACACCCTCGCCAAGTACGACGTCCGGGCCATGTTCTTCGTGTGCGGCGAGTGCGTCGTCGACAACAGGGAACTGGTGGCCCGGATGGCCGAGGAAGGTCACGTCGTCGGCAACCACACCTGGACGCACCCGCTGCTGACGACCCTCGACCGCAAGGAGATCCGCTCCGAGATGGAGCGCACCAGCGACATCATCGAGGACACCTACGGCGAGCGCCCGCAGTGGTTCCGCGCGCCCTACGGCGCCTGGAACCGGGCCGCCTTCCAGCTGGGCGCCGCGATGGGCATGGAACCGATGGCCTGGACCGTCGACACCACCGACTGGGAGACGCCCGGCACCGCCACCATCATCGACCGGGTGGAGGGCGGCGCCGCCCCCGGCGTCGTCGTGCTCTCCCACGACGCCGGGGGCGACCGCTCGCAGACCGTCCGCGCCATCCGCGAATGGCTGCCGCATCTCCTCGACTCCGGCTACCACCTGACGGTGCCCCGCAGACGCGTGTGACGGGGTTCCGGGCGTCCGCCCGCCCGGTCGCGGCCGTCAGTCCACCGCGACCAGGCGGGCGAAGACGACGACGTTCCCGGTGTATCCGTTCTGCTTGGAGAAGCCGCCGCCGCAGGTGATGACCCTCAGCTCCGGTGCGCCCTTCGAGCCGTACACGCGGGCGCCGGGGAAAGCGCTCTTGTCGAAGACCTCGACCCCGTAGACCTCGAACACGGCGGTCTTTGCGTCCTTGCGCGCGACCTCGACCCGGTTTCCCTTCTTCAGGGCTCCGAGCCCGTAGAACACGGCGGGGCCCCGCTGGTTGTCGACGTGGCCGACGACGACGGCCGTGCCCTTCTCGCCGGGGGAGACCGCACCGGTGAACCAGCCCGCCAGATCGGCGTGGTCGGGCGGCGGCGCGCCGACCCAGCCGTCGGCGTCCAGGCCCACCGGAACGACCGGGGCGTCCACCCGGATCGCGGGGATCCGGATCCGCTCGACGGCGGCGAACGGCAGCGGAGTGAGGGAGGCGTGGGCCGCCGTGCCCGCGGCGCTGCGGGTGTCGGGTGCCGCGGCCGAGGCGGGCTGCGGCGGGCCGACGTCGAACTCCCCCGAACCGTTGCGGATGAGTGCCAGGCCGGTCAGCAGGACAAGCGCGATCACGCCCCACGGGGCGCGCCTCCTGCGCCGTTCCTCCTCTTCCGCGAGCTCGGACGGCTCGGACGGCTCGGACAGCTTGGATAGCTTGGACGCAGACATGCGCCATCCCCTCTCGACCGGGCCGTCGCGCCGTCCCTCGCGCATGGGGAAACGCTAAGTCCCGTACGGGTGCCGGGCGACGGGGTGAGCGGCGAACGGGTGGTGCGCGGCCGTGTGGGTGCGCCATCCGAGTTGCCGTCCATGCTTCTTTTCTGACGGCCCATGACCTGCGGCGATGTCCGCCTGTGTGATCGTCTGACGATGCGTCGGATCACCAGGACGGACCATTCTCCGGATGCGGGCGTGTTCCGGGCGCCCGAGGGTCGTCCCGGGAGGTGCTTTCTCGCCGAACGACCCGGGTACCGGCCCGGGGCGCCTTCCGCGGAGGATCACATGCGCAATCAACGTGCCCGCGCGGCCGCGTGCTCCGCGGTCGCGGTGCTCGGGCTCGCCACCGCGGCCGCCGTCGCCGACGGCCTGGACAACGGCGGCGGGCCGTCCGTCTCCGACGCGGCGGAAGCCGTCGCCTTCGCCGGCACGGGCACCGGCGTCGGCGGCACAGGCATCAGAGGTACCGGCGTCCGGGCGTACGGTGCCGCAGGCACCGGTGTGGCAGGGGTGGGCGTCGGCGGCTTCGACGGCGTCGGCCACGTCGACAAGACGGTCAGCGGAGACGAGCGCTCGAACTCCGAGGACCGCGCCGACCACTTCGGCAACGGCCCTGGCGACGACTCCGGTGGCCGGGGCGGGGACTTCGGCCGCGCGCGTGACGGTGACGACCGCGGGGGAGACTCCGGTGCCGGGCGGGGCGACGGGTCCGCCGGTCGCGGGGCGGGCCTCGGCGGCGGTGACGACTTCGGCCGCGCGCGTGACGGCAGCGGTCCTGGCGACGACTCCGGCGGCCGGGGCGACGGCTTCCTGCGCGACGTCGTCGCCATGCCGCGCGTGCTCCCCGCCGGCGGGGTCCGGGGCGGTGCCGGAGGCGGCAGCACCACCGGCGCCACGACGGCCGACCTGGCCGTCGGCGGCGGACTGGTGGCCTCCAGCGTCATCGCCGGCGGTGTGTTCTGGCTGCGCCGCCGGCACGAGAAGCGGATCTGACGGCCCCACGGCCGACCGGCCCCGCCGGCACGGTGCACGCCGGCACGGCGCACGCCGGCAGGCCGCCGCCCCGGTCCCTCGCGGGAGCCGGGGCGACAGGCCTTCCGCGCGGCAGCGGCGGCGGCGCGACCGCGGCCGGGACTATCCGGCGACCGACGGGAACAGGCTCAGGAACGGGTCCGCCCCCACCGCGATGCCCCGGCTGAAGGGGGCGTCGAAGTCCCAGATGAGGAACAGCATGAACGCGATGGTCGCGGAGAACAGCCCGGCCAGGATCAACTCGCGTGCGGTGCGCCGGATCTGCAGCGCGAACACCATGCCGATGGTGACCAGCGCCCCGGTGAGCAGCCCCCACCACACCACCGGCGGCATGGTGGCCCCCGTCGAGCCGGCGCGCGCGTTGCGGGCCTGGTCGGCGGCGGCCATCTGGTCCAGCAGCGGCTGGTAGGCCTGCGCCTCGAAGTCGTTCTTCGGCCGGTAGTCGGTGACGTCCTCGCGGACCTTCTGCAGCAGCGCGGTGCCGCGGTCGGTGACCTGCTCGTGGTCCGCCATCGTCTTCCACTCGGTGTGCACGACATAGGTGACGTAGGCGTCGACGTCGTCCCGGATCCGGTCACGGACGTCCGGCGGGTAGACCCGCACGCGCTGCGAGATCTCGTGCAGCGCCTGGGCCTCCGACTGCACATGGTCCTGGGCGGAGCCACGGGCCTCCCACACGCCCGCGATGGCGAGCCCCAGGACGATGGCGTACACGACGCCGATCCACATGGTCATGTACTCGATGACGTCCGGCGTCTCGCTGGGATCCTCGTCCTCGGGAGCCCTCTTGTGCCGTACGACGGTGACGACGACCACCACGGCACAGGCCCCCAGCATCGCGAGGACGAGAACAAGCCAATCCGACAACAGGTGCCTCCAGAGGTGAGCGGCCGGCGCGTCAGCGCGGGCGCAGGGCCGCGACGGCGACGATCGCGGGCACGGTGATCAGCAGGACGTAGATGACCGGCGTGGTGCGGCCGGGGGCGTGATGGGCGGCGGGGTGCGGGTGGTACGCCGGGTAGCTCACCGGGGTCACCGAGGGCCGCGGCCTGGGCTTCGGTGACGGTTCGGGCGCGGGCGGCGGGGGCGGTGGCGGCGGCGGGGGCGTCGGCCGGGGGGCCGGCGGGGCCGGGGCGGGCCGCACGGGGGGTTTCGGCTTGGGAGCGGGCGGGGGGACCGGCCGCGGCTTCGGGGCCGGCTTCGGTTTCGGCGGAGGCGGTGGCTCGGGCGGCGGGGGTGGCGTCGGAGTCGGAGTCGGGGTGGGCGGGCACGGCGGCGGCTCGGGACAGCCCGGGGGAGCCGGCCAGTGGTGGCCGCCGGCGTAGGCCAGCGCCACCGTGCCGTCCGGGCCCGTCGAGGCGTATGCGCAGGCGTCGGCCGACGCGCTGCCGACCGGGCAGCCCACCAGGGTCCAGGTCAGCGTCAGCAGGGCCAACGCCCGTGCGACGGGGACGCGTCGGGTCACTTCGGGTCCATGCACGACGGAGAGCATGGGCGGCGACACGCGGTCGTACGCCGCAGTGCGGCCGGATTGCTCCTAAGGAAGGACATCCGGTGGTTCATGGTTTGACACGCCGAAACATGCGGATGGGTGGGCAATCATGCGGATGTGCGGGATGCGAGGAGCCGCGCGCGTCACAGCGTCCGGAAAGAAATTCCCGAAGAACTTCCCGCCCCGTTGAACGCTCCCGCCCCTGCGCTCCGTACCCATGACCGTGCGGCGGCACAGCAGGCGCTGCAATATCCAGGCGATGATGGGGAGTTGACGATGAAGACCACCTGGCGGACCGCCTCACTGGTGGCCACGGCCGCCGCGGTGCTGACGCTGACGACGGCGTGCGGTCAGGACAACGGCGGCAGCTCGGCGGCCGGGGCCCAGAACGTCGGGGCCACCACGGCGGCCGGTGACTACGGCAACCCGGGCTCCGGGCCCGCGACCGGCGCGGCCAACGGCTACGGCGCCGACGGGAACAAGAGCTCCGCCTCCCCGGCCCAGGTCGCCCCCGCGGGCAAGCTGACGGTGGCCGCCAACCCAGAATTCGGCAACGTGCTGACCGACGGCTCCGGCCTCACCCTTTACCGGTTCGACAAGGACACCGCCAACCCGCCGGCCTCGAACTGCTCCGGCACCTGCGCCACCACCTGGCCGCCGGTGCCCGCGAACGACGCCACCGCCGGGGCCGGGGTCGACAAGTCCCAGCTCGGCGAGGTGACCCGGCCCGACGGCACCAAGCAGCTGACCATCGGCGGCTGGCCCGCCTACCGCTACGTCAAGGACGCGAAGGCCGGTGACGTCAACGGCCAGGGGGTGAACGGCACCTGGTTCGCGCTCGCCCCCAACGGCAAGAAGGCCAAACTGTCCGACCTGCCCGGTCTGTCCGTCCGTAAGGACGCCAAGCTCGGTGACGTCGTCGTCGACAAGAACGGCATGACGGTCTACCGCTTCCTGAAGGACAAGGCCTGGCCGAAGTCCGTCTCGAACTGCACCGGGGCGTGCCTGCAGAAGTGGCCCGCCGTCGCCCCGGTCAAGACCGAGGACACCCAGGGCGTCAAGAAGAAGGGACTGATGGGCTTCACCCGTCCCGACGGAGTGAAGCAGATGACGGTCAACTGCTGGCCGATCTACACCTTCTCCGGGGACAAGGCCCCCGGGGACACCAACGGTCAGGGCGTGGGCGGCACCTGGTACGCCGTCTCGCCCGACGGCAAGCCGGTCGGCGCGCCGGGCAACTAGATCACCTCCCCAGGGTCGATCGCCCCGCCCGACCCGGCGCGCGACCGAAGGCCCGCCCCCTCCGCACCGCACGGAGGGGGCGGGCCGTTCTCGTGTGCGCGCCGCCGTGACGCAGCGGGGCCGTGCGTGCGCTTGCCGCAGGCAGTGACCGGGAACGGACGGTCAATTTCCGGTTCGGGTCGCTCCTTTGGCGGGCGATCAGTAGCCTCAGCTCGAACACCGGATCGCCTACGCCAGAAGTCCACGCCTTGGAGAGATACATGGAGCGTCCCGCCTGGGCCCCACGCAGCATCGACATCACGGTGCCGAGCGTCTCGCGGATCTACGACTACTACCTGGGCGGTTCGCACAACTTCGAGGTCGACCGGGCGGCGGCCCGCAAGGCGATGGAGTACATGCCGGGCCTGCCGAAGACCATGCAGGCCAACCGGGCGTTCCTGCGCCGGGCCGTGCGCTTCGCGGCCGAGCAGGGCATCACCCAGTTCCTCGACGTCGGCTCCGGCATCCCGACCTTCGGCAACGTCCACGAGGTGGCGCAGGCGTCCGTACCCGGCGCCCGCGTCGTCTACGTCGACCACGACCCGGTGGCCGTCGCGCACAGCGAGGCGGTGCTGGCGGGCAACGAGGCGGCCGACGTGGTCGCCGCCGACCTGCTCAAGCCCCACGACATCCTCGGAAGTCCTCAAGTGGAGCGGCTGATCGACCTGAATCGGCCAGTGGCGCTGCTCCTCGTTGCCATACTGCACTTCGTGGAAGACACGGACGACCCGTACGGCGCGGTGGCCGAGCTGCGCGACGCGCTCGCGCCCGGCAGCCTGCTGATCCTCACCCATGCCTCGTACGAGGGAATCCCGGTGCCGCCCGAGCGGGCCGAGGGTGCGGTGGACGTATACAGGGACATTCGCAACCCGCTGATCATGCGGTCGCGCGACGAGATCGCGCGGTTCTTCGAGGGGTACGACATGGTGGAACCCGGACTGGTGCCGATGCCGCTCTGGCGGCCGGAGTCGGCGCCGGAGGACGAGGATCCGTTCGCCTTCTCCGGGTTCGCCGGCGTGGGGCGCACGGCGTGACCGCGGAGCCGGACGGCCCGGAGGACAGACTGCGCCGGCTGACGACGATCTGGGGCCGGGCGGTGTTCCCCGTGACCTCCACGTCGCTCACCCGCGCCGAGTTCGAGGAACGACTGCTGCCGCTCGCACGCCGGCTGAGCGAGCTGCTGCGGGCCCGCAGCTTCGACGCGGACGACGCGAAGGCGGTCGGTGCCGCCCTGGTGGCGGCGCACTGCACCGACCCCGAGGCGCTCACCCGCACCCTGGACTGCGTCGACGCCTATCTGGTCCTGTACTGCGGCGAGGACGGCCCGCAGGACGAACTGCGGCTGCGCTCCTCGCGGTTGCAGCACGCGATGGCCGCCGGTTACGCGCAGGCGCTGCGCGCCCGCACCCTCGCCGAGCAGGAGGCCATCGCCCAGGCCGCGTTGCGCGCCCAGGGCGTGGTCGCCCAGGCGCTGCACGCCAGCGAGGCCCGGTTCCGCGCCGTCTTCGAGGGCGCCGCGATAGGGATCGGCATCGCGGACCTGGAGGGCAACGTGCTGCAGGTCAACGAGGCCCTGCTGCGCATGTTCGGGCTCTCGGAGCAGTCGCTGCGCGGACGCCGCGTCCAGGACTGGGTGCATCCCGAGGACGCCCCGCACACCTGGAAGCTCTACGACGAGCTGGTGCGCGGCGCGCGCGAGCACTACCACATGGAGAAGGCCTTCAACCGGCCCGACGGAACGGTCCTGTGGACCAACCTGACGGTCTCCCTGCTGCGCGACGCCGACGGCGACCCCCAGTACCAGCTCGCCCTCATGGAGGACACCACCGAGCGGCGGCTGCTCAACCTCCGGCTGCGCTACGAGGCCACGCACGACGCGCTCACCGGCCTGCCCAACCGCACGCTGTTCTTCGAACGCCTGGAGAAGGTCCTGGCCGCGGGCGAGGGCCAGCGCTTCGGGCTGTGCTACCTCGACCTGGACGGCTTCAAGACCGTCAACGACAGCCTCGGGCACGCGGCGGGCGACCGGCTGCTGGTGGAGGTCGCCGACCGGCTGCAGTCCTGCGCGACCGCGCCGGGCGAGATGGTGGCCCGGCTCGGCGGCGACGAGTTCGTGGCGCTGACCACCGGGCCCGGCACCGAGCGCAAGGTGGACGAACTCGCCGAGCGCATCATGGGCGCGCTGGTGACACCGATCAGCATCGACGGCCGCGACCTCATGGTGCGCGGCAGCCTCGGCATCGTGGAGGGCCCGGCCGCCGAGCGCACCGCCGCGGAGGTCCTGCGCAGCGCGGACATCACCATGTACCGGGCCAAGTCGGCGGGCGGCAACCGCTCCGAACTCGCCGACCCCGAGGCCGACGCCCTCGCCATCACCCGGCACGGGCTCACCACGGCCCTTCCGACGGCCCTGGAGCGCGGCGAGTTCTTCATCGAGTACCAGCCGCTCGTCCACCTCGGCGACGGCAGCGTGCGCGGCGCCGAGGCCCTGGTCCGCTGGCTGCATCCGCAGCACGGCGTCCTCGGCCCCGACCGCTTCATCCCGCTCGCCGAGCACACCGGGCTGATCGTGCCGCTGGGCCGCTGGGTGCTGGAGGAATCCGTCCGCCAGGCCCGTGCCTGGCGGGAGCGGCACGGCGAGGAGGCGGCCGCCGGACCGCTGCGGATCAACGTCAACCTGTCCCCGTGCCAGCTCAGTCACCCGGGTCTGGTCCAGGACACGGTCGACATCCTCGAACGCACGGGCGTCACCCCGGACGCCCTGTGCCTGGAGGTGACCGAGTCCGCGCTGATCGGCGCCGACGACGATCTCCTCAAGCCGCTGCGCCGGCTGGCCGAGATGGGCGTCGACATCGCCCTGGACGACTTCGGCACCGGATACTCCAACCTCGCCAACCTGCGCCGCCTGCCGGTGAGCATCCTCAAGCTGGACCGCTCCTTCACCCGGGGCATGCAGCAGTTCCCGGCCGATCCCGTCGACCTGAAGATCGTCGAGGGGATCGTCTCCCTCGCCCACAGCCTGGACCTCGCGGTCACCGTGGAGGGCGTCGAAACCGGCGCCCAGGCCGAGCAGTTGCGGATACTGGGCTGCGACACGGCCCAGGGCTGGTACTACGCCCGGCCGGGGCCGCCGGAACGGCTGCACGACCTGGTGCTGGTCGACGCCACGGGGTGAGGGGACGCCTCACCCGCTGACCACCGGCGCCGAGGGCTCCCCTTCCGGCACCGTGCCCACGGAAGGCCTCAGATGCGCCTCGGCCCGGCGGAGCAGCCCGTGGCCGCCGGCCAGGACCGGGATCGCGAGGACGAACGTGGCGGCACCGACGTAGAACGGCACGCTCAGATCCGTCGCGTCGGCGAGCTTGCCCGCGACGTACGGCGCCAGGCCGCCGCCGATGAAGCGCAGGAAGCCGTAGGCGGAGGAGGCCACGGGGCGCTCGACGGGGGAGACCAGCATGACGGCCTGGGTGGTGAGCGTGTTGTTGATGCCGATGAAGGCGCCGCTGACGATGACGGCGACGATGACCACGGTGGGCGTCTTCACCCCGGCGGCGATGACGGCCATCACGACGCCGAGGCCGAGCAGGTTGGCGTAGAGCACGGGAGCGGTGCCGTAGCGGGCCTGCAGGCGCGGGGCGAAGAACACGCTGAACGCGGCCACCAGCAGACCCCAGCCGGTGAACACCAGCCCCAGCTGGTGCGCGCTCAGTTCCATCGGGTAGGGCGCGTACCCGAGCATGGTGAAGAAGCCCCAGTTGTACAGCAGCGCCATGATGCCCATGGTCAGCAGGCCGCGGTGGCGCAGTGCGCGGAGCGGGGCGAGGGGTGAGGTGGGCCGGGCCGGTTTCGGCAGCGACGGCACGAAGGCCAGGGTCGCCACCAGGGCTATCGCCATGAGCACCGCCACGCCGAAGAACGGGCCGCGCCAGCTGATGGCCCCCAACTCCCCGCCGAGCAGCGGCCCCACGGCGATGCCGAGGCCGAGAGCGGTCTCGTACAGGATGATCGCGCCGGCGAACCCGCCGCTGGCCGAGGCCACGATGACGGCCAGGGAGGTGGCGATGAACAGTGCGTTGCCCAGGCCCCAGCCGGCCCGGAAGCCGACGATGCCGTTGATCGAGCCGGAGGCGCCGGCGAGGGCGGCGAAGACGACGATGACGGCCAGACCGATCACCAGGGTGCGCTTGGCGCCGAGCCGGCTGGAGACCCAGCCGACGATCAGCATGGCCACGGCGGTCACGATCAGGTAGCTGCTGAACAGCAGCGAGACCTGGCTGGGGGAGGCGTGCAGGCTCGTCGCCAGGGCGGGCAGGATCGGGTCGACCAGACCGATGCCCATGAACGAGATCACGCAGGCGAACGCGACGGCCCAGACGGCCTTCGGCTGCTTGAAGGGGCTCGCGGCCCGTTCGTGCGAAGCACTCATGTGCGGCTTTCTCCCGGATGGTTGAGGGAGGTGCGGGGGTGCGGGTACGGGATGCAGGTACGGGGGTGGTGGCGTCAGGCGTCGGCGGGGCGTTCCCGGATCGCGCGGGCCAGGGCGGGCAGGGCGAGCCGTACGGCCTCCTGCTCGCGTCCGCTCAGCCGCTCGACGACCTCCAGCAGGGCCTGGGTGCGTTCGGCCCGGCGTTGCCGGAAGACCTCGAGGCCGGTGTCGGTGGCCGCCACCAGGACACCCCGGCCGTCGCGGCTGTCGGCGGTGCGCCGGACCAGGCCCGCCCGCTCCATGCGGGTGACGAGCTGGGTCATGTTCGGCTGCGAGACGCCCTGGCTGCGGGCCAGGTCGGTCAGCCGGTGCGGGCCCTCGCGGCCGAGACGGCTGAGCACCGACGAGGCCGCGCTGCTGAGGCCCCCCGTCGTGGCGCTGCGCCGCACGTGGAGCACCAGCTGCTCCACCGCGATCATCAGCTCTTCCGGTGACGCCCCGGCGTCGGCCGCTTCCATAACCGGCTTATGCATAAGCGCATTATGCGGATAGGTGTGCCATGAAACAAGGTGCCGGAGCGAACTATCGCTCGAGCAGCATCCGCTGCAACTCCCGCGCCGCCCGCGGCGGCGCCACGTCGCTGCGGTGGGCCAGCGCGATCGTCCGGTGCAGTCCGGGCCGGGCCAGCGGCGTCACCCGCAGGCCCCGCCCGGACCGGGTCGCGACCATCCGCGGGACGACGGCCACCCCCAGCCCCGCCCGTACGAAGCCGAGCACCGCGTCCATCTCGCCGCCCTCCACGGCGAAGTCCGGCTCGAACCCCTCGGCGCGGCACGCGGCCACGGTCAGCTCACGCAGGTCGTAGCCGTGCCGGAACATCACCAAGCGCTCGCCCTCCAGATCGGCGATGCGCACCACCCGCCCGCCCCGCCCGGGCGCCGGCGCCTCCGGTGACGACACCACCACCAGATCCTCGCGCAGCAGCTCCACCGTCGTCAGTGCCGGGGACGGCGTCGGCAGCGGCAGCACGACCAGGGCCAGGTCCAGCGCGCCCCGGGCCAGCCCCCGCACCAGGTCGTGCGAGCCGCCCTCCTCGATCAGCAGCCGGATGCCGGGGTAGCGGTCGTGGAAGGCGCGCAGCACGTCGGGCAGCAGTCCGGTGCACAGGCTCGGTGTCGCCCCGAGCCGTACCCGGCCCCGGCGCAGCTGCACCAGTTCCTGCACCTCGTAGCGGGCCGTGTCCGCGTCCGCCAGGATCCGCCGGGCCAGCGGCAGCAGCGCCTCGCCCGCGTCGGTGAGCGTGATGTTGCCCCGGGCGCGCAGGAACAGATCCGCGCCCAGCTCCCGCTCCAGCGCCTTGATCTGCTGCGACAGTGACGGCTGGGCGACATGGACCAGATCGGCGGCCCGCGTGAAGTGCCGGGTCTCGGCGACGGCGACGAAGTACTGGAGCTGCTGGAACTGCATGCAGGAAGAATAGCCAGTGCCTATGGAAACGAGCTGGACCATGTCTTGGACCGATCGGGTGCTCCGGTCCTAGCGTGCTGTTCCATGGCTCTGGCAACGCGGACGGACCGACGGCCGTCCATGGCGCGCACGATGTGGGACTCCACCGTCGGCAAGAAGACGGTGATGGCCGTCAGCGGCCTGATCATGCTGCTCTACCTGGTGGCGCACATGATCGGGAACCTGAAGATCTACTTCGGGGCGGGCGAGTTCAACCACTACGCCCACTGGCTGCGCACCGTCGGCGAACCCTTCATGCACTACGAGTGGACGCTCTGGCTCATCCGGATCGTCCTGGTCGCCGCCGTGGTCGCCCACGCCACCTGCGCCTACCAGCTCAGCCGCCGGGACATCAGGGCCCGGCCCAGCAAGTACGTGCACGCGAGGCCGCGGGCGAGCTACGCCACCCGCACCATGCGCTGGGGCGGGATCATCCTCGGCCTGTTCATCGTCTGGCACCTCCTGGACCTGACCACCGGCACCGTGCACTCCGGCGGCTTCCAGGAGGGGCACCCGTACCAGAACGTGGTCGACACCTTCTCCACCTGGTACGGCGACGTCATCTACATCGTCGCGATGCTCGCGCTCGGCCTGCACATCCGGCACGGCTTCTGGAGCGCGGCGCAGACCCTCGGCGTCGGCAGCCGCGCCCGCGACCGCGCCCTGAAGACCGTCGCCAACGTCCTCGCGCTGCTGCTCACGGCCGGCTTCGTCGCCGTACCCGTGGGCGTCATGACCGGAGTGGTGAGCTGACATGACCGACTACGTGAACTACGCGACCGGCGAACCGGTCACCGACGCCAAGGCCCCGTCCGGCCCGGTCCACGAGCGCTGGGACAAGCGCCGCTTCGAGGCCAAGCTGGTCAACCCCGCCAACCGGCGCAAGCACACGGTCATCGTCGTCGGCACCGGCCTCGCGGGCGGCTCCGCGGGCGCCACCCTGGCCGAACAGGGCTACCACGTGGTCCAGTTCTGCTACCAGGACTCCCCGCGCCGCGCCCACTCCATCGCCGCGCAAGGAGGCATCAACGCGGCGAAGAACTACCGCAACGACGGCGACTCGGTCCACCGGCTGTTCTACGACACCGTCAAGGGCGGCGACTTCCGCGCCCGCGAGTCCAACGTGCACCGGCTCGCGCAGATCTCCGTCGAGATCATCGACCAGTGCGTGGCCCAGGGCGTGCCGTTCGCCCGCGAGTACGGCGGTCTGCTCGACACCCGCTCCTTCGGCGGTGTCCAGGTCTCCCGCACCTTCTACGCCCGCGGCCAGACGGGCCAGCAGCTGCTGCTCGGCGCCTACCAGGCCCTCAGCAGGCAGATCGCCGCCGGCAACGTGGAGATGCACCCGCGCACCGAGATGCTGGACCTGATCGTCGTCGACGGACGGGCCCGCGGCATCGTGGCCCGGGACCTGGTCACCGGCAGGATCGACACCTACTTCGCGGACGCCGTCGTGCTCGCCTCCGGCGGCTACGGCAACGTCTTCTACCTGTCGACCAATGCCATGAACTCCAACGCGACCGCCGTCTGGCGGGCGCACCGGCGCGGCGCGTACTTCGCCAACCCCTGCTTCACGCAGATCCACCCGACCTGCATCCCGCGCACCGGCGACCACCAGTCCAAGCTGACGCTGATGAGCGAGTCGCTGCGCAACGACGGCCGGATCTGGGTGCCCAAGGCCAAGGGCGACGACCGGCCGCCGCACCAGATCCCCGAGGACGAGCGCGACTACTACCTGGAGCGCATCTACCCGTCCTTCGGCAACCTGGTCCCGCGCGACATCGCCTCCCGCGCCGCGAAGAACGTCTGCGACGAGGGCAGGGGAGTGGGCCCCGGCGGCCAGGGCGTGTACCTGGACTTCGCGGACGCGATCGAGCGCATGGGGCGGGAGGCCGTCGAGGCCAAGTACGGCAACCTCTTCGACATGTACCAGCGGATCACCGACGAGGACCCGTACCAGGTGCCGATGCGGATCTACCCGGCCGTGCACTACACGATGGGCGGACTCTGGGTCGACTACGACCTGCAGACCACCGTCCCCGGCCTGTTCGCGATCGGCGAAGCCAACTTCTCCGACCACGGCGCCAACCGCCTGGGCGCCTCGGCGCTGATGCAGGGCCTGGCCGACGGCTACTTCGTCCTCCCGGCCACCATCAACGACTACCTGGCCCGCAACCCGCACCAGGAGCCCGTCACCGCCGGACACCCCGTGGTGCGGGAGGTACTGGCCGAGACCGAGGACCGGCTGAACCTGCTGCTGTCCGTCGACGGCGACCGCACCCCCGACTCCTTCCACCGCGAACTCGGCGAGCTGATGTGGGAGTTGTGCGGCATGGCCCGCACGGACTCCGGGCTGCGCAAGGCCCTGGAGCGCATCCCCGAGATCCGCGCCGAGTTCTGGCGGCGGATCAAGGTGCCCGGCACCGGCGAGGAGTTCAACCAGTCGCTGGAGAAGGCCAACCGGATCGTCGACTACCTGGAGCTCGCCGAGCTGATGTGCCTCGACGCGCTGCACCGCGCCGAGTCCTGCGGCGGTCACTTCCGCGAGGAGTCCCAGACCCCCGACGGCGAGGCCGCCCGCAGGGACGACGAGTTCGGCTACGCGGCGGCCTGGGAGTTCACCGGTACGGGCTCCGCGCCCGTCCTGCACAAGGAAGACCTGGTCTTCGAGTACGTCCACCCCACCCAGCGGAGCTACGCATGAAGCTCACCCTGCGCGTCTGGCGGCAGAAGAACGCCGGCGCCGACGGAGCGATGTCCACGTACGAGGTGGACGGAATCTCGTCCGACATGTCCTTCCTGGAGATGCTGGACGTCCTCAACGAACAGCTCATCCTCGCCGGCGAGGACCCCGTCGCCTTCGACCACGACTGCCGCGAGGGCATCTGCGGCGCGTGCTCGCTCGTCATCAACGGCGACGCGCACGGGCCGGAGCGGACCACCACCTGCCAGCTGCACATGCGGTCCTTCCAGGACGGCGACACGATCGACATCGAGCCGTGGCGGGCCGCCGCCTTCCCGGTGATCAAGGACCTGGTGGTCGACCGGTCCGCGTTCGACCGGATCATCCAGGCCGGCGGCTACGTCACCGCGCCGACCGGGTCCGCGCCGGAGGCCCACGCCACGCCGGTGCCGAAGGCGGACGCCGACTTCGCGTTCGAGCACGCGGAGTGCATCGGATGCGGGGCCTGCGTGGCCGCGTGCCCGAACGGCGCGGCGATGCTGTTCACCTCCGCCAAGGTCAACCACCTCAATGTGCTGCCGCAGGGCGCGCCCGAGCGGGAGACGCGGGTGCTGGACATGGTGGCGCAGATGGACGCCGAGGGCTTCGGCGGCTGCACCCTGACCGGCGAGTGCGCCACCGCCTGCCCCAAGGGCATTCCGCTGGTCTCCATCACGGGCATGAACAAGGAATGGCTGCGGGCCACCCGCAAGGCGGGGAAGAGGTAGCGCCCACCGCCGTTCAACAACACCACACCCACTCTCCTGGCACCGGTCACGCGCAGGCCAACCGGCATCGGAAGAACAGGAGCGGCGGGCCGTACGCACCGGCCCGCCGCCCCGTCGCCGAACCGGCCCGTGACCAGGAGAGAGCCATGACCGGCGTTTCCACCCTCGATCGTCCCCCGCAGCCCGCGGCGCCCACCCGCTACACCGTCGCCCTCGCCCGCGACGAGGACGACGTGCGCGCCGCGCAGCGGCTGCGGCACGACGTCTTCGCCGGAGAGATGGGCGCCCTGCTGGCCGGCCCGCAGCCGGGCCTCGACGTCGACGCCTTCGACGCGTACTGCGACCACCTGCTCGTCCGCGACACCGTGACCGGGCAGGTCGTCGGCACCTACCGGCTGCTGCCGCCCGAGCGGGCCGCCGTCGCCGGCCGGCTCTACTCCGAGGGCGAGTTCGAGCTGGGCGCGCTGGACGGGATCCGGCCGGGTCTGGTCGAGGTCGGCCGCTCCTGTGTGCACCCCGACCACCGGGACGGCGCGGTCATCGGGCTGATCTGGGCCGGGATAGCGCGCTACATGGTCGACCGCGGGCACGAGTGGCTGGCGGGCTGCTGCTCGGTACCGCTCGCCGACGGCGGCGCCCTCGCGACGGCCACCTGGGAGCGGGTCCGCGCCAAGCACCTGGCCCCCGAGGAGTTCCGGGTACGGCCGCTGCTGCCGTGGCCGCCGAACGCCGAGGCCCCCGCCGGGCGCACCGAGCTCCCCGCCCTGCTGCGCGGCTACCTCCGCCTCGGCGCCTGGGTGTGCGGCGAGCCCGCGCACGACCCGGACTTCGGGGTCGCCGACCTGTACGTGCTGCTGTCGATGCGCCGGGTGAACCCGCGCTACCTGCGGCACTTCCTCTCCCTCGTGCCGGCCTGATGAGCGTCTGGCTGCCCAGCGCGCCCTGCACCCCGGGCGCCTGTGTGGAGCGGGACCGGGCCGCGGCGGCCGTACCCCGGGCCGTGCTGCGGCTGACCGCGGTCGCGGCCCTGGTGCTGGCCGGGATCGCGCTGTCCCCGCTCGGCGGGAGGATCCCCGCCGAGTGGGTCGGGCGGTGGTGCCGGGCGATCGTGCGGGCCATCGGGGTCCGGGTGCGCGTCACCGGTGCCGTGGCACCGGCCGGCGGGCTGCTGCTGGTCGCCAACCACGTCTCCTGGCTGGACATCCCGCTGCTGACCGCCGTACGGCCCGCCCGGATGCTCGCCAAGACCGAGGTGCGGCAGTGGCCGGTGGCCGGCCCGCTGGCCGCCCGCGGCGGAGCCCTGTTCATCGAGCGGGACCGGATCCGCGCCCTGCCCGAGACGGTCGCCCGGATCGCCGGGGCCCTGCGCGAGGGCGCCGCCGTGACCGCCTTCCCCGAGGGCAGCACCTGGTGCGGCCGGGCCCACGGCCGCTTCCACCGGGCGGTCTTCCAGGCCGCGCTGGACGCGGGCGTGCCCGTGCAGCCGGTCGGCCTGCGCTACCGGCAGACCGACGGCGGCCCCGGCACGTCGGCGGCGTTCGTCGGCGAGGACACCCTGCTGGCCTCCCTGTGGCGGGTGGCCCGCACCCGGGGCCTCGTCGCCGAGGTGGACATACGGCCACCGATCCCGCCGGGCACCCACCCCGACCGCCGCGCCCTGGCCCGGGCGGCCCAGCCGACCGCCGCCGCACCGGCCTGGACCCACACCACCCTGCTCACCGACCACCCGGTCCCTCAGCGCACCACGAGGCCCGACCTGCCCGCGGAGCCCCACCGGGCCTGACACGGGTCGCACGGAGCGATCACCCGCGGCCGGGCACCGCGTCGGCGGCGGCTCGGCGAGGGCGGGGCAAGGGCGTCAGCTCAGGGCGCGGGACAGATAGGGCGCCGTCGCGCTCTCCGGGTCCCCCGCCACCCGCTCCGGCGGACCCGCAGCCACGATACGGCCGCCTCGGTCGCCGCCGCCCGGACCCAGGTCGATCACCCAGTCCGCGCCCGCGACCACCGTCATGTCGTGCTCCACCACCACGACCGTGTGACCCGCGTCCACCAGCCCGTGCAGCCGTTCCATCAGCACCTCCACATCGGCGGGGTGCAGTCCGGTCGTCGGCTCGTCCAGCAGGTACAGGGTGTGACCGCGCCGGCCGCGCTGCAGCTCGCTCGCCAGTTTGATCCGCTGCGCCTCGCCGCCGGACAGCTCGGTCGCGGGCTGGCCGAGCCGCAGATAGCCGAGCCCGACGTCGAGCAGCGTGCCCAGGCTGCGGGCGGCGGCCGGGATGTCCGCGAAGAACTCCGCCGCGGCCTCCACGGTCAGGTCGAGGACCTCGGCGACGGTCCGGCCCCGGTAGGTCACCTCCAGCGTCTCGGGGTTGTAGCGGGCGCCGGCGCAGTCCGGGCAGGGCGCGTAGGTGCTCGGCAGGAACAGCAGCTCGACGCTGACGAACCCCTCGCCCTGGCAGGTCTCGCAGCGCCCTCCCGCCACGTTGAAGGAGAACCGCCCGACGCCGTACCCGCGCGAGCGTGCCTCGTCCGTCCCGGCGAACACCTTGCGGACGACGTCGAACAGGCCGGTGTAGGTGGCCAGGTTGGAGCGCGGGGTGCGCCCGATGGGCCGCTGGTCGACCCGGAGCAGCCGCCGCACCCCCTCCAGGTCCTCCGTCAACTCCCCGACGAGCGTGGACTTCCCCGACCCGGAGACCCCGGTGACCGCGGTGAACGCGCCGAGCGGGAACCCGGCGGTCACCCCGCGCAGGTTGTGCCGGGTCACCGGGCCGACCGTCAGCCAGCCGCGCGGCTCGCGCAGGGCGCGCGCGGGCCCCGGCGCCTCGTCGAAGAGGAAGGCCGCCGTCGCCGACTCCCGCACCGACGCCAGCTCGGCCGGCGGCCCGCTGTAGAGCACCCGCCCGCCGTGCTCACCCGCGCCGGGCCCGACGTCCACCAGCCAGTCGGCGCCGCGGACCACCTCCAGATGGTGCTCCACCACGAACACCGAGTTCCCCGCGGCCTTCAGCCGCTCCAGCACGGTCAGCAGGGCCGCGGTGTCCGCCGGGTGCAGACCGGCGGACGGCTCGTCCAGCACGTACACCACACCGAACAGCCCGGACCGCAACTGCGTGGCCAGCCGCAGCCGTTGCAGCTCGCCCGCCGACAGGGTCGGGGTCGAGCGGTCCAGGCTCAGATAGCCGAGGCCCAGCTCGACCACCGGGGCGATCCGGGACTTCAGGTCCTCGGTGAGCACCCGCGCGGTCTCGGTGCCGCCGCCGAGCAGTCCGGCGAGGTCGGTCAGCGGCAGCGCGGCCAGCTCGGCGATGGTCCGGCCGCCGAAGGTCACCGCGAGCGCCTCGGGCCGCAGCCGGCTGCCCCCGCACACCGGGCAGGGCGCGCTCGTCAGGAACCGCTCCGCCTTCGCGCGCAGGGTGGCCGACTTGGTGTCCGAGAAGGTCTTCAGCACATACCGCCGGGCGCTCATGTACGTGCCCTGGTACGGCCGTTGGATGCGGTCGGCGTCCCGCACCGGGTGCACGGTCACGACGGGCTGCTCGTCCGTGAACAGGATCCACCGCCGCTCGGACCCGGGCAGCTCCCGCCAGGGCCGGTCCACGTCGTGGCCCAGCGCGTCCAGGATGTCGCGCAGGTTCTTGCCCTGCCAGGCGCCCGGCCAGGCGGCGATCGCGCCCTCGCGGATCGACAGCGAGGGGTCCGGGACCAGCAACTCCTCGGTGGTCTCGTGCACATGGCCCAGACCGTGGCACCCGGGGCAGGCCCCGGCGGCCGTGTTCGGCGAGAACGCGTCGGAATCGAGCCGCTCGGCGCCCGGCGGATACTCCCCGGCACGCGAGAAGAGCATGCGCAGGGAGTTGGAGAGATTGGTGACCGTCCCGACCGAGGAGCGGGAGGTGGGGGACGAACGGCGCTGCTGCAGGGAGACGGCCGGCGGCAGCCCGCTGATCTCACCGACCTGCGGCGCCCCGACCTGGTGGATCAGCCTGCGCGCGTACGGCGCGACCGACTCGAAGTACCGCCGCTGGGCCTCGGCGTAGATCGTGCCGAACGCCAGGGACGACTTTCCCGAGCCGGACACGCCGGTGAACACGGCCAGCACGTCCCGCGGGATGTCCACGTCGACGCCCTTGAGGTTGTGCTCACGGGCACCGCGCACACGGACGAAGGAGTCGTACGGGTCGTGAGGGCTCGGCATCGGGGGAACTCTATCCGCCCCCGAGCGCTACGACGGCGGAGGGTTGCCCCGGTCCTGCCGGGTGCCGAACTCGTCCCTCAGCTTGTCCTGCCCGGTGTCGACCTGTGACTTGTACTTGTCGCCGGTGCGCTGGTCGACGTAGTCACCGCCCTTGTCGATGCCCTTGTCGGCCATGTCCTCATGGCCCTTGAGCATGCCCTTGATCTTGTCCATGAAGGACATGGCAGCCCTCCTCGTCGCTTGAGGCTTCCTCTCCCAGGGTCACCGGCCCCGGCCGGGTCCGCATCTCGGGGCCGGTCAGCGGGGCGCGAACAGTGCGGCGAGCCGCCGGAAGGAGTCCCGCAGCGCGGCACGGTCGTAACCGCTGGTGGTGACGAGGACCTCGGCGGCCTCCGTCTCCTTCAGCACGCTCTCCAGCCCGTGCGCGACCTGCTCCCCGGTGCCGGCGAGGTGACCGTCGAGCCCCGCCGCGTAGAAGCCGCGCTCCTTCGCGGTCATCGCGCGGGCCTCGATCTCCTCGGCCGGAGCGAGCGGCGGGAAGGTGCCGTGAGTGCGCGCGTACGCCATCGACCAGGCCTCCGGCACCAGCAGCCGGCGCGCCTCGGCCTCGGTGCCGGCGACCGCGACCGACCCGGAGATCACGACGTAGGGCTGCGCCGCCCAGCGGGAGGGCCGGAACAGGGAACGGTACTGGTCGATGCCGCGCAGCATCTTCTCCCGGTCGCGCAGGTCTCCGATGACCATGGGCAGCCCGGCCCGCGCCGCGATCCGCGCGCCCTCGCCCATGGCCAGCACGAACGGCGGCACCCGCAGTCCTTCCGCCGGGCGGGCGTGCACCCCGGTCGGCGAGCTGCCCGTGAACCACTCCAGCAGCTCGCCGAGCTGCGCCGCGAAGTCCTCGGCGTCGCCCTTGTCCCGGCCGAGCGCCCTGCGTACCCCGTCCGTGAAGCCCACGGAACGCCCGAGCCCCATGTCGATCCGCCCGGGGAACAGGGACTCCAGCACCCCGAACTGCTCGGCCACGACGAGGGGCCGGTGGTTGGGCAGCATGACTCCGCCGGTGCCGACCCGGATCGTGGTGGTGGCCGAGGCGACCGCCGCGGCGAGCACGGTCGGAGCGGACCCGGCGACCCCGGGCACTCCGTGGTGCTCGGACACCCAGAAGCGGTGGTAGCCGAGCGCCTCCGCCTCCCGCGCCAGCGCGACGGTGTCCCGCAGCGCCTGGGCGGGAGGGTGTGCCTCGCGGGTGCGGGAACGGTCGAGGACGGAGAACCGGGTCCGGGCGATCACTGAGCTGCTCACAGGAGGGTTCAACGCCGTGCCGGGCCCGGGATTCCCGCCGTCACGGCGCGTCGTCCCGCGATGACCCGGCGCACGGATGGGGGCGCGGGTGTGCCGCCCTGGCTAGGGTGGGCGGGTGACCGACAGCGACAAGCGCCCGCTCGCCGTGTTCGACCTGGACAACACCCTCGCCGACACCGCCCACCGCCAGCACTTCCTGCAGGAGCGGCCGCGGGCCTGGGACGCGTTCTTCGCCGCCGCGCCCGCGGACCCGCCGCTCGCGGAGGGGGTGGCCATGGCCGTGGAGAGCGCCGGCGCGTGCGAGGTCGTCTATCTGACGGGCCGTCCCGAGCGGTGCCGCCGCGACACGCTGGACTGGCTCGCCGCCCACGGGCTGCCCGAGGGCCGGGTGCACATGCGGGGCAACGCCGACCGCAGGCCCGCCCGGTTCACCAAGCTGGAGACCCTGCGCCGGCTCGCCCGCACGCGGGAGGTGCGGTTCCTCGTCGACGACGACGAGCTGGTGTGCGACGACGCCGAGCGCGCCGGCTTCACCGTCGTACGCGCCCGCTGGGCCGCGAAGTCGGCCGCGCTGGAGGACGCGCAGGAGCGGGAGGGCCGGACCTGACGGCCGGGCGGGCGGTCGGTCCCCGGCCCCTCAGTCCCCGTCCTCGAGGCGGAAGCCCACTTTGAGGCCCACCTGCCAGTGCTCGATCTCGCCGTTCGCGAGCTGGCCCCGGACCTGCGTGACCTCGAACCAGTCCAGATTGCGCAAGGTTTGGCCGGCGCGGGCGATGCCGTTGCGGATGGCCTGGTCGACGCCCTCGCGAGAGCTGCCGACGATCTCGGTCACCCGGTAGGTGTGATTCGACATGACTCCACGGTGCCGCATCCCCGCCCGGCCCGCACGGCGGCCGGGATCCGCGCAGGCTCCCGGACACCGCCGAGGAGCTCACCCGCGGACCCCGGCCGGGTCACCGCGCCACGCTCAGGGACAGCGCGAAGCGGCCCTGCACGTCCGTCCACCAGTGGGTCAGCTCCAGTCCGACGGAGGCGAGTTCCGCGCCCACCCCCTCCTTGCGGAACTTCGCCGACACCTCGGTGCGCAGCTCCTCGCCCGCCGCGAAGTCCACGGCCAGGTTCAGCGCGGGCACCTTCACGGTCTGCGCGGTACGCGAGCGCAGCCGCATCTCGATCCACTCCCGCTCGGCGTCCCACACGGCCACATGGTCGAAGGCGTCGGGGTCGAAGTCGGCGCCCAGTTCACGGTCGACGACGGACAGCACGTTCTTGTTGAACGCGGCCGTGACCCCGGCCGCGTCGTCGTACGCCCGGACCAGCACCTGCTCGTCCTTGACCAGGTCGGTGCCGAGCAGCAGCCCGTCGCCCGGGGCGAGCAGGGACCGCGCGGAGGCCAGGAAGTCCGCGCGCTCGGCGGGCAGCAGGTTGCCGATGGTGCCGCCGAGGAAGGCCAGCAGCCGGGGCCCGGGCGTGGCGGGCAGGGCCAGCGGCGCCGTGAAGTCGGCGATCAGCGCGTGCACGTCGAGGTCCGGGCGGGCCTCGATGAGCGCCTCACCGGCCTGGACCAGGGCGCTCTCGCTGACGTCGACGGGGACGTAGGCGGCGAGCGAGGGCAGGGCGTCGATCAGGTAGCGGGTCTTCTCCGAGGAGCCCGAGCCCAGCTCGATCAGCGTACGGGCCCCGCTCGCGGCGGCGATCTCGCCGGACCGGGCGGCGAGGATCTCCCGCTCGGCGCGCGTGGGGTAGTACTCGGGCAGCTCGGTGATCTGCTCGAACAGCTCGCTGCCGCGGGCGTCGTAGAACCACTTCGGCGGCAGCCACTTGGGGTCGGCGGTCAGGCCGCTTTGGACGTCGGCGCGCAGGGCGGCGTCCGTGGCGTCCTCGGGAAGGGTGCGGGTGACGTGCAGGGGACTCAACGGCAGGGCTCCTTCGGAATCGAGTTCGCCGGATCCTCCAGCGGGGCGAGCAGCACGCCGGCGCGGCTCGCGGTGAGCAGGGTGCGGTCGGGGACCTCCTGCCAGAGCGGGTCGTCGTCGTACGGTTCGGAGGCGACGACCGTGCTCCGGCCCGGTTCGGTGCGGTACCACAGGCTGTCGCCCCAGGCGGTGGCGGCGATCGTGGCGCCGTCGGTGAGCAGCAGGTTCAGCCGGGAGGCGGGGGCCGCCTCGGCGACCTGGCGGACCGTCTCGCCGAGGGCGAGCCCCATCTCGTCGCCGTGGCGCAGCCGGTGCAGCGCCAGGGCCCAGACGAACGCCGAGTCCGTGCGGGCCTGCAGCGACAGCAGGTCGACCGGGGGCAGCGCGGGCACCAGGGGCGCGGCCGAGTCCGGCCAGCCCGCGACGGCGCCGTTGTGGCTGAACAGCCACCGCCCGGCCGCGAAGGGCGCCGCGGCGGCCTCGGCGTCCGCGCCGGCGAGCGTCGCGTCCCGTACGGCCGCGAGCACGGCCCCGGAGCGCACCACCCGGGCCAGGTCGGTGAACGACAGGTCCGCCCAGATCGGCCCGGCCCTTCGGTAGCGGGCCGGGACCGGGTCGTCACCGGCGTACCAGCCCACGCCGAAGCCGTCGGCGTTGACCGTCCCGTGCCGCTGCCGCCGGGGCGCCCACGCCTGGCGGAACAGACTGTGCGGGGGCTCCGTCAGCAGCCGGCCCAGCGGCTCCTGCGGGCCCAGATAGGCCAGGTGACGGCACATCAGACGGCCTCCGAGCGGGCGGTGCGGAAGCCGGAGAAGATCTGCCGGCGGATCGGGTAGTCCCAGTTGCGGAACGTGCCCCGGCAGGCCACCGGGTCCACGGCGAAGGAACCGCCGCGCAGCACCTTGCACTCCGGGCCGAAGAACACCTCCGAGTACTCCTTGTACGGAAACGCCTGGAAACCGGGGTACGGCAGGAAGTCGCTCGCCGTCCACTCCCACACGTCGCCGATCAACTGCCTCACGCCCAGCGGGGATTCGCCGGCGGGGTAGCTGCCGGCCGGGGCGGGCCGCAGATGCCGCTGGCCCAGGTTGGCGTGCTCGGGCCCGGGGTCGGCGTCACCCCACGGGTAGCGCCGGGAGCGGCCGGTGGCCGGGTCATGGCGGGCGGCCTTCTCCCACTCCGTCTCGGTGGGCAGCCGGCGCCCGGCCCAGCGGGCGTAGGCGTCGGCCTCGTACCAGCTGACGTGGAGCACCGGCTCGTTGGGCGGGACCGCCTCCGTGGTCCCGAAGCGGCGCCTGAGCCACTGGCCGCCGTCCCGGCGCCAGAACAGCGGCGCCGTGACGGAGTGCTGCCGGATGTGCGCCCAGCCCCGCGGGGCCCACCAGCGCTCGGTGGTGTAGCCGCCGTCCTCGATGAACGCCTGGTACGCCGCGTTCGTCACCGGGGTGGTGTCGATCCAGAACGGGGCCACCTCCCGCGGGTGCGCCGGGCGTTCGTTGTCCAGCGCCCACGGCTCGGCGGAGGTGCCCATCGTGAACGGCCCGCCCGGGACGAGGACTTCGGCGGGACCCGGGAACAGCGGGACCGGCTCGGGGTCGGGCGCGGTCAGGGCCTGCGGGCCCTTCCTGAGCTGATGGGTGATCAGCATGGTCTCGTCGTGCTGCTGTTCGTGCTGCGCGATCATCCCGAAGGCGAATCCGGCCTCGGTCAGCCGGGTGCCGTGGAAGTCCGCCGACTCCAGCAGGTCCAGCGCCCGGCCGCGCACCTCGGCCGCGTAGCCACGGGCCTCCCCGGGCGACAGCAGCGGCAGCGAGGGGCGCTCGGCACGCGGGTGCTCGAAGGCGTCGTACAGGCTGTCGATCTCGGGCCGCATCGCCTCACGGCCGCCGACCGCGCGCAGCAGCCACAGCTCCTCCTGGTTGCCGATGTGCGCGAGGTCCCACACCAGCGGGGACATCAGCGGGGAGTGCTGGGCGGTGAGGTCCGGGTCCTCGACGCAGCTCGTCAGCAGGGTGGTCCGGTCCCGGGCCGCGGTGAGCGAGGCCAGCGCGCGCTCCCGCAGGCTCTCGGCGTCGGGCCCGGCGGCCGGGGCGGGGGTCGTCTCTGAGGCCGTGGTGCGGGTGGTCTCGGGGGCGGTCATGTGCGGATGTCCTTCCTCCCGTGGGCGGTGAACGTGCCCCCGGTGGGGCCGGGTCCGGACCGGGACAGGTGCGTGTCGCGGAGTCGGTCCAGCAGGTCGTCGGCCGGGCAGCGGCCACGGGCGACATAGCGGTGCAGATAGGCGGCCACGGCGTCCGTCACCTCGGTGGTGGCGCCGATCCGTGGCAGGGCCTCCAGCGCCGCCGTGAAACAGCCGGTGGCCGCCTCGCGCAGCTCCGGATCGGCGAGCCCGTACCGGGCCGCGTCGGTCCACAGCGGGTTGTGCGGGGCGGGCAGGTTCAACGCCCGCTCGGCCAGCGGCTTGACGATCCGGTACGCCCGCTCGGCGGCCTCCGGGTCGTCGAACAGCGCCGCCGTCACCGCGAGCGGCACGATCCAGCCGTCGTCGCCGGGCTGCGCGTCGATCATCCGCAGCTCCAGGTGACCGCGCGGCCGCACCGGCGGGAACAGGGTGGTCAGGTGATAGTCCAGGTCCGCCCGGGTCGGAGCCCTGGGCACCCGGGTACGGGTCCACTCCCGGAAGGTGAGCCCGTCGGGCACCTCCCACGGCTCGCCGTCCCGGCGGACGCACATCACCGGGGAGTCCAGCACATGCCGTGCCCAGGCCTGCCGGGGCGCACCGTCCAGCGGGGGAGCGCCCGCGCGGCCCGCTCCGATCTCCAGCCACATCAGCTGCCGCGTGGAGACCCAGCCCGTGGGCTCCTGGCCGATCAGCGGGGAGTTGGCGAACGCGGCCACCAGGACCGCGCCCAGCTGGTACGCCAGCCACCAGCGCCGTACGTGTCCGAGCGGCCCCGGCTCCTCGTGACCGGCGTCGACGCACACCTGGACGGAGGCCGAGGCGCACATCATGTGCCGCCCCGCCGGACCGGTGCGGTCCAGGCAGGCCTCCATGGCGTCGTAGCGCGGCTCGTGCAGGAACCGGCGGGGCGCGTGCCAGGGGTCGTGACCGATGCCGACCAGGCCGAGCCCGTCCTCGGCGAGGACGGCCCGGACGGTGTCCAGGTCGGCGGAGACGGTGGTGATGCACTCCATCAGGGAGGCGGCGGGCGGCGAGCTGAGCTCCAGCTGGCCGCCGGGTTCGACGGTGAGCGCCGAGCCCAGGGGTACGGCCCGCAGCGAGGCGTAGGCCGCTTCGAGACGTTCGGGTGTCACGGGGAGCTGCGGCATCCGCAGCTCGTGGACGAGCCACTCCAGTTCGACACCGAGAGCGCGGGGTGGCCCGGTCTTGAAGCAGATGCCCCTCACAAGGGCCTCCACCTCGGCTTCGTGGACGGCGGTGCGGTTCCTCGTACAGTCGCCGCCGTCGCTCTGTGAATCGGACATGTCGGGATCCTCCTGAGGTTCCACCATGTCACCGGCCCGGATTTCGGTGGGCCGGGCAGGCACACGGGTCCTACCCAAGACCCTCGGGCCGGTTCGCACAAGAGTGCCCCTCGGGACGTTCCGGATCGGTCATCTCCGTTTCCGTGTGTGTTTCCGGACCGTTCGTGGGGCGGGAAACTCCGTTGCACCGCATCACCAGCATCACCCAGGATGCGTGCATGAGCACGACGGGGGAGACCGCGCGGGCCGCGGTCGCGGCGCCCACGGGGGTGGCGCCGTGAGCGCGCGCCTGCGCGGGATCGCCGCGGAGACGGAACAGATCGTCGCAGCGGGCCGTTACCGCGCGCCGGACGGCCGTGAGGTGTCCGTCGCGGCGGAGATCGAGGCCGCGCGGGCCGGTACGCGGATGTTCGGACCGGAACCGGTCTCCGTGCCGGGGGCCGGGGCGCCGCCGGCGCGGACGTCCGGGGCCGGCACGGTCTTCGCCGTCACCGGGGAGAGCAGCCTGGAGGCCGCCCGCCGGCTGGCCGACGCCCCGGTGGCCGTGCTGAACTTCGCCTCGGCCCGCAATCCGGGCGGCGGCTACCTCAACGGCGCGCAGGCCCAGGAGGAGGCCCTGTGCCGCGCATCCGCGCTGTACACCTGCCTGCTGACGGTCCGCGCCTTCTACGACCACCACCGCGCCGACCGCGACCCGTTCTACACGGACCGCGTACTCCACTCACCCGCGGTCCCGGTCTTCCGTGACGACCGGGGCCGGCTGCTCGCCGAGCCGTACCGCGCGGGCTTCCTGACCGCGGCGGCCCCGAACGCGGGCGTGGTGCGGCGCACGCAGCCGCGGCGCACCGCCGAACTGCCCGGCGCCCTGGCCGCGCGGGCCGAGCGGGTGCTGGAGACGGCCGTGGCGCACGGTTACCGGCGGCTGGTGCTCGGCGCCTGGGGCTGCGGCGTCTTCCAGAACGACCCGGCGCAGGTCGCCGGCGCGTTCCGGGCGCTGCTGGGACCCGGCGGCCGGTTCGCCGGCTCCTTCGAGCAGGTGGTGTTCGGGGTGCTGGACCGCACCCCGGGAGCGGTGGTCCGGGAGGCCTTCGCGCGGGCGTTCCCGCAGTCCCAGTCCCGGACCGGGGCGTCGTACGCCGGTCAGGTCCATCCGTAGCGCTCGTGCAGCCGCTGCCGGACGAGGTTGAACCGCATCCGGTCCAGTGCGCACGCCTCGCGTCGCATGCCCTCCTCGTGCAGCCGCAGCACGCGGTCCACGTCCACCCAGGAGTCCCGGTCCGACCGGTCCCAGGGCCCGCTGCCGATCGCCACGTAGTCCCGGTCGCCGTCGTGGCGCTTGCTGGTCAGCTGTACGGCGAGGAAGGTGCCGGCCGCCTCGCGGGCGACGACCAGGACCGGGCGGTCCTTGCCCCGGCCGTCGTTCTCCTCGAAGGGCACCCAGGTCCACACGATCTCCCCGGGGTCCGGGTCGCCGTCGTGGGCCGGGGAGTACTCGGTGCGCACCCGGCCGACCTCGCGCGGGTCGGCCTCGGTGGTGGCGTGGCGGCCGTGGCGGCCGGGGACGTATCCATCGGTAAGCGTGCTCACGGGAGGCACCCTAGTGGTCCGTGTCGCGGGCGCAACGGGCGCCCGCCGTCCCGGCTTTACGGGGTCATGCCGGTGAGGTGCAGGGGCGCGGGCCGATCCACATGCCGGGGCGGCGGCGGTGCACGGATCGCCGGGCTCAGCACGGCCGCCGTGGTGCTCCTCCTCACCCAGCTGGCGGTCGTCCGCCCGCGCCTGAACCGCCGCTCCGACCGGGTCCTCGCCGGCGAGGAACTGCCCCGGTCCCACAGCCACCTCTGGTACGTGGCGCTGGAACTGCTCAAGGTCGTCGCCCTGATCGCCCTGGGAGCGGGCCTGCTCACGGTGTGAGCACGTAAGGTCGTCGACCGGGGGCCCGCGAGGGCGAAGAGGCACACGGGGGAGACCACAGGCATGCGCACGCCCGACCAGATCTGGGAGGAGGCCGACCTGCCCGCGCGGCGGCTCGCCGGACTCGCCCTCAACCCGTCGGCGACACCGGACGTCCTGCGCCGGCTGCTCGACGAGGCCCCGCTCGCCGTACGGATGGTGCTGTGCCGGGACCGCGACCTGCCCGTGGCCGTCGTGGACGCCGTGGTCGAGCACCCCGACCGGCGGACCCGGGGTTTCTTCGCCGTGAACCCCCATGTGGACCCGGCCCAGCGGGCGCGGCTGGTGGACGACCCGGAGTGGTTCGTGCGCGCCCATCTCGCCGACGGCCCCCGGGTGACCTCGCCGGAGCGGCCCGAGCCGCTGCCCGACGCCACCGTCGTCCGCATGCTGCTCACCTACGAGTCGGAGCACCTCTGGTCGCTGTACCGGCAGATGTCGCCCGAGCTGATCCGCGCCCTTCCCACCCACCCGGACCCCGGGGCGCGCCGGCACGGAGTCTTCCACTGGCACCGGATGGCCGACGAGGAGCGGGCCGCACTGCTGGCCGACCCGGACGAGCGGGTACGCGAGGCGGCGCAGAACTGCGCGCGCTACGACGATCCGGCATGGGTGGAGAGTGAACTGCCGGACCGCCCCTGCCACTCCCGCACTTACCTGCTGCTCCACTCGGCGCTCAGCCGGGCCGTCGTGGAGGGCGTCCTCACCGCACCGGCCGGCAAGGACGACAAGGCGATGATCGCCGGCAATCCCACGCTCCCGCCCGACGTGGCGGCCCTCCTGGCCGCCGACCCCGACCCGGAGGTGCGGAAGAAGATCGCACGCCGCGCGGATCTCCGCCCGGCCGAGCGCCACGCACTCGTCGCCGACCCCGACCCCGTGGTGCGCCGGGCGATCGCCCGCCACCCGGACCTCGGCGCCGGCGAGCGCCGCGCCCTCGCGGTGGATCCCGACCCGGCCGTACGGCTGGCCGTCTCCGTCCACCCCGCTCTCGGCGAGGAGGAGCGGGCCCGCATCGACTACACCGTCCCCATGGACCGCCCGTTCTGCGCCCACGTCGAAAACCCGGCGCCCCGCGACCCCGAGGCCGTCCGCCGGGACGCGCTGTCCGGGCATCCGCTGCTGCGCCGGGCGGCCGCCGAGGAGCGCACCCTCCCGCCGGACCTCGTGGCACGCCTGGCCGACGACGACGATCCCGGCGTCCGGGTGCTCCTCGCCCAGAACCACCCGGACGCCCCCGCCGCCCTGCTGCTGCGCAGCTTCCTGGAGTGCACCGGCCCCGAGCGCGCCCGTCTGACCAGCCGGCCGGACTTTCCGCGTACCGGACTGGCCGCGTACGCAGGCCACGCCGACCCGCAGGTCCGCGCCCTGGCCGCGCGGGACCCGGACACCGCGCCGGCCACCGTCGAGCGCCTCACCCGGGACCCCGACCCCCAGGTGCGGTCCGCGGGCGCCCGGCACCCGAACCTCCCGCCGGACCGGCTGGCCGGGCTCCTCGCCGACGAGGAACTCGCCCACGCCGCCGCCGCGAACCCGGCGCTCGACCCGGCCACGGTCGACCGGCTGCTGACGACGTGCGGCCGGGGCCCCTGGTGAGGGGCTCCGGCCGCACGCACCGCCCTTGACCCGGTCCGCCCGCGTGCGTGGGACACGCCGTCACGCGGCCGGACTGTCCGCCTCCGCCGTCCGCGGCGGCCACCGCTCGTGCCAGCGCAGCTCCGCCTCCAGCTGGGCGGCGAGGGAGACGAGCAGCGGCTCGCTGTGCGCCGGCCCGAGCAGCTGGGCGCCCACGGGCAGCCCGTCACCGACGAACCCGGCCGGGACGTTGACGCCGGGCCAGCCCAGCACGTTCCACGGCCAGGCGTACGGGCAGGCGGCGATCATCGCGCGGTCGGTGGCGAACCCGCTCAGCCGGTACAGCGCACCGATCCGGGGCGGCGGCGCGGCCGTCGTCGGCGCGAGGATCACGTCGTACGACCCGAAGAACGCGCCGATCCGCCGGTGCAGCACCGCCTCGGCCCGGCGGGCCGCCCGCAGCGGGGCCCCGGCGAGGAGCCGGCCCAGCCGGGCCGCGTCGCGGGTGCGCCGGTCGAGCAGCGCGGGGTCCGGGGCCTCGCGGACCCGGTCGGCGATCCCGGCGGTGGCGCGCGGCAGGAAGGTCAGCCCGATCTGGCCGTAGGGCGGGTCCGCCTCCTCGACGCTGTGCCCCGCCCGGGCGAGCCTCTCGGCCAGCTCCAGGACCCGGGCGCGCACCTCCGGCTGGAGGCGGGCGGGTACGGCGGTGAACGGCGGCTTCAGCGACAGCGCGACGCGCAGCCGGCCCGGGTCCCGGCCGACCGCGTCCGCCACGGTCAGCGCGGGCGGCCGGTGCGGGTCCCGGTCGTGGTTGCCGCTCGCCGCGTCCAGCAGCAGCGCCGCGTCGGCGACCGTGCGGGCCAGGGTGCCGTTGACGGTGATGCCGTGGAAGGACTCGCCGCGCGGCCAGGTCGAGATGCGGCCCCGCTGCGGCTTGATGCCGATGAGATGCGTCCAGGACGCCGGGATCCGCACCGAACCGGCCCCGTCGGAGCCGAGGGCGGCCGGCACGAGCCCGGCGGCCACGGCCGCGGCCGACCCGCCGGACGACCCGCCGGGCGTGTGGCCGGTGTGCCACGGGTTGCGGGTCTCCCCGAACGCCTCTCCCTCGGTGAACGGCCACTGCCCCAGCTCGCAGGTGTTCGTCTTGCCGACGATCACGGCGCCGGCCGCCCGCAGCCGCCGTACCGCCTCGCCGTCCTCCGCGACCGGCGGGAACTCGCCCCGGCAGCCGAACGCGGTGGGCTCGCCCGCCACGTCCATGTCGTCCTTCACCGCCACCGGCACGCCGAGCAGCGGGCGGCGGCCCCCGGCGGCCAACTCCCGGTCCGCGGCCTCCGCTTCGGCGAGCGCGGCCTCGGCGCGCACGATTCTGAAGGCGTTCAGCGTCGGCTGCGTGGCCTCGATCCGGGCCAGGGCCCGCTCCACCAGCGCGACGGAGGTCACCTCCCCCTCGGCGAGCGCTCGGACGGTCTCGGCGAGCCCTGCGGGACGGTCGGGCGTCATGGACGAGCACCTCCGGAGGCTTCGGGCACGATGTCTACCGAACGGTAACGTCAGAACGGGGCCGACCGCGCGGTTTTCGCCCGGGTGTCTTCCGCTGCGTTGCGCCTCGGCGTCGCGGTGCCCGGGGCCGCTCACCGCTCCAGCAGCCGCCGCACCCACGTCCGCCGGGCCGCCCGGGCCGCGCGGGAGAGGGCCGCCTCCGGGGCGAGGGCGTCGAAACCGTGGCAGCCGCCCGGCCAGACGTGGAGTTCGGCGGCGCCGCCGGACTGCCAGATGCGCGAGGCGTAGGCGACCACCTCGTCCCGGAAGGTCTCCGCCGAGCCCACGTCGAGGAAGGCCGGGGGCAGCGCGGACAGGTCGGTGGCGCGGGCCGGTGCGGCATAGGGGGAGACGTCGGGACCGCCCCGGCGCTCGCCCAGCAGGGCGGTCCAGGCCGTCTCGTTGGCGGTGCGGTCCCAGGCGCCCCGCCCCGCCATCTGCCGGCTGGAGACACTGTCGTTGCGGTCGTCCAGCATCGGCGACATCAGCAGCTGGCCCAGCGGCTCGGGGCCCCGCCGGTCCCGGCTGAGCAGGGTGAGCGCGGCGGTGAGGCCGCCGCCCGCGCTCGCGCCCACGACGACGATCCGGTCCGGGTCGCCGTCGATCTCCTTCGCGTGCCGAGCGGTCCACAGCAGGCCCGCGTACACGTCCTCGACCGGTGCCGGGTGCGGGTGTTCGGGCGCGAGCCGGTACTCCACCGACACCACGACCGCGCCCAGCTCGCGCGCCCAGGCCAGCGGCTCCGTCACGCCGGCCCGGTTGGTGCCGAGCATCATGCCGCCGCCGTGCACGTGGTAGAGCACCGGCAGCGGGGGTGCGAGCGGGGGCGCGGTGGGGCGGCACACGAGGAGGGACACGTCGGGGGCGCCCGGCGGGCCGGGGACCGTGCGGTCCTCCACCTCGAAGGCGCCGTCCAGGGTGAGGTCCAGCAGTCCGGCCAGCTCGGGCCCCGTCTCCCGCCGGGCGGCTTCGAGGTCGTCCAGGGTGAAGCCTGGCGCGATCACGTCCCTGGCCGGCTCCAGGGTGGCGGCGAGTTCCGGGTCGAACGGCGGCGGGAACAAGGGCACGGCTCCTCCTCGGGTGACCGGGTTCGTGCGGATCGCTTCATGCGGCTCGTCTCATCGGGGCTCGGGTCGTGCGCGTCTCAGGTGATTCGGGTCCTGCCCACGCGGCCCGGCGCACACGGGCATGCGCACGCGGTCCGGCGCACGTGGTCATGCGCAGCGGTTCGTCCGGCCGTCCTCCCGCGACCGGGTGTCTGCGGCTCGCACCGCTCGCACCGTCCGCGCGCGTGCCGCCACCCGACGCGTACCCCGTACCGGCCGGTTGTCCTCCGCCCCCGGCCGGCGAGGCCCGCGCGTGCCGTCTCCGGCGTCCCCAGGTGCCGTACCAGGCCGAGCGCGGTCAGCAGGGCCACCAGCCCGCACACCCCGGTCCAGCCCCACCAGGCGTACGCCCGCGTGCCGAGCCAGGAGCCGAGGCCGCCGCCCAGGTAGGCGCACGTCATGTACGCGGTGTTCAGGCGGCTGCGGACCTGCGCGCCGAGGGCGTACACGCGGACCTGGTTGGCGACCATGCCGGACTGCATGCCGACGTCCAGCAGCAGCGTGCCCGCCACCAGGGCCGTCAGACCCGCGGTCCCGCCCGCCGCGCCCAGGGCGAGCACCGCGGCGGAGGCGGCGACCAGCAGGAAGCAGACCAGGTTGACCCGGCCGGGGCCCCGCCGGTCCACCTGCCGGCCCGCGAACGGCGTGACGACCATGGTGACCGCGTTGACCAGCGCGAGCAGCCCGACCGCGTCCGCGCCCAGCCCGTACTCCGGCCCCGTCAGCAGCAGCGCGAGCCCCGTCCACGCGGCGGAGAACCCGGCGAACACCGTCGCCTGGTTGCCGCACGAGTGGCGCAGGGCCGGCTCGGTGAGCAGCAGGCGTACCGGCTCCAGGAGCAGCCGCGGGTACCGCTGCCGGCCCGGCGCGGGCGCGGGCGGCAACGCCCGGGCGAGGAGTACGGCGACCCCGAGCGTGATAAGGGCCGCCAGGACGTACGGCGCCCGCCAGCCCAGCCGCTCGCCGAGCGCGCCGCCGGCCGTGCGGGACAGCAGCATGCCCGCGAGGGACCCGCTCAGCAGCGTGCCGCCCACCACGCCCCGCCGCTCCTCGGGGACCAGCCCGGCCGCCAGCGGCCCGGCCAGCGGGGCGATCACCGTGGTCGCACCCACCAGCGCGCTCACCGCGAGCAGCGGCGCCAGCGCGGGCGCGGCGGCGGCACCGGCCAGCCCCAGGCCGGTCAGCGTGAGCAGGGTGACCAGCAGCGGGCGGGGCGGCAGCCGGTCGCCCAGCGGGACGAGCAGGAAGATGCCCGCCGCGTAGCCCAACTGGGTCGCGGTCACCACCCCGGCCGCCGTGTCCGGGGAGACGCCGAGGCCCGCCGCCGCGAGCGGGGCGACGGCCTGCGGGAAGTAGACGTTGCCGACCGCGACCCCGCAGGCCAGTGCCAGCAGCGGGACGAGCCGGGAGGTGCCTCGTGGGCGCGCGGTACGCTGCCCGGTGTGGTGATCCGACATGGACCCGAGTCAACGGTCCGCGCGGGCCGTTGCCCAAGGATTTAGCCGGGGGCTCAATGATCACCTTCCGGCTCGGGGCCGACGACCTCGCCGACACCCGGTTCGCCGTCTCGCCGCTCGGCGAGCTGATGGAGAGTCTGCGTGTCCTGCGCGCCCCCGGCCTGCACCCACTGCACCGCGGCTGGCGCCGGACCGTGCTCGGCGCCCTGGCCCCGGCCGACCTCCGCCTGCTGGCGGCCCTGGTCGGGGCCACCCTGGCGCTGCCGGACTTCCTGACGCCCCGGCCCGCCGTCCACGCCCCGGCGCTGGCGCAGGAGCTGGCCGCCGTACGGGCCACGCCCCCCGAGGTCGTACGGCACGACCTGCGCGCCGCGCACGCCCCCCGGCCGCTGCCCGGACCCCTGCGCCGGGCGGCGGATCCCGGTGACGGACCGGTCCTCGAACTCCTCGACGGCATCTGCGCGTTGCTGCTGCGCTACTGGGAGACGGCGCTGCGGCCGTACTGGCCGAGGATCCGGCTCGTGCTGGAGGCGGACATCACGCACCGCGCGGGGCAGCTGGCCACCGGCGGCGCGGGCGCACTGCTGGCCGGTCTGCACCCCAACCTCGCGTGGCGGGACGGCGTGCTGAGCGTGGACAAGATGATCGGCCGGCACGAGGTGGAGGGCGCCGGGCGGGGGCTGCGGCTGGTCCCGTCGGTCTTCGCGCACAAGCCGGCGCCGCCGATCAGCGCCGAGCTGCCGCCGATGCTCGCCTATCCGGGCCGGGGCACGGCGACCCTGTGGGAACCGGAGCCCGCCCCCGACGCCTCCGCGCTCACCGCGCTCCTCGGCGCGCCCCGCACCACCCTGCTGCGGCTGCTCGCCGAGCCCCTGCCGACGGTCGAACTCGCCCGCCGCCTGGGCGTGACCCCGGGCGCCGTCTCCCAGCACCTGCGGGTGCTGGCCGAGACCGGCCTGGTGACCCGGGCCAGGGACGGCCGCCGGGTGCTGTACCGGCGCAGCCCGCTGGCCGAGCACCTGGTGGCGGGGCGCCCGGTGCCGGACTGACGCCGGGCGGACGCCGACGCCGGGCGGACGCCGACGCCGGCCGACGCCGGTGCGGGCCGACGCCGGTGCGGGCCGGAGGAGTCCGCCGCCGGTGCCGCGGGCGGGGGAGCCGGCCGTCGTGCCGTGACAGGGTGGCCCGGGAAGCCGGCCGCGCGCCGGCGGTGCCGCGGGCGGGGTGCGGGGAGTCGGTCGTCGCCGCCGGTGCCGCGGACGGGGAGCAGGGGAGCCGGTCGTCGCCTGGTGAACGCCGGCAGGGGCCGGAAGGATCCGGCCCCTGCTCGGTGCGTGTGCCTACGGCTCAGGCGGCCGCGCGCTCGCCGACGTTGCCGTGCAGACGGGCGACGACCTCGGTCAGCTGGGCGGCGACCTCCGCGTCGTCCACCGGGTGGGTCTCGGCGAAGCGGGTCACCGAGCCGGGGATGGACAGCTTGATGTCCTCGATCACCTTGCCGCCGGCGATGCCCACGGCCTTGCGGGCCTCGTCCTGCGCCCACACGCCGCCGTACTGGCCGAAAGCGGTGCCGATCACGGCGACCGGCTTGCCGCCGAAGGCGCCGGCGCCGTACGGGCGGGACAGCCAGTCGATGGCGTTCTTCAGGACGGCCGGGATGGTGCCGTTGTACTCGGGGGAGAAGAGCAGGAAGGCGTCGGCGGCCTGGGCGGCCTCACGCAGCTGTGCGGCGGTGGCCGGGACGCTGCCCTCGACGTCGATGTCCTCGTTGTAGAACGGGATGTCCGCCAGGCCCTCGTGGACCACGACCTCGGCGCCCTCGGGAGCGAGCTTGACGGCCGCCTCCGCGAGCTGGCGGTTGTGCGAGCCGGCGCGGAGGCTGCCGACGAGCGCGAGGATGCGAACAGACATGGAAACTCCAAAGGGCTGAAACATCGCTGTCACGATCCGGACCGGGGTCCGCTTAATGTCTAGCACTGTAAGCGGACCGCGGTCCAGTTTTCTTCCCGATGCTTTACGCTGTCGTCATGTCCAGCGTCCTCCCGCCCTTCCCGCCCCAAGAGCCGCCCGATGTGCCCCGGTTGCTCCAGGTCGGCCCGGCTCCGGAGGAACCCTGCCTGCGTGCCGACGCCGCGCGCAACCGGGCCCGGCTGCTGGACGCCGCGGCCCGGCTGATCGCCGAGCGCGGAGTGGCCGGGGTCACCATGGAGGCGGTCGCCGCGGCGGCCCAGGTGGGCAAGGGCACGGTGTTCCGCCGGTTCGGCGACCGCACCGGATTGCTGATGGCCCTGCTCGACCACTCCGACCGGCAGCTGCAGGCCGACTTCCTGGGCGGACCCCCGCCGCTGGGTCCCGGGGCACCGCCGCTGGAGCGGCTGCGGGCGTTCGGCGTGGCGGTGCTGTACCGCTCGGCCGAGAAACTGGACCTGCAGCTCGCGGCCCTGAACGAGCCGACCCGACGGTTCTCCCACCCCGCGTTCGTGGCCCTGCGCACCCACGTCGTCATGCTGCTGCGCCAGATCGTGCCGGACGCGGACTGCGAGCTGCTGGCCCAGACGCTGCTGGCCTCGCTCCACCCGGCCCTGATCCATCACCAGACCCGCGAGTGCGGGATGCCCCTGGTGCGGCTGGAGGCAGGCTGGATCGACCTGGTCGCCCGGGTGACCGGCACCGAACCGCCGCGCTGACGCCGGTTCAGCCGGGCTGCGGGGCGCTGAACATCCCGACCAGGCCCTCGGGGGCGTCCGCGCCGAACAGCAGGGCCGCTCCCCGCACGGACTCCGCCGCGGACGCCTGCGCGCGCGGGAACAGGGCGGCCTCGTAGGCGGCGAGCGCGGCCTCGGTGTCGCCGGGGTGCGCGGCCAGCGCGAGGCCCAGTTCGGCGCCGTCGAGCAGTGCCAGGTTGGCGCCCTCGCCGGCGAACGGCGACATCAGGTGGGCGGCGTCACCGAGCAGCGTGACCCCCGGGACGCGGTCCCAGCGGTGCCCGGCCGGCAGGGCGTGGATCCGCCGCGGCACGAGCGCCCCGTCCGCGTCGGCGACCAGCGCCCGCAGGCTCTCGTCCCAGCCGTCGAACTCCTTCAGCACGGCCGCCTTGGCCGCCTCGGTGTCGGTGAAGTCGATGCCGTCGAGCCAGTCCTCCGGCGCCTCGACGGCCACGTACACGTGCAGGCTGCCGTCGGTCTCGCGGTGGCCGAGGAAGCCCCGGCCCGGGCCGAGCGCGAACAGCATCCCGCCGCCGACCACGGCGGCGCCGCGCGGATGGCGCAGGTCCGCCCGTACCAGGTCCGCCTCGACGAACGACACGCCGGTGTAGGCGGGCCGGGCGGGGGAGAGCAGCGGGCGGATCCGGGACCAGGCGCCGTCGGCGCCGACCAGGACGTCCGTGGTGAACGCGGTGCCGTCCGCGAGCGTCACCTCGTGCCGGCCGTCGCCCAGCGGGCGTGCCCCGGTGACCTTGGCGCCCCAGCGGACGGTGCCCTCGGGCAGCGCGCGCAGGAGCAGGTCGCGCAGGTCGCCGCGGTCGATCTCGGGGCGCGCGCCGGTGCCGTCGTCGGACTGCGCGAACCGGACGGTGCCGCGGTGGTCCAGCACCCGCACGGCCTGGCCGCCGGCGTGGACGTGCGCCCGGAACTCTTGGTACAGCCCGGCGGCGCGCAGCGCGCGCTGGCCGGAGTCCTCGTGGATGTCGAGCATGCCGCCCTGGGTCCGGGCGGCCGGGGAGGCCTCCAGGTCGAAGAGGGCGGCCTCGATGCCGTGCACGCGCAGCACGCGGGCGAGTGCGAGCCCGCCGAGGCCCGCGCCGACGACGGCGACGGGGTGGTGGGTCGGGGCAGGGGTGGTCATGGGGCCTCCTGGCCGGTCAGTCGGGTACGGCGGTCCGCTCGATGCCGTTGATCAGGGTCCGGAAGGCCCACGACAGGCGGGCCTCGGGGGTGCCGGACAGCAGCTCGTCGGCGCCGGCGGCGATGTGCGGGTGGGTGTCGGCGGGCGCCTCGCGCAGCGCGCGCTCCACGGCCTGCCAGTCGCCGAGGGGCTCCTCCCCGGCGTGCTCGGCGGCGGTGGCCGTGGCGTGCTGCAGCAGCAGGTCCACGCCCCACGCCGCCTGGGCACGCGGCACCCCGCCCTCCTGCAGCAGTGCCAGGAGGTTCTCGACGAGCCGCAGGTAGTGAGGTCCGCTCGGCCGGGCGGTCAGCGCCGAGCGGGCGAGGCCCGGGTACTCGAGCAGCATCGCGGTGCAGGCGGTGAGCAGCCCCTCCAGCCGCTCCCGCCAGGTGCCCGCGGCCGGGGCGGACCCGACCGTGCCGAGCAGCTCGTCCAGGACGGCGGCGTGGAGTTCGTCGGTGTTGCGGACGTACACGTACAGCGAGGCCGGTCCGGTGTCCAGCTCCTGGGCCAGCCGCCGCATGGTCACCTTGCGCAGCCCTTCCGCGCGCAGGATCGCGACGGCGGCGGCGACGATGCCCTCGCGGCTCAGGGCCGGCTTGGCGGGGCGTTCGCGGCGGGAGCGCGGGGAAGCGGTCATGGCTCCACCGTAACGAACATGTTCGTGACGAACAAGCTCGTAACGAACAAGCTCGTAACGAACACGTTCGTCGATGTGCGTGCCTCGACTCACGTGGGTCGACCCGCAGAAAAGGTCCTGGTTTCCGTCGAACGATGAACCACGTTCCCCCGCCTGCTCCCGGCCCCCGCCGCTCTGCCAAGATGCGGTCTGTCATGGTGCAGATACCGAACACGCCCACGAGCGCCGACGTGGCCCGCCTGGCCGGTGTCTCGCGCGCGACCGTGTCCTACGTCCTGAACAACGCCGGCGCCGTACGGATCAGCGAGCCGACGCGCCGACGCGTGCGCGAGGCCGCACGGGAACTGGGGTACGTGCCCCACGCCGCGGCCCGCAGCCTGCGCGCCGGCCACAGCCGCATGGTCCTCATGCCCGCCCCGGCGATCCCGGTGGGCCCCCTCTACAGCCGGTTCCTCAGCGAACTGCAGTGGGCGCTCGGCCGCCTCGACTACACCGTCGTCCAGTACGGCACCGTCGGCCTGCACGGCGACGAAGCCGCCCGCGCCTGGGCCGAGTTGCGGCCCGTCGCCGTCCTGGTCCCCGGCGCGGAACTCGGCCCGCAGGGCGTCGAGGTCCTCAAGCGGTCCGGCGCCCGTGCCGTGGTCACCCTCGGCCCCGGACGCGTCGACGGCGCCCACGCCCTGCTGATGGACCACGACGCCGTCGGCCACTGCGCGGGCGCCCACCTGTACGCCGGCGGCCGGCGCCGGATCGGTGTCGTCGTACCCGAGGAGCCGGGCCTGGAGGTCTACTCCCGGCCCCGGCTCGCCGGTGTGCGCGAGGCCCTGCGCGGCACGGACGCGGCCGTGACCGAGCTGCCGCTCGCCTACACGGAGCCGTCCGCCGCCGAACTCGCCGCCCGCTGGCCCGACTTGGATTTGGACGCGGTGTTCGCCTACAACGACGAGTACGCGATGCTGCTGATGCGCGCCCTGCAGGACCAGGGGGTGCGCATCCCCGACGAGGTGGCCGTCGTCGGCGCCGACGACCTGATGCTCGGCCGGCTGCTGCGGCCCCGGCTCAGCACCGTCCACATCGAACTGCCCTCCGGCCGCGACCTCGCCGAACTGGTCGACCGCGCGGTGCGCGACCCCGGCGGTGAGCCGGAGGTCCGCACCGTGCTGGGCGCCTCACTGGTCCGGCGCGAGTCCAGCTGACCGGTCCTCTCCCGGGGCTGCCGCCTCTTCCGGGGCCGCCGCCTCTCCCGGGCTACTGGGCCTCGCCCTGCTGGGCGGCGATGCTCTTGCGGACGTCGTCCATGTCCAGCTTCCGGGCCTGCCCGATGACATCCGTGAGAGCGGCCTCGGGCAGGGCACCCGGCTGGGCGAAGATGGCGACCTTGTCCCGGACGATCATCAGCGTCGGGATCGACTGGATGCCGAAGGCCTGCGCCAGCTCCGGCTGCGCCTCGGTGTCCACCTTGCCGAACACCAGGTCCGGGTTGTCCTCGGCGGCCTTCTCGTACACCGGCGCGAACTGCCGGCACGGCCCGCACCAGGAGGCCCAGAAGTCGATGAGGACGAAGTCGTTCTCGTCGACCGTCTGGTCGAAGTTCTCCTTGGTCAGCTCCACGGTGCTGCTCATGGCGTGATCCCTCTTCCTGGTGTGGGGTGGTGCCGACGGCGGAAACACGGCCGTCCGGCCGCCTATTCCACACGTGCACGCCTGTGTTCCGCGCGCGTACCCATGTGGCCACCACGCACACCACCCACCAGACTGACCCCATGACGGAAACGGAATCCAACGCGTACGACGTCGTGGTGATCGGCGGCGGGCCCGTCGGGGAGAACGTGGCCGACCGCACCCGCGCGGCCGGCCTCACCACCGCGGTCGTGGAGAGCGAACTGCTCGGCGGCGAATGCTCGTACTGGGCCTGCATGCCCAGCAAGGCCCTGCTCAGGCCGGTCATCGCCCAGGCCGACGCCCGCCGGCTGCCCGGTCTCGACCGGGCCGTCCAGGGCCCGCTCGACACCCCGGCGGTCCTCGCCCGCCGGGACGAGTACACCTCCCACTGGAAGGACGACGGCCAGGTCGCCTGGCTGGAGGGCACCGGCGCCGCCCTGTACCGCGGCCAAGGCCGCCTCGCCGGACCCCGCACCGTCACCGTCACCGGCCCCGACGGCACGGTCACGACGCTCACCGCCCGGCACGCCGTCGCCGTCTGCACCGGCACCCGTGCCCAGCTGCCCGACCTGCCCGGACTCGCCGAGGTGAAGCCGTGGACGAGCCGTGAGGCCACCAGCGCCCAGGCGGCCCCCGGACGGTTGATCGTCGTCGGCGGCGGTGTCGTCGCCACCGAGATGGCCACCGCCTGGCAGGCCCTCGGCTCCCGCGTCACCCTGCTGGTGCGCGGCAAGGGCCTGCTGAACCGCATGGAGCCCTTCGCCGGGGAACTGGTCGCCGAGGCGCTCACCGAGGCCGGCGTCGACCTGCGCACCGGCACCTCCGTGGAGTCCGTCACCCGCGAGAACGGCACCGTCGTGGCCGTCACATCAGCCGGCGACCGCATCGAGGCCGACGAGATCCTCTTCGCCACCGGCCGCGTCCCGCACACCGACGACATCGGCCTGGACACCGTCGGCCGGGAACCGGGCTCCTGGCTGGACGTCGACGACACCCTCCGGGTCACCGGCACCGACTGGCTGTACGCGGTCGGCGACGTCAACCACCGCGCCCTCCTCACCCACCAGGGCAAGTACCAGGCCCGCATCGCCGGTGCCGCGATCGCCGCCCGCGCGGCCGGCGACCCGCTCACGGACGAGCCCTGGGGCGCGCACGCCGCCACCGCCGACCACGACGCCGTCCCCCAGGTCGTCTTCACCGAACCCGAGGCCGCCGCCGTCGGCCTGTCCCTCGCCGAGGCGGAACAGGCGGGCCACCGGGTCCGCGCCGTCGACGTCGAGTTCTCCTCCGTCGCCGGCGCCGGGCTGTACGGCGACGGCTACAAGGGCCGTGCCCGCATGGTCGTGGACCTGGAGGACGAGATCCTGCGCGGGGTCACCTTCGTCGGCCCGGGTGTCGGCGAACTCATCCACTCCGCCACCGTCGCGGTCGCGGGCCGGGTCCCGGTCGGCCGGCTGTGGCACGCGGTCCCCTCGTACCCGACGCTCAGCGAGGTGTGGCTGCGGCTGCTGGAGGCCTACCGGGACAAGTGACCCCTGGCTCAGGGGAGTTCAAAGCCCAGCGCCTCGGCCGCCGGCACCGGGGTCGGCTGGGCCCACAGGGCCGCCACCGCCTCGTTCGTCGACAGGGAGCGCAGCTCGGCGCGGTCCAGGTACAGCGTGCCGTCCAGGTGGTCCGTCTCGTGCTGGACGATCCGGGCGGGCCACCCGGTGAACACCTCGTCCACCGCACGCCCGTGCTCGTCCTCGGCGCGCAGCCGCACCTCGGCGTGCCGGGCCACCACCGCCTGCCAGCCCGGCACGCTCAGGCACCCCTCGAAGAACGCGGCCCGCGCGGTGCCCACGGCGTCGTACGACGGGTTGACCAGCACCCGGAACGGCTGCGGGACGCGGCCCCGTGCCACCGCGACCTCCTCGGGCACCGGCGCCGGGTCCTCGACGACCGCGATCCGCAGCGGCACCCCGACCTGGGGAGCGGCGAGGCCGACGCCGGGAGCGGCGTGCATGGTGGCGCGCAGGGCCTCGACGAAGCGGGCCAGCAGGGCGGGGCCGAGCTGGCCGTCGTAACGCTCGGTGCCGCGGCGCAGCACCGGCCGGCCCGCGGCGACGATGGGCAAGGGGCCGCCGGCGGCGAGGAGTTCCTCGACCTGCTCGGCGAGGGGCGCGTGATCACGGGGAGGTGCCATCGCGTCAGCATGCCACGGCCGCCCGTGCCGAGGTCGCGCACCGGCGCGGACGCCGTACCCGCGGCAGCGCCCGCGGCATGAAGTAGCGTGGTCCGACACGCCGACGCCGGAGGGAGACGGAGATGGCGCGGGAAGGCGGCCGGGGCCGGCGCCGCGGCCGGGGCGAGCTGGAGGGCCAGGTCCTCGGCGCGCTGCGCGAGGCGGACGGACCCGTCACCGCGGCCTGGGTGCGCCAGCGCCTCGGCGGCGACCTCGCCTACACCACCGTCGTCACCATCCTCACCCGGCTGCTCGCCAAGGACGTCGTCGCCCGCGAACGGCACGGCCGCTCCTTCGTGTGGACGCCGACGGCCGACGTCGCCCGGCTCGCCGCCCTGCGCATGCGCCGCCTGCTGGACGGCGAACGGGACCGCGAGGCCGTCCTCGCGAGCTTCGTCACCGCCCTGCCGCCGGGCGACGAACAGATCCTGCGGGCACTGCTCGACAGCACGCACACGGACAGCGCCGGTACGGAAGACTGACCGCCCATGGGGGTCTTCGTCTTCCTGCCGCTGGTACTGCCGCTGTCCGCCTGGCCGGTCGCCCGGCTCGCCGAGACACGTCTGCACCCGCGCACCGCCACCCGGCTGCTGACCGCGGTGGCCGTCGTCATGGCCGGGTGCAGCACCCTGTGCCTGGCCCTGCTCATGGTGGTCGGGACCGCGCAACTGCCCGGCAACCCCCTCCCGGACGGCTGGTCCGACCCCGCCGTGCGGGCCGCCGTCCCGCACGACGGCGTCGCGGGCCGGGCCGCCATCCCGGCGCTCGCCGTGGTCGCCGCCGCCTGCGCCCGCACCCTGGCGCGGCACCGCCGGGTCACCCGCCGCGCCCGCCGGTCCCTGGCCGCGCTGCCCGGCCGCACGGTGGCGGTGCTGCCCGACAGCACGCCGTACGCGTACGCCCTGCCCGGCCGCCGGGGCCGGATCGTCGTCACCACCGCGCTGCTCGCCGGGCTCGCCCCCGCCGAACGGCGCGCGCTGTTCGCCCACGAACGCGCCCACCTGGCCGCCCGCCACCACCGCCATCTGCTCGCCGCCCAACTGGCCGCCCGCGCCAACCCGTTCCTGCGCCCGCTGCGCACCGCCGTCGTCTACACGGCCGAGCGGTGGGCGGACGAGGAGGCGGCCCGCGCGGTCGGGGACCGGCGCGCCGTCGCCCGCGCCATCGGCAAGGCCGCGCTGCTGTCCCCCGGCACCCCCGCCCCGACCCTGGCCGCGCTCGCGGCGACCGGACCGGTGCCCCGCCGGGTGGCCGCGCTCCTGGCGCCCGCCCCCGTGGCCCGTACCTGGCCGCCGGCCTTCACCTCGGTCGGCCTCGCGGCCTGGGGCGCCGCCGCCGGCACCCTGGTGTCCGCGATGTCGTCGGCGAACTCCGCCGTCACCCTGTTCCTGACCCTGCACGCGGCGACTTCGCTGTAAGCCCGGCATTCCACGAGAAGGGCGCCCGGCCGGCCGGGGACGCCCGAGCGGAACCGGCGGCCCGCCGGGGGAACCGCTCCGAGCCACTGAATGGTCGCCTGGCCACTGGGTGGTCACCCGGACCGTACGGCCGCCCGCGTGGGGCGTGCCGAGGGCCCGGCCCCCTGCCGGGAACCGGGCCCTCGCCCCCTGATTCACTCCTGCGGGAAGTCACCCGCGAGCGCCGAGGCGATCCGCAGGTGTCGTTCCGCCTCCTCATGCCGGGACTGCCGCTGCAGCGTGCGGCCCAGCATCAGCCGCGCGTAGTGCTCCACCGGGTCGCGTTCCACGATGATCCGCAACTCGGCTTCGGCGCGACGCAGTTGAGCCGAGTGGTAGTAGGCGCGGGCCAGCAGCAGCCGGGGTCCGGTCTGCTCCGGCACCTCTTCGACCAGCCCGGCCAGCACTCGCGCGGCGCTCGCGTAGTCCTTCGCGTCGAAGAACAGCTGCGCGCGCTCCCAGCGGTCGGCGGGGCTGCCGTGGTCGTAGTACGTGGTCTCCACTTGCGTCTGCACTCGTGACCTCCTTCGACGGCCACAACCGACCCCTGTTGTTCAATATTCCACTAATCGGGATTCCGCTGATCGGGCCGGGTGATCGCCTGGCCGGCGGTGCCGAGCGGGTCGAGCGGGTCGAGCGGTGCGTCGAGCAGGATCGCCAGGTCCCGGGCGAAGTCGCGTGCCCGTGGGCTGTCGGGTCCGCCGAGCGGCGCGAGCAGCTGGCCCAGCAGCCCCTGGACGACGTCGATCGCCTTCGCCGTGACCTCACGGCCCCGCTCGGTGAGCGCGAGCTGAACGGCGCGCGGGTCGGCGGGGTCCCGGGTGCGCTCCAGCAGGCCGGCCGATTCCAGGCCGCGGGCCAGCTTGGAGACGTAGAGCGCCTCCATGCCGATGTGATCGGCGAGGCGGCGCTGGCTCGGGCGCAGACCGGAACGGTGCATGCCGTGCAACGACGCCACCAGCGAGTACTGCGCGTGGGTGAGCCCCAGCGGGGCCACGGCTCGGTCGACCGCGACCCGCCACTTCGTCGACAGCCGCCACACCAGAAAACCGGGCGTGGCCCCTTCGGATCCCTTGCTCATAGGGGAAACGGTACATGGCTACTATCCGCGGAGGAGACAGAGTGATCACTCTGCCGCTCGGCCGGCGCAGCGCTCGCCGCGCCCGTCGGCCTGAGCCGCGATCAGCTGTTACCGGACCGGGTGTGTGCGGCTCGGGAGTGGTCCCCCAGTTGCTTGAACAGCCGCACGTAGCGGTCGGTGAGTGTCGGCCAGGCGTACCGTTCGACGGCGGTGCGACGGCCCGCTGCGCCGAGGCGATCGGCGAGGCCGCCGTCGTCGAGCAGGGCCTGCAGGGCCCCGGCGAGGGCGGCAGGGTCGCCGGGTGGGACCAGGAGGCCGTTCACGTCCGGCTCGATCACGTGCGGGATGCCGCCGACGTCCGAGCCGATCACCGGCGTGCCGCACGCCATGGCCTCGATCAGAACCATGCCGAACGACTCGGCCTCGGTGCGGGAGGGGAGGACGACAGCGGCGGCCCGCTGCAGCACCGTCACCAGGTCGTCGCCGATGAGCGGACCGGGGGTGTGCACCCGCTCGGCGATGCCGAGGCGGTCGGCGTGGGCGAGGTGGTCGGCTACGGCGTCACCACCGCCGACCAGGGTGAGCGCGAGGTCGCCGGGGAGCTTCGCGACGGCGTCGAGGAGGACGTCCACGCCCTTCCACGACGAGGTGCGGTCCATGCGGCCGAGGTAGACGACGTCACGCGGGCGCTGCGACGGCGGCAGGCCGCCGGGTGTGAAACGCACGGTGTCGACTCCCGGGGTGATCTGCTGGGCGCCGGGGTGGTGGGCCGCCAGGGAGACCGGAGACACGGCGACCAGGGCGCGGGCCCGGCCGAACACGCGCGGCAGGACGTGCGTCTCGTAGTGGCGGATGATCCGGTCGGCCCCGGGCTCGCCCTTCACCATGGACCCGGCGTGATACGTGACCACGGCGGGACGCCCGCCCCCGAAGGCGACGGCGAGATCGGGGAGTCCGGGCACGGGGGAGTGGGTGTTGACCACACCGACGCGCAAACGCCGCAGCCAGAAGCGCAGTTGCAGGGGCCAGAGCGGACTGAGCGGGGTGTTGGACACCCGCATCCAGGTTCCGAGCCGGACGACGGGCACGCCGCTCTCGATGCTCACGCCACTGCGCCGGCCCGCCGTGTTGCTGGTGATCACCACCGACCGCAGGTCGGGGTCGGCCGCCACGGCGGCGGCCACGCGGGCCGCGTAGTTCTCCACACCCCCGATCTTGGGCGGAAAGTACGGGGCGACGACCGCGACCGTGCACGGTGCGTGGCCCGCCAGCACCCGGCCGAAGACACCGGCCGTGCGATCCGCCTGCCCGGCCCACCCCAACTCCGCGCGCACATGGGAGAGTCCGGCTTCGGCCAGCCGGCCGGCGAAGGCCTGGTCCGTCAGCACCCGGGTCAGCGCACCGCACAGGGCCGCCCGATCGCCCGGTGCCACCAGCAGCCCGTTCTCCTCGTGCCGCACCAGGGTCGGAATGCCACCGACACGCGTGGTGACCACCGGACGCCCGGCGGCCATCGCCTCCACCAGCACGCTGGGGAAGCTGTCGTACGACGTGGGCAGCGCCAGCACCAGGGCCCTGCGATAGGCGGCGGCCAGGTCCTCGCCGAACAGCCGTCCGCTGAACACGGCAGTGGCCTCGTCGAGTCCGAGTCGCGCGGCCTGCCGTCGGTAGTCCCCGGCCGCGGCTCCGTCACCGACCACTTCCAGCCGCACCGGAGTTCCGGCTCGCCTCAGTTCGGCGACCGCACGCAGCAGGCCGGACAGGCCCTTGTAGGCGGTGTGCCGGTCCAGGGACCCCACGAACAGCACCCTGGGCTCGCTCGGCAGCGGGCTCGGTGCGAAGAGGCCGAGGTCCGCACCGGGGGGAACGACCGTGGCCCGTCCGGCGAACAGGCGGGCGAGGTCGGCCACGACGTAGTCGGACGAGCAGATGACCTCTCGCGCGCGCCGGGCGGTACCGGCCAGCACCGTGCGCTCGTACCCCGCGAGGAAGGCGTCGGCCGGCAGACTGCCCTTGCGCATGCGTCCGGTGTGGTAGGTGAGGACGAAGGGCCGGCCGGCGTCGTCCGCCGCGCGTGCCGCCGCATCGGCGAACAGCGGCACCGGCGCGTGGCCGTTGACGAGGTCCACGCCCTCCCGCTCGATGATCCGCCGCAACTGCCGCCGCCAGCCCGCGCCGACGGGGGTGCGGGACAGCAGCAGGGGGGCCGCCAGCCGGTACACCGCGCAGCCATCCGGACCGTCCGCGTACCGACCCGGACGCTCGCCCCTCGCCGCTGTGGTGGCTATGACCACCCGGTAGCCGTGGCGGGCGCTCAACTCGCGGGCGAGGTGCCAGACATACTGCTCGACACCGCCCACGGAGGGCGGCACGTACGGCGCCGCCAGCAGCACCGTCGGCGCGGTGTGCGCCTGCCGGGTCATCGGGGCACCGCCGCACGCAGGACGCGGGTGAAGTCCCCGGCACGCTCGGTGTATTCGGGCAGGACGGCCCGCAGATGCCTGCGGTAGTCGTCGCCCGACAGCAGGAGGCGGTCGAGGAGGTCGGCCACGACCGTGCCCCGGGCGTCGGACATGCGCACCACCCACTCCTCCAGACCGAGGTCGGCCATGATGCCGCGGGTCTTGTGGTCGTACTCCACGGCCGCGCAGGGCACCCCCGAGGTCAGCCCGAAGATGACCGAGTGGAACCGCGTGCCGAGGATGAAGTCGGCGGCGCCGTAGAGGGCGTGCACGTCATGGTGGTCGATCGTCGCGTCGTCCAGGACGTGCAGCCGCGCGTGCGGGCCCGCCTGCGCGGCGAGGCGGGCGTTGACCGGCCGGTCGTCGTCGCCCTGGAAGGCACAGGTGACCTGCGGGACCAGGACCACGTGCGCGTCGCAGTCGAGAGCGCGTCGCACGGCGGCGGCCATGGCCGCCTCGTACGTCTCCTGCTGACCTGCCGGCAGGTGCCGACGTGCCGTGACCAGCACGAGCCGTTCTTCCTTCCCCACGCCCAACTCGGCCCGCCAGAGCCGACGGGACCGGCTGCGGAAGGCGAAGGCGCTGTCCACTCCGCGCAGGACGGTCGGTTCGCCGACCCCGGCCTCCGCGAGCCGGACCACGCTGATGTCCTCCCGGGCCACCGCCGCGACGGCCCGGCCCACCACCCGCCGGACCATCCACCGCTGACGCCGTCGGGGAAACGGCCCGAACGACTGCGGCCCCAGCACCGTCGGCACACCGGCCCGCTGGGCCAGCCACAGCGGCAGGAGGAGGAAGGCGATGTTCAGGTCGGAGGGGAGGTCGGGGCGGGCGTTGAGATAGCCGCCGCCCAGCGACAGCACCAAGTCGGCGTCCGTCACCGCCAGAACCTCGTCGCGCATCTCCCGCGGCAGGAGAGCGGCCAAGAACGGCACAGCCCGACCGCCTCCCGGCAGCGCGGCGACGACCCCCAGCGCCAGCGCCGAAGCCTTACGTGCGATCCGAGCGGCGCGGGTCGCGGTCTCATCGCCGGCACTGCGGCGGATCGAGCCGATGTTGCGGGCTCCGTCGAACGCCGGCCGCTCTCCGGGCTCCTCGAAACCGGCGATCACGACGACGGCTCGGGGAAAGGCATCCCGCACCTGCTGTATCGCGACGCCGAGCAGGGCCGCGTCCCCCCGATTGCCTCGCTCGAAGGCATTGACGACGACAACCTTCATCCCCCGACCACCTCTTCATAATGCCGTTCCAGACCGTCGAGGAACCCCTCGACGGTGTAGCGCCGCGCCCGGGCCGCCGACGCCGCTCCCATACGGGCGAGCACCTCCCCGTCCCCGATCAGCCGTTCCAGGACGGCCGCGAGCGCGGAGGCGTCCCCCGCGGGGAACAGCGCCCCGTTGTCGTCCCCGACCAGCTCGGGCAGTCCGCCGACCCGGGAGGCGACCAGCGCGCGTCCGGTACGCAGGGCCTCCAGGGCGACGGTGGGGAAGTTCTCCGGCCACACCGACGGCACGATCACGACGGAGGCCCAGGCCAGCCGGCGGGCCACGGCGTCGGCGCCGAGCCAGCCGGTGAACGTGACGCCCGGGCCCGCGAGCGCCTCCAGACGGGCCCGGTCCGGTCCGTCACCCACGACGGTCAGCCGGCCGCGGCCGAGCCGTGCGAACGCCGACAACAGGACGTCGACACCCTTGACCCGCTCCAGTCGCCCCGCGTAGAGCAGATGGTCCGCGGCGTCCAGCGGCTGCGCGACGATCGCGCCGGGCACCCCGTTGGGCAGCACGTGCACCGGGACCCTGGGGCCGACGTCGATGCGCACGGCGTCGGCGAAGTAGGCGCTGGGCGCCAGAACCCGGTCCAGGCGGCGCAGCCGCGGCAGGTAGGCCGGGCGCTGTACGTACCGAAGATAGGCGTAACGGAGCGCGTCGGCGGGGGAGAGCCGGCCGGCGGGGGCGCTGGGCAGGTTCCAGCGCAGCAGTTCCCGGGTCCAGTCCTCCGGGCCGTGCACGGTCAGCACCCGTTTCACCCCGGCCGTGGCGGTCAGCACGGACGGACTGAACTCGCCGATCGTGTGCAGGTGGACGCAGTCGGGGGCGAAGTCCTTCACGACGCGGCGGATCCGGGTGTGGGCGGACCGGTGGAAGAACTTGCGGGCGAAGCGCTGCGGCGCCGTGCCGGTGATGGCCGGTACGAGGTCGTCCGCGAACACCTGACGGCCCTCGGCGAGCAGGTCGGTGGCGACGACGCGCACACGGTGGCCGCGCGCGGTCAGGCCGTCCGCGATGAGGCGGACGCTCTTCTCGGCGCCGCCGGCCTCGTGGCCGATGTTGACGATCTGCAGGATGTTCACGCGGTCTTGTGCTCCTTCCCCGCGCGCCGGTGCCGTCCGGTGTGCGGCGCCCGTACGCCACCGGCCAGCAGGGCGGCGCCCGCCGCGACGCCGGAGGCGAGATTGCCGGCGCCCCAGGCGATCGCGGCCCACACCAGGCCGTGGTGCAGCCGGGCCAGGGCGATGACGAGGACGACGGCGACCAGGACCGCGTTGGAGACGACCATGGCCACGAGTTGGCGGGTCAGTTTCAGCAGGAAGCTCACCCAGGTGTTGAAGGCGACCGTGAGGGAGCCGAGCGTGAAGACGGTCAGCGTGGTGGTGCCGTGGGCCGCGTACTGCGGTCCGAAGACCTGCAGGACGGGCCGGGCCAGGACGGCCACCAGGGCCACGGTCGGCACCGTGGCCAGGGCGATGACCTTGCCCGAGCGGACGGCGATGGGACCGAGGGCCGCGCCGTGCTGGGAGCCTTCGGCGAACAGGGCCTCGCCGATGGCGTAGGAGGCGGAGTTGACGAGGTTGGCGATCTGGAAGGCGACGAAATAGACGGCGGCGGGGACCGGTCCGAGGATCTGCAGGACGACGATCGGCAGCACGATCTGGGGCAGGAGGTTCAGGCTGCCGGACAGATAGGAGCTGAGCGAGTAGCCGAGCGTGGCGCGGAGCGTGCGCCAGGAGAACACCGGCCGGATCTTCAGCCGCAGGACGCCGCGGATGGCGAGGACACTGGCCGCTGCGGCGATCGTGGACGCGCCGGCACCGGCGGCGACGACACCGAAGGGGCCGCCGGAGACGAACAGCACCGGCAGAGCGAGCTTGACCAGGCTCATGAGCACGCCGTTGACGGCCAGATTGACGCGAGTCGCGCGGAAGGCGACGAAGACGGAGTCGGTGAGCAGGTTGACGGCCGCGCCGGCGGCGAGCACGACGAAGCCCGCCGTGATCACGAAGGAGTCGTGCAGAAAGGCGAGTTGGGGCGCCATCCAGGGCACGAGCAGCACGAAGCCGCCGGAAATGGCGCACGAGCAGACGGCGACGGTGCTGAGGGCGGTGCCGACGTCGTGCGCGGGCCGGTCACTGGTCGGCAGGTGGCGCACCAGCGTCGAGTTGAGCCCGAACAGGCTGAAGTACGACAGCAGGGACATGCTCGACAGCAGCGACGAGGCGCGGCCCACGTCCGCGGCCGGATAGAGCCGGGCGACCAGGAGCCAGAAGACGAATCCGGCGCCGGCGCCCAGCGCGGTCGTGGCCAGGAGGAAGAAGGAGTTGGCGATCAGCGGGTCACGGGCCAGCGCCCGGGCGCGCGCGAGGCGGGGCGCGGCCTGAGGGGGCGGGACCGAGCGGGCGGTCATGCTCATGCGGTCTCCCCTCCCGCACGGTCCGGGCGGGCCTGCGCCCGCGCGAGCAGCAGCGTCAGCGCCGTCACCGCGAACGCCCACGCCGCCGTCTGCCCCTCCCGGGGCGCGTCGGCGAAGTGGGTGAGGGGCCGGGCGAGGGTCTTCGGATGCGTCAGGGAGTTGACGCACAGGTACGCCCACACGAACAGGCCGTAGACCGTGCTCGTACGCAGCAGTGCCGGTCCGGCGCCAGGCCGGGGCGCGGTCCGCTGCCACCAGCGCCCGGTCCTCGTGTGCAGCAGCGTCGCCGCCAGCGCGGACAGGGCGAAACAGGCGGTGCCGAACGTGTCGCGCCGCACCGGCAGCAGCGAACTGATCGGCACCGACAGCGCGGCCGGGCGCGCGGCGGCGACGGCGGCGACGTAGAGCCAGCCCAGCAGTCCGTGGACGAGGACCGTCTCCAGCGCGGCCCGGGAGACCCGACTCACGCCACCGCCTCCCGGACGGACGGGCCGGTGTCGGCACCTGCGTAATGGGCGCGCAGCCGGGCGGTGTGTTCGGGCCAGGCGAACCCTTCGACGGCGTGGGCGCGGGAGTAACGGCCCATGGTGGCGCGCAGTTCCGCGTCCCGGGCCAGTTCCGTCAGGGCGGACCGCAGCGCGGTCACCTCGCGGGGCAGCAGCCGGACGCGACTGCGGTCCAGACCGTAGGGGCCGTAACCGGGATCGTCGGTGGTGACGACGGGCAGGCCGGAGGCCATCGCCTCCTGGACGGTCAGCGGGAAGCCCTCGGCGGCCGACGGCAGGGCGAAGACGTCCGCGGCACGGTACAGCTCGGCGAGCTCTGCCGGCCGCAGGGGGCCGAGGTGGTGCACTCCGGGCCGGTCACCGCCGCGGACGCTGCCGTCGCCGGCGAAGACCAGGTCGTAGGCGGGGTCGGCGGCGGCCAGCAGCACGTCGTACCCCTTCTTCGGCACCAGCCGGCCGACGAACAGCACGAGGACGCGGTCCTCGGGCAGACCGAGGCGTACGCGTGTGGCCCGGGACTCGTGGGCGGACGCGGCCGGGCGGTACACCTCGGTGTCGACGCCGTTGGCGAGCAGGCGCACGGAACCGGGGCGGGCGCCGTGGGCGGCAACGAAGTCGGCGACACGACCGTTGACGACGAGCACGCGCCGCGCCCGCCGCAGCAGGCCACGCCCGGCCGACCCGTACACGGCGCGCTGTACGGCGCGTACGGCCCGCGAGGGGTGCTCGACCACGGCGACGTGCTGGGTGAGCACGTGCGGGGTCCGGGTCAGCGCGGCCGCCAGTCCCGCAGCCCACGAGGTGACGTACAGACAGTCGTGCACGTGGACGACGTCGGCCCAGCGGGCCCAGCGCAGCGCGGCCGGCCACACCCGGGGCGACACCAGGGGGAACGGCACTCCGGCCCGCTCCTCCAGGACGTTCCAGGCGGCGACACGCACCACGCGTACTCCGTCGTCGTCCTCGGTGACCGTCCTGGCGCCGCTGGTCAGCACCGTCACCTCGACGCCCGTCCGGCGCAGTTGGTGCGCCTCGTTGCGCACCACGTTCTCGATGCCGCCGATGTGCGGCGGGTAGTAGTGGCTGACGAACAGCACCCGCTTCATCGGTAGACCTCCGCTCCCCCGTTGCTGTACAGCTTGTTCTTGGTGACGTCCAGCAGCCCCAGCGGATAGCGGTACGTCACCAGGTCTCCCCGGTAGAAGGTGGTGGCCTCGCCCTTCGTCACCGTGGTGGTGCCGAGGAAGACATAGGTGCGTGAGCCCACCAGCACCGGAAAGATGTCGTTCTGCGTCCGGCCCCGGATCAGGGACTGGAGCCGGCTGAAGGTGTAGCGGTCGGTCTGCACCTCGGACTGGACGTCGGCCCGTTGTGCCTCGCTCGCCCGGCCCTGCACCCAGCGGATCGCGGTGCGCTCCTCCGGGTGGACGAAGTAGATGTCGTAATACTGACCGGAGTTGGCCAGGTGCAGCTGCGCCGGGTAGCCGCCGAGCATCTTGGGGACGACGCCCGTGAGGTCCAGCAGCAGCCCCAGGGCGAGCGCGCAGGCGGCCGGCACCGCCCACCGGCGCGCCCAGCGGAACACCCACAGCGAAGCACCGGCGACGAACGGCGCGTAGATGAACAGGCCTTGCTGAAAGGCGCGCAGTACCCCGTAGTCGACGGACAGCTGCGGCAGCACCGTCAGCAGGGCGATGACACCGAGCATCCCCAGGGACAGAGTGACCTGGTCGCGGCTCGGCCGGAAGCCAGGCCGGGCGCGCGGACGGCGGGTGCGCCGGGGCCACACGGCCAGGGCGAGACCGACCAGCAACAGCACCTGCAGCAGAGCCGCGGCACCGGCCCGCAGCAGGCCGTTGGCCGCCGGCACGTCGACACCGGCGTCCTCCAGGACGCGGCCCGCGGCTGTCAGCGGCAGGTTGGCCTGCTGCCCGACGACGGGGGTCGTGTACGCGTCGACGGTCTTCAGGGGGAGATAGTCGCCCTGCGCGCGGCCCCGGCCGGTCTGCCGCACGATCTCGGCCCGGTAGTCGGCGAGCCGCTGGTCCGCGCTCACCGGAGCACCGCTGAACAGGCTGTACGACACGTCCGAGGAGGCGGTGTCGGTACTGCGCCCGGTCAGTTCCCGCGCGGTCAGCGCGACGGTGCGGTGCAGCTGGCCGGTCGTGTGCGTGACCGGCCCGGACCACACGTACGCCGCCAGGGCGGTGGCGACCACCATCCACCACGTCAGAAAGCCCCGCCCGGCCGCGGGGCGCCGGCGCAGCCGAACCGTCAGCCGCCACGCCAGATCGGCGGCCAGGGCCAACGCCAGGACGACGACGAGGACGTAGGTGGTGGAGTAGTGCGACAGCACGATTCCGGCGACGAGCACGGTGAACAGCAGGCGCCGCCCCGACGGCAGCCCCGTGTCGGTGACCACCACCATGGCGCAGCCCAGGAGGAAGAACGCGACCTCCTGCCGGCCCAGGAAGGTCATGTCCGTGAAGAAGGTCGGGAACATCATCAGGTACACCGCCGACAGCAACGCGACGATCTGCGGCGCCCTGTTCCGCACCGACCGGTACACCAGCACCGGCGTCAGCGCGAACAGCAGCGGCAGCAGTACCTTGAAGACGTAGGTCCCGGGGACGCCGGTGAGCCGCGTGAGTGCGGCCGGCAGCAGCGTGATGCTCAGGCAGGCGTTGTACGGGTCACGGAAGGCGGCGATGTCCCAGCGCCCGGAGTCGGCCGCCAGCCGGAACACCTCGTACTCGCGCTGGATGTCGTGCCCGGTGATGTACCAGCCGCGCAGGCTCGTCAGCAGCAGCACCCCGGCGCCCGCGCACCACAGGCCCAGCTCCAGCACGCCGGTGGCATACCGGCCGCGCCGGACGAGGAGCAGCGCCAGCAGGCCGGTGATCCCGACCAGCGCGGTGACGGCGACGCCGCCGCCCAGGCCGTTGTCGAGACGGACCGGGCCCGCGACACACAGCGCCAGGACCAGGCCGCCGAGGGCAGTTACCGGGGCCAGACCCGCCGGGCGAGCGGCCCTGGGACGGGAGGCACGCAAGGGCCGGCGGGGCAGCAGCGAGCGCCATCCGGCCGAGGCACGCCACGCGGACACACCCGCCAGGGCCACCACGTACAGTGCCGAGGCCAGAGCCAGCGGCACCCGTTCCAGGGGCCGGGCCACACCGAGCGCGGGCAGCAGCGTGTTGACCGCCAGGAGCAGCGCGAGGGCACCGGCCACGCTCAGCCCCAGCCCGACGAGCGCACGGCCGTCCCGGGTCGACAACACCCGGCCCGTGAGCCCGTGGAACAGCAGGGCCGGCGCGCCGAGAAGCAGCCACAGTCCCGCCGGGACCAGCACCGGTACCGGGACACCCGGCACGCATTCCAGCAGGGCCGCCACCAGGGCGGTGGTGACGGCCCAGGCGCGTATGGTCACGACAGCACCTCGGTGTAGATGCCCTCGACCTGCCGGACCACCGCGTCCCAGCGGTGGCGGCGAGCGACCTGAGCGCTGCGCCGTCCGAGGTCGGCGCGGAGCCGGAGGTCGCCGGCGACCGCGTCGATGGCCTCGGCGAGCGCGGCCGGTTCGGGCTCGGCCAGCAGACCGGTGCCGTCGAGGAGTTCGGTGTTGCCGGGCACCCGGGTGGCGATCACCGGCAGCGCGGCGGCCATGGCCTCCAGGGCCACGAGCGGCATGCCCTCCTTGTCGGAGGGCAGCACGAACGCTCCGGCGGATGCGTAGGCGCGCACCAGATCGCCGCCGAGGGCGGGGCCGGAGAAATGGACGTTTCTCAGCCCCAACCGCTCTGCTTGCGCCATGAGTTCGTCGCGGTCCTCGCCGTCTCCGACGACCCGCAGCCGGACCGGCCGGGTCACCAGCGCCATCGCCTCCAGGAGCCGGTCGACGCGCTTTTGCGGGCTCAGCCGGCCGACGTACAGCAGGTCGAGCGTTCCCTCCACCGGCTCGCGGACCGGCATGAAGTACTGGTCACCGACTCCGTTGGGAACGACGAAAACCCGCCCGGGGGCCACGCCGTAGTGCGCCGTGACGAAGTCGGCCTGCGACGGGGTGAGCACCAGGACGGCGGCCGCGGCGCGCAGCACCCGGCCGAAGACGTGACGCTTGTACGCGGGCAGCAGCCAGCCCAGCCGTCCGGAGGCGTCGACGTCCAGATGGAAGTGGAGCACGAACCGCTGTCCGCGCAGCCGGGCCAGCAGCGCGACCATCTCCGGCAGCAGCGCGTGCGCCGAGTGCAGATGCAGCACCGAACGGCGTGGGCTGCGTAGCAGAGTCCGGGCCATGCCGGGCGCGATCGGGGTGTGCGCGACCTCGACCGACCGGTGCCGGACCACGCCGAGCGTGCCCCGGCGGCTCAGGCGCGGAGCGCCTTCCGACCCGATGGTGGTGGTGACCACGCGCACGTCGTGCCGCTCGGCGAGACCGTCGGCGAGGCTCTCCACCACGCGTTCCAGACCGCCCAGGTGCGGCGGGTAGTACGGGGTGATCTGAAGGACCGTGCTCATGCCGCACCTGCCTCGGCCAGGGTTCCATTGGTGACATAGCGAACGTCCGGCCTGCCGCTGATGTATGCCAGCACCCGCTCGAGCCGGGCCCAGTCGCCGCGCGCGTCGACTTCCCAGCTGTGGCCCCAGAGGTGGTAGACGCCGCCGCGTTCCAGACACAGGTCGAACCAGCGGATCGCCAGCTCGTCCCAGTGCCGGTACAGCTGGGCCGCGCGAGCGGGCCTGCCGCCTGCCAGGCGCAGGACGAGCGGCACGTCGACCCGGTGGGCGTAGGCGTTGACGGTCGTGGCCATCTCCATCACCGGCCCCGTGGCCAGGGAGCTGCGCCGTACCGTACGGGCGAGACGGAAGCCGGCCTGGGCGACCTGCCGTACATGGACCGCTCGGTACTCCCCGCGCGGATAGCAGAAGCTGACCACCGGGGCGCCGATGATGTTCTCCAACTCGATTTTCCCCAGAGCGACTTGTTCCCTGGCGGAGGTGTCGTCGATCAGCGGCAGCCTCAGGTGGCTGAGGGTGTGCCCGCCGATCTCGACCCCGCCGCGTGCGGCCAGGTCGCGTATTCCCGCGGCCGGAAGCCGGTCGGCCGGCCGCAACTCGACGTTGCGCGGGGCGATGTAGAACGTGCCCGGTACGTCGTACCGAGCCAGCAGATCAGCCAGGGCGGTGTCGAGCCGGTGCCCGTCGTCCCAGCTGGTGGTGACCACCGTCCGACGCGGCGTCATGAGGAGCCTCCGGGGATGTCCAGGGTGTAGTGAAGCGTCTGGGCCCGACCCTGGAGAGCGACGCGGACGACTGCCGTCACCGCACCGTCGTGCGTGCGGCCGTACGGCAGCCGCACCGTCGCACGCCGAGGCGTCCCCGCGCGCTGCGTGGTGAGGCCGACGGTGCGGGAGACCTCCGTACGGCCCGACGCCGTGACCAGCCGGATCCGCAACCGGTAGCTGCGTGGGGCGTCGCCGTGCGCGACCACGGCCACCGGGACCACGACCGCGCCCCGTGCGACGGCCGGTGTGCCGTCGAAGTAGAGCTCCGTGTAGGTGCTGGGCAGCCGGGTGAACGAGGCCCGCAGCTCGTGCCGCACCCACGGCACGGTGCACGCGGCCGTCACCAATGCCAGTACCAGCAGCAGCGCGGTCGTCGGCACGGCGGCCGAGCGGCCTCGCCGGCCCCCTTCCGGCCCCGCGGACCGGCGGTGGCGGTGCCCTGTGGGGGGCGTCGCCGGCCGCCGGCCCGGGGCGTCGAGCAGTCGGCTCATGCGGTGGTCCCGAATTCCTCCGCCCCCGAGGGCTGCGCATGGGCGGCGACATCGGCCGGTGCGACAAGAGGTCTGCGGAATCGGTGGTGGAACAGCTGGCGCAAGTTGGCCATGCCGTCCGGCAGCGCGTTGAGCTTCACCTCGCCGCCGCGCTTGCGGTACTCGATTGGCAGCTCCAGAGTGCGGTAACCCGCCAGCGTCACAGCGTTCTTGATCTCCTGTGAGAAGGCCATGCCGCCGGAGCGCACGTCGATGCCGTGCCAGACATGACGCCGGAAGATCCACATGCCCGACTGCGAGTCGCGCAGTCCGTTGCGGAAAAGCATGCGGCTCACCCCGCTGAGCACGTGGTTGGCGAAGGTGTGGGACCGCTTCATCGCCGCCGCATTGTCCCGACAGAGCCGATTGGTCGTCATGAACTCGACGTTGAGGGCCTCGAGTGCGGTCAGCAGCCCCGGCAGGGCGTCGAACGGGTACGTGCGGTCCGCGTCGCCGGTGGCGATCACATCGCCGGTCGCGGCGGTGAACCCGGCTCGGTAGGCGTTTCCGTAGCCCCGCGCCGGCTGGTGCACCACCTGGGCGCCCAGGTCGCGTGCCACCTCACCGGTGCCGTCGGTCGAGGCGTTGTCCACGACGACGACCTCGGTGCTCCAGCCCCTGGCGGAGAGTGCGGCCACCGGGACGCTCCTCATCACGGCCGGCAGGTTGTCCGCCTCATTGAGCGCGGGAATGACGATGGACAACGTCTTCATGAATGCCCCCCAAGGCATAGAAGAACGACGTCTGCGGGCAGCCTGAAGTGAGCCCCCGACCGCTGGGAAAGTGCTGTTTCCGGGCATGCGGAAACAGCGCTTCAGAGCGGGTGGATCCTGCCGCGCAGACACGGGTGCCCCCAGCACCCGGACATGACAGATGGAAATCGATGGAGCCGGCGGCGTCGCCTGAATCGACGCGCAAGCCGTCTCCCACGGGTCGCGACCGGAACGTCGCGACGTGGTGTCTCCCCCCTCCAGGACCCAGCGTCCCCCTGAACGCTGAACCGGAGGATGACCATAGCAATACGACGGGAGTTGTGAAGTGTGTGATCGAAATGTGAAGACGGCGTTCAGTGGTGGGCTACAACGCGCAACGCGCATTGGGGAGTTGCCGTCATCTGCCCGCCGTCTCGCTTCCGGACGCACCGGGTTCGTTGATTCATCAAGCGTTTTCGCACGTGGAGGGCGTGCCCTGGTGACTCGCTCGCGTTAGCGGTCTAGACCTCTCAAGGGAGGTCCTCGGTGCCCGCGGTGGGGTGGCGGACGCGGCGCGTGCCACCGCCAGGATTACTTGAAATTTACACAGTTCTGGCCAACGATTCGACTGACCGGAGTCGGTGTCGACGGACTCGAGGTTCGGCAGGTCAGGGGGTGATGAGGTCCGGACGCCCCCGGTCGCGATCATGTTCCCACTTCAACTACTTGCGTGATATACACATCCATCGCAAGTTCCTCACCTTCTTGGTCTGCGGGGAGAGTCTGATGACGGGAGACGGGCAAGCGGCCCACGCGGAGACGCGTGTGCGCTTAGTCGTCACCAGCGGTACCGCCTGACCGCTCCCGGCGGTTGGCGCCGCAGCGGTCGGTGCGGTCTGTCATCGGGCAGCCGACGCGCGACGAGTCGCTCGCCAGGCCGGCGATCGGCCGGTAGTCATCGGGTTCGCGGCGGCACGCCCACGCCCCTTTCACCAGTCACGCTTTCACCAGTCACCCTTTCGCCGGTCTCACGTTTCGTCCCCTGGAGGGCTTCAGTGGCAATCCGCAAAAGCATGGAAGAGGTGCTCGTCGTCGCCGGCGAGCGCGACGAATGGCTCACTCGGTGTGCCAAGGGCCTCATGGCCGCAGGGTTCAAGAACGTGCAGACGGGGATGGTCCTCGGCCAGGTGACCGGCACCTATCGAAAGTATCCGACCTGGGGAGAGTTGGTGATCACCGCGGTGCCGGCGGCCCAGGCCGGACATACGCAGCTGACGCTGTGCTCAACTGCCCACGTCGACAACATCTTTGCTCTGTTCCGCAGCCCCAACAAGAAGATCCTCTCAGTGGCCAAGGGCAGTCTCGCATGAGCGCGACACCTTCCTGGCAGGCCCCGACGAAACTCTGCTCCGCGTGCGGGACCCTCGCCCAGACGCCGAAGACGTTCTGCCCCGAGTGCGGAACCACCTACGGCGAGCCCGGCGGAGGGAGGTCGGCGAGCCTGGTGTGGGGAGCGTTCGCCTGCGCGGCGGTCTCTCTCTTCCTCCTCCCCATCGTCCTCGGCCCCGTGGCGATCGTGCTGTCGGCCGTGGCTCTGAACAAGAAGGAACCTCACGCGGCCCTCGCTCTGATCCTCTCGATCGCCGGCATGGCAGCAGGATTCATTCTCGGTGCCCTGGTCAACGGCGGCTAGGCGCCGCATTCGACACCCTTCGAAACCGAGGAAACATGGCTCGTTCCGGCAACCACAGTGGCTCGGCGGTGGGCTGCGCCGCCCTGCTCGTCCTGGCTGCCGTCACCCTGGTCTGCTGGCTGGTGTGGACGGCCGTCATGTGGGTGGTCGCCGAGTGGCGATGGGCGTGGTTCGCCGGGTACATGCTGGCGGTTCCCGCGCTCGCGTGGGCGATCGTGCGCGTGTGGGGTGAACAGCGCCCCTTCGTGCCGTCCCGTCAGCTCGAGGCGTGGATCACCGCGGCCCTCACCGCGGTGGCCGCGGCGGCCCCCGTCGTCGTCCTCGCGAAGGGGTGGGGAACGGGGACCGTGGCGCTGCTGCTCGCACTCGGCAGCGCGTCCGCGGTCGCGTACGCGGCACATCACGGCGTGAGGTCTCCAGGGGGCGAGGAGCCCCACACGGCGGACGACGACGCGCCGTCGGACGCGGCCATGTCCCGCACGAAGTGAGAGCCGAGAACGACCGGCTCCCCGACCGTCCTCGCCGCCGGCACCCCGGCCCGTCCGAACGCCCGCCCCGGTGACCGTGATCGCCGTGATCCCACGTACACAACTGGAGCCCCAGCACCTTGCCTGCGCCCTTCCTCTCCCCGCGCCGTGTCCGACGCCTGGGGACCCTGCTCGCCGTGACATGCGCCAGCTCCGCGGTCATCGCCCTCGGCAGGGGAACCGACGCCGGTGGTGCGGCAGCGCATGCGTCGGCCGCACCCGTATCCACCGCTACTTCCCCGGCGCCCCCGCACGTCCCGACCAGGCGTTCCCCCCGCCCTCTTCCCCAGGTGTCAGCCACCTGCACCGGTGTGGCCGGGAACTTGGACTTCACGGCTGACGGGGGAAGGATCACCCACCCGTCGGCGCCGGCACCCGAATACCTCCGCATCAAGAAGGCGAGCGTGGTGCGCAACAGCCGTGGAGTCACCGTGAGTTACACCCTCGCCGCCGAGCCGCCCCGACGCGGCTCGGGTGTCTCCGACGCGGACTACTACACGTGGCTGGGAGACGGAGCGGACGACATGGACGAACCGGCTGTCAGCGTGATGTGGCTGAACTCCCGGTGGAGTGTGGAGGTGTACGGGTCGAATGACGTCATCGGTGGAACCGTTGACGTCCGGCCGGTCATCCACGGGCGCACTGTCTCCGTCCATCTGCCCCTGCGGATCGCCACCTCTTCCGGCTATGTGGCCGACCTGTCGACGTTCACGCACGCCGGCTGGTCGACCGAAGGCAAGGACCCCACGGGTTTCGGCACCTGGATGGACGGCTGCCCGGCCGGCGGCGACGAAGCCGGCAACCCGGGTGACTGGGAGGTGGAGCTGCGCTGAGCCCGTACGGCCCCGCTGCCCTGCAGAGGCCAGGGCGGCGTGCCGTCAGGCCCAGAGGTCCCGGCTCGTGCACACGCGGGCGCCCATGTTCCGTTCCATCATCCGCAGCGCCGCCTGAGCGAGGTCCTCGTGGATGTGCGCGACCGCGTCCTCGGGGACGATCACCTGGAAGTGACGGATGTGCGCATCGAGGGCCGAATAGAGGACGCACTGCTCGGTGACCTGGCCGCAGAGCACCAGCTGCTCGATGCCCTGCTGCCGCAACAGGTACTCCAGCGGGGTCTCGAAGAAGATCGAGTGGCGGGCCTTCAGGACGAACAGGGAGTCCGCGTCGGGCTTCAGGGGTTCGACGAGGTGGGCGTGCGGCCCCGCGAGGGCATGGTTGAGCAGCTCTCCGTGGTGTGAGCGCCACTCGCCGAAGTTGTCGTTGACGTAGATGACCGGTATCGAGGAGCGTCGTGCGCGCCCCGCGAGATCGGCTATGACCGGCACGACCGCACCGGCCGAGGGGAGCAGCAGTTCGGCGTCGTCGTGGTCATACGTGTTGATCATGTCGATGACGATCAGGGCGGCCTTGCTCACGGGATCAAGTGTCCCTCCTCCGCCGACCGGTCGCCCGTCGGGGTATCCGTCGCCGGTGCCGAAATGAGAGAGGCATGCGGCGGTGTGACACTGGGCTCGGAAGGGGTGATCCCGTGTCGGACCCACCGCGGACGTCCGCCCGTCCGGACATCGCCGTGGACGAGAGCCGGCTGGACGAACTGCTCTGCGAGGCGCAGACGGCACTGCCGGTGGAACTGCCCGCCCTGGCGAACCGGTGCGCCTCGGCCCTCGGCCTGGACACCGCGCTGATCTACCTCGTCGACCTGCAACAGCGACTGCTCGTGCCCCTCGACGAGGCCTTGGACCCCGTGTCGGTGGCCGACTCGCCGGCCGGCTCGGCGTACCGCACCATCTCCCCCCGGATGACCGACGCCGGCGAGCAGGTGCTCGTCTGGATGCCTTTGGTCGACGGTGCGGAGCGGCTGGGCGTGCTGGCAGTGCGGACCACCTCGCTCGACGACGTGCTGCTGCGCCGCAGCCGGATGCTGGCCCATCTGTTCGCCATGCTGATCACCTCCAAGCGCGCCTACAGCGACTGGCTCACCGCCCGCACCCGCAGCGCGACCATGGCCTTGCCCGCCGAGATGCTGCGGGCCTTCCTGCCACCCCGCACCATCGGCAGCAGGAGATGCGTGTCGACCGCGGTCATGGAACCGGCGTACGCGATCGCCGGAGACGCCTTCGACCACTCAGTGATCAAGAACCTGTTGCACACCATGATCCTCGACGCCATGGGACACGACCTGACCGCCGGCCTGACCACGTCGGTCGCCATGGCGGCGGCGCGGAACGCCCGCCGCGGCGGCGGTGACCTGGCCGATTCCGTCGGCGCCGTGGACCAGGCGCTCGCCGAGTGGCTGCCCGACCAGTTCTGCACCGGCGTGCTGTGCCGGCTCGACGCCGAGACCGGGGTGCTGCGCTGGGTGAACTGCGGTCACCCGCCACCGCTGCTGATCCGTGCCGAGCAGGTGCTGCACGGGGTGCTGGACAGCCCGCCGCAGCCGCCGATCGGTCTGGCGGGCCCGCTGGCCCCGGCGGACCGGCTGGTGCACGAGACGACACTGGAACCGGGCGACTGCGTCCTGCTCTACACCGACGGGGTCGTGGAGGCGCGCGACGCGGACGGCGCGGAGTTCGGTCTGGACCGGTTCACCGACTTCATCATCCGATCCTCCGCCGCAGGCCAGCGCCCGGCCGAGGTGCTGCGGCTGCTCATCCACGCCATTCTCGACCACCAGCGCAACCAGCTGAGGGACGACACGACGATCCTGCTCTTCGAATGGCACCCCGAGGGCCGCCGCTGACGCGGGCGCCGGGCGGCTGCCGTCTTGGCTGCCGTCATGGCTGCAGTCATGGCTGCCGTCATGGCTGCCCGTCACGGCGAGCCAGGCTCCGAAAGCCCGGCTGTCCAGGGCTGCGGGCAAGACGTAAACTCGTGGCAAAGGCACCGGATCGAGGGTGTGTGGTGCACATGAGCCCTTCCCGCAACCTCGCGAGGCCGCTCGAGCAGGTCACGGCCTCCTATCGTTCCGCGCGGCCAGGGCCGGCGCGCAAGGTGACGACCACCCGCAGAGCCGACCAGCTCGCTGCGTGGGTCGCCCTCAGTCTCGATGAACCATCCGCCCTCAAGAACTTGCAGGACGAAGCGGCAGAACTGCACGAGGCCCCTCAGCTGGCCGTCGCGCTGCCACGGGTGGCCTCCGGAGCGATGACGCTCCTGGGCGCCGAGTTCTGCAACATCCAGTTCGTGGACCCGCGCGACAACGCGCTGGTCCTTGTGACCCAGTGTGGTTTCCGGCACGAGTTCCTCGACCACTTCGCGGTGGTCCATGACGACCGCTCCGTCTGCGGACGGGCCGCTTGGCAAGGGATGCAGGCGGTCGCGGTCGACGTCCGTGAGGACCCGGTCCTCACCCCTCATCAGAAGATCTTCCGTGCCGCAGGCGTCCGTTCGGTCCAGTCGACACCACTGGTCGATCACACAGGACAGCTGATCGGCATCATCTCGACTCATATGTCACAGCCCGGCCGGCCGTCCGATCAAGACCTCCGCATCATGGAGCTCTACGCGCAGCTCGCGGGGGAGTCCATCGCACGGCACCTGACCGGAGAAGGGGTCGACGGTCATCCGTCCGACCACGACGGCAACGGCACCACCCCCGAGCAGCGCCTGATGCTCCTCGACAGGACGGGCGCCCCGAGTTGGACGACGCAGTGGGCGTACCGGGTCGACGAGCCGTACGGCACCGACGGGTGGCGCACCTACGGCATCCACCCCAACCAGTGGCGTGGAAGCATCACGGCTTTCAACCCCCACCAGGACGCCGCGTACGCCGCGTCCCTCGTCGCCGACGAACTGCGGGACGAATGGGACATCCACGGTGCTCCGGCCGCCGGCGCCGTCAACGTGCGCGTCTGGCTCAACTGGGAGGGCGCCAGCCGTGACGCGGTCTACACCTTGGAGGTCCATCCCAACGGCAACGGCAACGGCAACGGCAACGGCAACGGCAACGGCAACGGCAACGGCAACGGCAACGGCACGCGACACCCGGCGGTCGACTGAAGCCGTCGCCTGAAGCCGTCGATTGAAACGGTGGACTGAAGCCGTCGACCGGGGCGGTCGACCCAGGCGTTCGGCTCCTGATCCATGCGGCGTGAGGCTGTGGCCCACGGCGGTGGTCAGGATGCGTTCAGGTGCCGCGTGGCATCGGCGACTACGCTCTCCCAGCCCACCGGCGACGGCGGCGTCGGCCTGGGCACCGTCGTGACCAGTGCCCTGTTCCTGGCGGTCATCCTCGGGCTCGTCGTCCACCTGTCCGTCACCCGCAGGGACGTCTCCGAGCCGGGGCCGCAGGCGGAGCCGGAGCCGGCTCGGGGGCGTACGGCCTGAGCCGCTGAAGTCCGTTCACCTCACAGGGCATCCGCCGCGGCCGGCGGGTGCCCTGTCGCACAGCGTCCCGGCCACGTCAGGCGGCGGGCAGGGTGACGGTGAACCTGGCTCCGGGCAGGTGCGCGGGATCGTGGGACACCTCCCCGCCGACGGCTCGGGCGATGCGTCGTGCGAGCGGCAGCCCGAGACCCGCGCCGTCGTGGCCGTCGCCGTCGTCGGCACGGCGGCCGGGCTGGAACAGCTCACCGGCGAACGCCGCCGGCACCCCGGGGCCGTCGTCGACCACGTCGATCCGCACGGCGCCGGGTCCCGGGCGGGCGGTGACGGTGACGACGGAGCGGGCGTAGCGGACGGCGTTGGCCAGCAAGGGGCTGACGATGCGTTCCAGGAGCGCGGGCGCGACCCCGGCCTCCAGTACCCCGGCCTCGCTCTCGACCGCCGCCTTCACCCGGCCTCGTGTGTCCAGGCGTCGGACCATGCCGTCCAGGACGGGGACGACGTCGGTCGTTCCGGGCGCCGTGGGCGGCTTCAGGGCGTTGTCGCGGGCGTCGTTCAGGAGGGTGTCGCAGATCGTGCGCATCTCCTGGGCGGCCTCGGCGATCACTTCGTGGGTGGCGCGGGTCTCGGCCTCCGAGCGGGTGCGGGCCCGCCACAGGTCGAGTTCGATGACGATCCGGGTCAGGGGCGTACGCAGCTCGTGCGACAGCTCGCCGGTCAGTTGCCTCTCGTGGCGCAGGACGGTGCGGATGCGATCGAGGAGCGTGTCGAGGGAGGCGCCGAGGCGGGCGAGTTCGGCGGGGTGTTCCTCGGCGCCGAACCGCTCCTCGGAGCCCACGGCACTCCACTGCGTGGCCTGGTCGGTCATGGTCCGTACGGGTCGCAGCGCCCGGCCGACGGCGAGACGCGTGAGCACATAGGTGCAGGCGAGCATGATCGCGTCCAGGACCAGTGATCCCAGCAGCAGGGTGTCGGCCGAACTGCGATACGGGCCGAGGTCCAGGGCGGTGACGACGGTCGCGGCGGTGTGACGGCCGTGCAGGGGCCGGGAGCACAGGCGGACGGGCTGGTCACCGTGTGCGTCGACGGTCGTGCACGCCGGCGTCCGGCGCGGGTCGGCGGCCAGCCGGTCGGCGGCCCGGGCCAGCGGGCTGCCGGCCACGGTCGACGGAGGCCTTTCGAGCAGCTTCGTGCCGGTGTAGATCCACACGTTCGCGTCGAGGAGCCCGTCGTTGGAGGTCTCCAGGACGCGCGCCCGGGAACCGCTGGTGTCGACGGTCGTGGCGACGGCGGCGGCTCGGTTGCGCAGTTCGTCGTCCGCCTGATGCTGCAGATGCCGGTCCATCACGACGTTGAACGCCACCGTCAGGACGGTCATCAGCAGGGCTGCCGTGGTCAGCGCCACGAGGGAGAGCCGGCCGCGCAGGGTGCGGGGCGCCACGCGGCGCAGGACACGGTCGGAGGTCATGACAGGTGGTGTCCTATCCCGCGTGCCGTGCCGATCGTCAGCACGCTGCCCGCCTCGCGCAGCTTGCGGCGCAGCCGCGACAGATACTGGTCCAGGGTGTTGTCGGTCACCCGCGCGCCCTCGGGCCAGGCTGCTCTGATCAGCTCGCGGCGCGGCACGTGGGAGCCCGCCGCGGCGACGAGCGGCGCGAGCAGGCGGAACTCGGTCGGGGTCAGCGCGACGCGGACACCGCGCACCGTGGCGCTGTGCCCGACCGCGTCCAGGACGAGGTCCCCGGCCGTGGCCGTGGCCGTGGACGTCGGCGCGGCGCGTCTGACGGCGGCTCGCAGCCGTGCCGCGAGCTCGGCGAGGTGGAAGGGCTTGGGCAGGTAGTCGTCGCCACCGGCGGAGAACCCGGACAGCCGGTCGGTGAGCTGATGCCGGGCGGTCAGGAAGATCACGGGAGCGAGGAAACCGTTGGCGCGCATGGCCTGGCACACGTCACGTCCGTCCGCGTCGGGCAGCCCGATGTCCAGGACCGCCGCCGCGACCTCGGCCGTGGCCAGCCGCAGAGCCGTCGCGCCGTCGGAGGCGGGGAGGGGTTCGAAGCCCTCCTCGGTCAGACCGCGCCGCAACACGTCCCGCAGGGCGTGATCGTCCTCGACGACAAGGATCTTGTGACGCATGATCTCCAGAGGCTCCTCGGCCACGCGGCCGGTCGGGCGGACGGCAGACGGTCGGTTCAAGGCTGGTTCACCACTGGTTCACGGGGCGACGAGCAGCGGACGCGGTCGCCCGGACGCGATCCACCGGGCCGCCGTCTCCGACCGTCCGCGCGCCGAGGCCGTCAGCGGCAGGGCGGAGTCGACGCCGTCCGCAGCGACGACGGCCACCGGTACCGCGAGCGCCCCCGCCGTGGCCGCGGGGGCCACCCGCCGGGCGGGCCACCGGCCGACGGCCGCCAGGACGGCGAACAGTGCGAGTCCGTACGTCGACCACGACGGCACCGGATCGTCCAGCCTGCCGGGCGCACGACGGGACGGGCCCACGGCGTCCAGGTCGCCGGGCCCGTCGGCCGAGGACCCGTCGAAGGCCGGTATCACCCGCGCTCCTCCCGTGTCCCGGCGGTCCGGCGGGAGCGGAGGACCTCGGCCAGCAGGGGGATCAGCGACACGACGACGATCAGCGCGACCAGGGGCAGCAGGTAGCGGTCGACGTTCGGGATCGAGGAGCCGAGTGCGTAGCCGGCGAGCGTGAGGCCGAGGCTCCACACCAGCCCGCCGATCACCTGCCAGACGGTGAACGTGCGGGCCGGCACACCGAGCGCGCCCGCCATCGGATTGAGCACCGTCCGCACCACCGGCACGAAGCGGGCCAGGACGACGGCCTTCGCGTATCCGTACCGCTCCAGCAGTTCCTCGGCCCGCTGCGCTCCCTCACGCAGGCGGGTCGAGCGGCTGCGGGCCAGCAGCGCCCCGCCCGCCTTCCGGCCGAGCAGGTATCCGCACTGCGCGCCGGCCAGCGCGCCGAAGGCCGCCGCGACCAGCAGCGGTCCGAGCGAGAGGTGGACGGCCTGATCCGCCGAGCCGGTGCACAGCAGCCCCGCCGTGAACAGCAGCGAGTCCCCGGGGAGGAAGAAGCCGACCAGCAGCCCCGTCTCCGCGAACAGCACCACGCCCACGCCCAGCACCCCGAACGCGGTGAGCAGGGACCGGGCGTCCAGCACGTTGACGGCCAGCTGCGAGGCGAGGTGCAGCGATGTGGTCATGGGACCCGGGCCTTCCTAGGGGGTGACTACAGACGTGTAGACGCTTCAGTGAACTGTAGACGAATGACGAGCGGTGAATGTTCCTGCCGACCTAACGGCTGTCAGTGACCTGAAGCACTGCCACCGAGGGGTGAACCTGGGTCGCCGGGCGGTGGCCCGGCACGATGCGCCGCCCCGTCGACCGCACGCGTAGTCCGGGCGGGGTGTCCGGAGCGGGTGTCCGGGTGGTGTCTGACTCGTTTCCCCGGTCTGTGACTCGACCGAGTCGAGCAGACCGCCCATCTCCTTCTCGGGGAGTTTCCTGCCCGCGGCGTACGCAACTCATGACCGGCATCGGCGAACCTCTGGGAGAGCCGGGCGATCTCATCGCCGCCGTCGGCGGGAATGCGGATCGCCAAATCCTCTGTTCTGGCGATGTGTTCGGCCGCGCGGGTCAGCTGCTCCACCGGCTTCAGGCCGCTGCGGCTGATCGCGACACCGGCCGTTGCGGCACCGACGATGCCGACTCCCGCGAATTCCAGCAGCCACAGAGCGAGATTGTTCAGCGGTTTGTCGACCACGCAGGCTCAGGTGTCTGAACGCATTCCTCATCTGTGGAGCCCCCGCATGTTCCTTCACCGCCGATGGACGGATGCATCGCCTGGTCCGTCGGCACGCTCAGCCGGGAGGCGCTCATCCGTGGTCGCAGTGTGCGGCCTCATGATGAGAACCAGCTGAGCGGAACCTCCAGCGGATACGCAGGCCGCGGAAGCCGTGCAGGCGGGCGAAGGTCCGCCCGGCAGGGGCTGAAGGCGGTCCCACCGCTCCGCCGTTCCTACTCCGACGGTTCACTCAGGCGTACGGCGAGGGCGGCGATGTCGTCGTCGAGGCGTCCTCTGCTGTAGTGCAGCAGGTCGCGGTGCAGTGCCGTGAGCAGCTCGTGGGGCGCCGTCGGGGGCTGTCGGCGCATCCAGGCCGCCAGTGGGAAGAACTCGCCGTCGCCGGCTCGGGCTTCGGCGACTCCGTCGGTGTAGAGGAGCAACAGGTCGCCGGGGGCGAAGTCGAAGGTGTCGACGTTGTATTGATCGCCGATCAGCTCCGCGAGGTTCAGCAGCGGCGAGGGGGCCGTGGGTTCGAGGGCACGGAGCTTCCCGTGGTTCAGGAGCAGCGGCGGGGGGTGCCCGCAGTTGAGGACCGAGACACGCCTGCCCGCATGGGGGATCTCGACGAGAAGGGCGGTGGCGAAGCGCTCCATCCGCCCCTCGGGGGGAAAGGCGGCGTTGTAACGGGTGCTGCTGGCATCCAGCCTCCGCGCGACGCCGACGATGTCGGCCTCGCCGTAGGCCGCCTCCCGGAAGGCGTTGACGATCGCGGCGGCCGCCCCCACGGCCGGCAGGCCCTTGCCCCGCACGTCACCGATGAGCAGCCTCACCCCGTACGGCGTGTCGGCCACCTCGTAGAAGTCCCCGCCGATACGGGCCTCCGCCGCCGCCGCGAGATACAGCGACTCGATCTCCACGCTCCCGAAGCGGCGCGGCATGGGGCTCAGCACCACCTGCTGCGCCGCGTCGGCGACGAGCCGCACCTGGAAGAGGGTCCGCTCCCGCTGGAGCCTGACGTGACTTCCGTACGCGGCCGCCACGGTGACCGCGATGATCCCCGCGGCCGTCCACCAGGTCCCCAGACCGGGGAACACGAGGCTGAGACCGATCATCAGGAAGAGGCAGACCGTCCCCAGCAGGACGGTGGGGAGCACCGGCCACATGGCCGCGGCGAGGGCCGGTGCCGCGGGCAGGAGGCGGCTGAAGGCCATCTCCGGGGGAGTGGCGTAGGCCAGTCCGGCGATGACGACGGTCAGAATGACCGGCGACAGCCGCACCAGCCTCCCCCGGCCGTGGCGGCGCTGGAGCCGCAGCCGTCCAGACTCGATCACACTTCACAGAATATCTACGCGATTGCGGCATAGCGCTCTGGCGACTCGGAGTCGGCCGCCTGCCCGGACCGGCCCGCCACCCCCGGACCGAGGGGTTCGTCGGTCGCCAGGAGTAGGTCTTACGCCTCATGCACGCTGCGAGCCCGCTGGCTGAGGTCGGCGCTCATGCAGACCACGGGGATCGTTCGCCGCCGGGCGGAGGAGCGCAGGCGCGACACGCTGGAGCGGCTCGTCACGGAGCGGGATGTCTGGGTGTCGACGGCACATCCTGATCACGGGCCGCACCAGGTGCCGCTGTGGTTCTCGTGGGACGGGCGGGCGGTGTGGATGTGCACCGGTGCCGCTTCCGCGACTGTGCGGGACGTCCGCGAGGAGCCGCGCGTGCGCCTGGCGCTGCCCGACACCTTCGATGTGGTGCTTCTCCAGGGTGAGGCGGAGTGCTTCCTGGAGCAGGACGTGCCCGCAGGCGCGGCGGAGGAGTTCGCCGCCAAGTTCGGGTGGGACCCGCGCGCGGAGGAGGGTTCCTTCGTCTATGTGCGTGTGGTGCCGAAGAACGTGCGCGCCTGGCGCGGCGAGCCGGAGCTGCGCGGCAGAGTCATCATGCGCGACGGGACGTGGCTGGAATAGCGGCCACCGTGTCCGGTGCCGTAGCTGTCACCTGGGGATGTCGGCCGGAGCCGGTGCTTCCTGCGCTTCGTGCGCTTCGTGCGCTTCGTGCGCTTCGTGCGGATCTTGCGTTTCTTCCCCCTGGATACCTGCCGGTGCCGGTGCCGGATCGCCGAGGTCGTCGGTCAGCATCGCCTCGACGCCGCCGCTGAACCGCGCGGTGTAGTTGTGCATGAAGCCGCACAGGCATGCCACGACGGTGCCCAGGAGGACCTCCAGTGCGACGACCACGGTGGCGACGACCAGCGTCTGCGACGGTGCCGGCCCCTGGCCCGGGGCCACGATGTCCATCACCACCGACGCGGCGAACACGGCGCCGAGGACGCACACACCCAGGCTCCCCAGGAGGAGGAAGCTCATCAGCGTGACCGACCAGGGGTTGGCCCCGGATATGCGTATCCGGGTGGACCCGCGCGGGGGAGCGTGCGGGAGCGTGTGATCACCGGCGGGCGCCGGCCGCGGCCGCTCGGGTTTGGGTGCGGTCGGTGCAGTCGATCCAGTCGGCGCCGTCACGATGCGGGACGCGATCCCCGGTGCCCGCCTGCGTGCCGTGCTGAGGGTGCTGCTGCGCTTGGTTCGGCTCATGTCCACTCCCTGGCTGGCCCCCACCTGCGACGTTATGTGCAGGTGTGCGGCCGCGCACCCCCGACGATGACGGTGAGTGAACGAGAGGGCGCCGACCGGTGCGGGCATCGGGTGCCGGCGCTCGTGGCCGCCGACACCCGACGGTGCACGAGCCGCCGCGGTCCGCCGTCACTCGGGCGCACGTCCAGACGGCGGAACATCACCCGTTCGGCCTGCACGGCTCCGTCCGCGTGTGCGGCATCACCCGTTCGGACGCACGGTGGACGCGGGCGGCCGGCCGCCAGGTACCGGCGTACTCCGAGCGGGGCTCCTGCGTCCGGTGACTATGCGGCGCGGTCGTGCCGCAGGGCCTGGACGAGCCAGGGGTACACCGGGAGCAGGTTCGGAACCACCTGCCAGCCGTTGACGATCCACACCAGCCGCCAGTACCGCTCCACCCGGGGATCGTGCGCCACTTCGAACTCCCGCGCCAGCCAGTCCCGGAATTCCGTGTCAGGGATGCGCGCGAACGCCCCGGCGAAGCGGTGCACGAGGTCGTCGACGACGGGTGCCGCCCTGTCGCTGAGCGGGTCCATGCCCGACTCCATGGCGTCGGCGACCCTCTGACGGGTGAACTCCATCAACTCCTCACCGGCGTCGCTCTCGATGCCGAGCGTGCGCCCGGACGCCTGGTGCACGGCCGTGCGGCGCATCCGGGCACGGAAATCCTCGTCGCCGACCAGCTCGGCGAGTTCCACCCACGCGGCGACCTGCTCGCCGGTCGGATCGTCGGGGAGGTCGGGAGTGGCGGCCCGGACCATCGCCACCGCGGCCGGGTCGGCATCCACCGTGCCGAAGGTGCCCTCCACGAAATCGTCGATCAGACGTCGGCGTTCGTCGCCGGACAACTGCGTGAGCCTGTGCATGAGCTTGGTCTCCTCGGGAGTGGACCCACGTCCGGCCACGGCTCGCAGAACGCTCCGACGCAGTCGCAGCGTCCGGATCTGGACGTCCATCGCGTCGGCATGCGCCGCGGCGACCTCCGCCACCGAGAGCTCGCGGTCCAGTACCCGTCGAATCGTGGGCAGGTCCATCCCCAGCTCGCGCAGAGTACGGACGAGTTCCAGGCGCAGCAGTGCGTCGAGGTCGTAGAGCCGATAGCCGGCGGGGCTTCGGGTGGTCGGCGCTACCACCCCCGAATCGGAGTAGAACCGGATCGTCCGCACGGGCAAGCCGGTCCGCCGGGAAAGCTCCCCGATCGAGTAGAGGGTCGTAACGTCCATGGCCCCCACTCTGCTGTCTCCAGCCACTGGAGACTCAAGACTATTTCCCGGCCGGCCGGGCGGGAACTGCACAGGTCGGTGCCCAGGTGATCTGTTTCTCTCTGGCGTCGGCCGAATGCGGCGTGTAGCGTCATTGTGGTTGTCGTGGTCGCCGTCCCTGCCCGTACCACCAGGTGCGGGCGTTTTGTTGCGCGGTGCGGTGCGATCAGGGCAATCACCGCGGGTCCGCACGGTGTGGACCCGGCTCAACCGAGAGGTAAACGCATGGCCAGCGGGACCGTGAAGTGGTTCAACGCCGAGAAGGGCTTCGGCTTCATTCAGCAGGACGGCGGGGGCCCCGACGTCTTCGCGCACTACTCCAACATCAACTCTTCCGGCTTCCGTGAGCTGCAGGAAGGCCAGTCCGTGACCTTCGACGTCACGCAGGGCCAGAAGGGCCCGCAGGCGGAGAACATCACGGTCGTCGCCTGACCCGGCGCCTGACCGGTGGCCCCCGGAGCTTTCTCCGGGGGCCACGACTGTCTGTTGCGCACCCCTGGTGAGCTGACCGAGCCCCGCTCAGTTCCCCGGGCCCTGGGAGTTATGGGCTCAGGGACCGATGTGAAGGTGGGACGCCCACAGAGCGGGGAAGTCGGCGAACTTCTGCCGGACGCTGCGGCAGGCAGGGGGTTCGCGTGCGCCGGGGTGCCCGAGCCGAACCGTGGCGTGGCCGCCGGCCCATGACGGCGAGGGGGATCACTCCGCCAGGTCCGGTGTCCGTATCGGGCGGCGGAATCCGCCCGAGCGCAGGGCCAGGATGCCGACGCCCGCCAGCGCCCAGACGACGCCCACGATCTTGGCCGGGGTGTCCAGGCTGATCCACAGGGCCACGTTCACGACGAACCCGAGGGCCGGCAGCAGCAGTTGCAGCACGGCGGCGGCGGGCCCGCGCGCGTCCGCCCGCCCCGCGCGCCGGTCGCGGACCCAGAAGCCGATCACCGCCAGGTTCACCGCGGCGAAGGCGACGTAGGCGCCGAAGTTGATCAGCGACGCGGCACTGCCGAGGTCCAGGAAGACGGCGGAGGCGGCGATGAGGCCCACGATGACCACGTTGACGGCGGGGACGCCGGTGCGCGGATCGATCCGCCCGAAGACCGCGCGCGGCAGCATGCCGTCGCGTCCCATGGCGAAGAGCAGCCGTGCCGCGCTCATCTGCTGGGTCAGGCCGCACCCGAGGACGGCGGTGAGGTAACCGCCCACGAAGACGGTCTGGAACGCGGCGCCGCCGATGTACCGGGCGATCTCCGGCGAGGCGCCCACGATGTCGCCCACGGCCGAGACGTCCGGGAAGAGCGTCTGCATGACGTAGGTGATGGCGAGGAAGAACACCCCGGCGGCGGCCACGATGAGCAGGATGGCCCGGGGGATGTCCCGGCGCGGGCGCTCGGCCTCCTCCGAGAGCGTGGAGACGGCGTCGAAACCCAGGAAGGACAGGGCCAGCAGCGACGCGCCGCCGAACAGGTCGGGCAGCGCGACCGTGGTCAGGCCGAACCCGGTGGTCCCGAAGGACCGGCCGTGGGTGACGACGGCGCGCACGGCGAAGACGAGGAACGCGACCGCCACCCCGGCCTGGACGATCACGAGCGCCACGTTCACCTTGGCGGCCAACTGCACGCCCACCAGGTTCAAAGCCGTGCAGATCACCACGGTGGACAGCACCCACACCCATGCCGGGACGGCGGGGAGGACGGCGCCCATGTAGATCGCGGCCAGCAGGGCGTTGAGCATGGGGAGCAGGACGTAGTCGAGCGTGGCGGACCAGCCCACCAGGAAGCCCACGGGCGCCCCGAGCGCCTTGCCGGCGTAGGTGTACACGGATCCGGCGGAGGTGATGCGGCGGGCCATCCGCGCGTAGCTGAGCGCGGTGAGCCCCACCGCGACGAGGACGGCCAGGTAGGCCAGCGGCACATGGCCGTCGGTCGCTTCGGAGACGAGGCCGAAGGTGTCGAACACCGCCAGGGGCGCCATGAAGGCCAGGCCGAGGAACACGATGTGGCGCAGCTTCAGGCCGCCTCGCAGCCGTGCGCCGCCTCGCAGCCGTGCGCCGCCGGCGGTGCCGTGGGTGTGGCCGGCGGTGCCGTGGGTGTGGCCGGCGGTGGCGGCGGTGTCCCCGGAGCCGGCCGCGGAGGCGTCGGAGGCCTCGGAGGCCTCGGAGGCCTGTGAGGAGACGTCAGACATGGGCGTGACCGCCTTCGGTGTGGGCGGAACAGGAGGTGAGCGCGCCGTAGTGGCCGGCGGTGGCGCGCGCCGTGGCGGCCTCGTGGACGACCTCGCCGCCGACCCAGGTGATCTCGGCCCGCTGCTGCAGCAGCGCCGCCGGGTCCGCCTCGAGCGCGTAGAGGTCCTCGGACCACGCGACGAGGTCGGCCTTGGCGCCCTCGCGGACGACGCCGTACTCGTCCTCCCGGTGCCAGGCCCAGGCGCCCTCGGCGGTGTAGCCGCGCAGCGTCTCGTCGAGCCCCAGGCGCTCCGCCGGGGTCCAGGCGTCCTTGCCGTCCAGTCCGGCCCGCGTCAGTGCCGAGTAGACGCCGACCAGCGGGTCCATCTCTCCCACCTGCCAGTCGCTGGAGAGGGCCACGTGGGCGCCGGACTCCATGAGGGAACGCAGCCGCCAGGCCCGGTCCCAGCGGGCCTCGCCGACGTTCTCCATCCAGGTGCCGGCCACCAGGTCCGGGGAGCAGTGGCGCGGCTGCATGGCCGCGGTGACGCCGAGCCGGGCGAAGCGCGGCAGGTCCTGAGGGGCGAGGCACTCGACGTGCACGATCCCGTGGCGGCGGTCGCGGGTGCCGTTGGCGCGCGCGGCGTGCTCGACGGCGTCCAGGGCGAGGCGGATGCCGCCGTCGCCGGTGGCGTGGGTGTGGGTCTGGAAGCCGAGGCGGTCCAGTTCGGTGACGACCTGGGTGAGTTCGCCCAGCGGCGCCGAGGGGTGACCGCGGTGGCCGGGCCGGTTGGCGTAGTCGTCCAGCATCCAGGCGTTGTGGGGTTCGATCACGTCGTCGGCGTAGAGCTTGACGGGGCCGAACGCCAGCCGGTCGCCGCCCGGGGCGGCGTCGGCCGCCGCGCGCAGCTGCCGTCGGAACGCGCCGTCGGAGCCCATGGGGTGGAAGAGCGCCGCGATGACGCGGGAGCTGAGGCGTCCTTCGTCCCGGGCGCGCCGGAACAGGTCGATCTCCGCGAGCGGGACCTGCGGTTCGACCACGGTGGTGATGCCGGCGGCGGTGGCCATCTCCAGGCTGCCGAGCAGCTTGCGGTAGCGACGCTGCGGCGAGTACATGGGGATGTCGCGCTGCAGGCCGGCCAGACCCGCCGTCGTCATGGCACTGGTGTAGAAGTCGGTGACCCACCCGGTCGCGCGGCCGTCGGCGTCCCGCTCCGGGCGGCCCCAGGGGATGTCCCCGCCGTCGTCCAGACCCAGCGCGCGGACGGCGGCGTCGTTGAGCCACACCGAGTGCTGGTCGTAGGTGGTGACGAAGACGGGGCGGGAGGTGATGCCGGCCAGGTCCCGGGCGTGGGGGCGGCGGCCGTGGACCACCGAGTAGACGGCGTTCTCGGCGCAGATCCAGGTCAGGTCCGGGCGCGCGCCGGCGAGTTCGGCGAGGCGGCGGCGGACCTCCTCCAGCGTGTCGGCTCCCTCCAGGCTGACGGCGTCGGGGTCGAAGCCGAGCAGCAGGTGGTTGTGGCTGTCGATGATGCCGGGGGTGAGCAGGCCGCCGTCCAGGCGGCGGTGCTCGCGGGCCGCGGGGGCGTCCGTCTCCTCGCCCACGAAGGCGATGCGCCCGCCGGTGATGCCGACGGCGCCGGCCCACGGCCGGGCGTCGTCGAAGGTGCGCACGCGTGCGCCGGTGATCAGGGTGTCGAGCATGGTGGTCCTCGGTTCTGGGTCGCACTGCGAACGGGCGCGAGGGGCGCGCGGAGACGGTGCGCGAGTTTTTTGACGTCGGCGTCAAAGAATGGGTCGAGTGTCATGAGAACCTCGGCTACTGTCAAGACATGGCCCGCCCCAAGAACCAGGACGAACGCCGCGCCCACCTCATCCAGGCGGTGATCGACACCACCGCCAGCACCGGGCTGCGCTCCCTCTCGCTGGCCGATGTGGCGCGCAGGGCGGGGCTGACCCGAGGGGCGGTCCTGTATTACTACGACGACCTGGACGCGCTGCTGAGTGAGGCCTACCGCGCGGGCATGGAACGCTTCTGCGACCGGCGTGACGTGCTGCGGGACACGATCGCGGACCCGGCACGGCTGCTGGGGGAGACGATCCGCGCCGGACTGCCGACGGGCCCCGACGACGCGCTGATGCGCCTGCTGTACGAGTTCGACGTGGTGGCGGGCAGTTCGCCGCTGCACGCCACGCTGGTCGAGGCGATGTACGAGCGGCAGCTGGCCACGTACCGCGCCGTGCTGGAGCGGGGGACCGCCGCCGGGGTGTTCGACCTCTTGCTGGACACGTCGACGGCGGCCCTGAACCTCGTGGCGCTGGAGGACGCGTACGGGCTGCACATCGTGGCCGGCAACAGCCGGATCAGCGTGCGCCGGGCCGTCGAGGCGATGTTCGACGCCGCACGGGTGTTCGGCGCGCCCGCTGTGTGACAGGGATCGGAAACGCCGGGATCCAGGTGGGCTACGGCAACGAGAAGGCCGGAGTGCCCTCCTGCGGGTGGGCGTCCCTCACCTTGATCCAGGGTTTTTGCGCTGGTTGGCATGGAAGCGCGCCTTCTTCTGACGGTTCCCGCACGTGTTCATGTCACACCATTTGCGGGTGCGGCTCTGGCTGGTGTCGAAGAAGGCGGCCTGACAGGTCGGTGATGCGCACAAGGCCAGTTTTCCGTCTCGTTCGCCCGCGAGGATGCTGATCGCGTCGGCGGCGATCACGCTGAGGGCATCTTCCACGCGGGAAGCCGAGCCGAGCCGCCAGTGCCGCTTGCCTTCGGGCGTCAGGATCGCCGCGGCCCGCCCCTGAGCGCTGCAGTCATTGATGACGTGGACAGCGGATACAGGGAGGGCGTCCTGGATCGCGGCCGCGGTCGCGGCGGCGTGGATCGACTCCCTCAGTTCCCGGGCGAGATCGAGCTGGGCAGTGGTGCAGGAGTCCACGGCGAGGCCGTTGACCGTCAGCCAGTCGACGAGTCGGTGCGGCGTCGGAATGCGCTCCACGGCCTCGCCGTGACGCTCCGACAGAGTCCCCGTGAAGCTGGTCGCCAGCACCTTGCCGAGGCGGAAGTCAGGGAACGCGGCACGCATGGAACCACCTTAGCCGGTTGCGGCACGCGTTGGGGGACTGCTAGAACCGTCTTAGCCGGTTCGTGACAAGGCGCAGCCGGTCCCGCGACGGCCAGGAGGTTTCATGCCCCGTCCAACCGGCGACGTGCAAGCATTTGAAGCCCACGCCGCTGACGCCGACCTCGACGATCTGCGCGCGCGACTGGCCGCCGCGCGGCTGCCGGAGACCGAGACGGTCCATCGCGCCGGGGCCGGCCCTCGTCGATGGGAACAGGGCGTTCCTCTCGCCGACCTCATCGATGTCGTGAACTACTGGCGCACCGGCTACAACTGGCGGTCGTTCGAAGAACGCCTCAACCGGATCGGCCAGTTCCGCACGACCATCGATGATCTGGGAATCCACTTCCTGCACCGCCGATCCGCACGTGCGGATGCCACTCCTCTGATCTTGACGCACGGCTGGCCGGGCAGCATTGCCGAGTTCATCGATGTAGTGGACGAGCTGGCAGATCCGAACGACGCAGACGCGCCGGCGTTCCACGTCGTGGTCCCGTCGCTGCCGGGTTTCGGCTACAGCGACAAGCCGGCCACCACCGGGTGGGGAACCGAAAAGATCGCGGCCGCATGGGTGGACCTGATGGGACGGCTCGGCTACGACAAGTTCGTAGCCCACGGCGGTGACTGGGGAGGAAATATCACCACGGTTCTCGCCGGCCGGTTCCCGTCGCATGTTCTCGGAATCCACACCTTGTTCGCGGAGGGGCCGCCCGGGTTGACAACGGACGGGCTGACGGCGGTCGAGCGCAAGTGGACCGAGGAAACCCGGGATTTCTGGCACCACCGCGCGGCGTACGCGAAGCAGCAGGCGACCCGACCGCAGACCATCGGCTACTCGCTCGTCGACTCACCGGTCGGGCTTCTCGCCTGGATCCTCGACAAGTTCGCCGAGTGGTCGGATACGGAAGACAGCCCGTTCGAGACGATCTCCATGGACAGGATTCTTGACGACGTCACCCTGTATTGGCTGACGCGGACCGGAGCATCGGCGGCCCGCATTTACTACGAAAGCCACAACTCGCTGGACCCGGAACTTCGGGTCGACGTCCCTTCGGCCATCAGTATGTATCCCCGCGACATCGAGAAGTGTCCGCGCCCCTGGGCGCAGGAGCGGTACCGGCGCATCGTCCGATGGAGGTCGCCCGAGATCGGTGGGCATTTTCCGTCGCTGGAGGTGCCCGGGTATTTCGTCGAAGATCTGCAAGAGGGCCTCGCGGCAGTGCTGGCCGCTCATCGGTGAACGCCGCGACCACAAGAAGTGGACCAGAGCCGCAGAGCTGACCGCAGGCTTGTCAGTGCCTGGAACTATGGTCGGGACCATGACTTCGCCAGACCCTGCTGTACCGGACTGGACCGTGGCGGGTGGCCGATGACCCGCCACGGCCAGGGCTTCGTCCGCCATGTCGCGCTCGACTCGCGTGCGGGTGCCGACCGGTACCCGTTCAGCCTGCCGGTCGTCACCCGCCTCGCCGGCATGGACAGGCTCGATCTGGACCCGGCGCTGACGTTCCTGGTCGGCGACAACGGCTCGGGCAAGTCCACCTTGGTCGAGGCGCTGGCCATGGCCGTGGGGTTCAACGCCGAGGGCGGTTCCCGGTCCTTCCGCTTCGCCAGCCGGGCCGGCGAGTCCGATCTGGGCGACCACCTGACGGTGTGCTGGAACCGTCGGCCTCGCACGGGTTTCTTCCTGCGTGCGGAGAGCTTCTACAACGTCGCCACCGAGATCGAGCGGCTGGACGAAGGCTCGGGGGAACTGCTGCGCGCCTACGGCGGCCGGTCCCTGCACGAACGCTCCCACGGCCAGTCGTTCCTCGACCTGGTGCAGCACCGCTTCGGCCCGAACGGCCTCTACGTGCTGGACGAACCGGAGGCAGCCCTGTCGGTGCAGGGCTGCCTGGCGATGATGGTCCGTATCCGGGAACTCCTCCAGCAGGGGTGCCAGTTCGTGGTGGCCACGCATTCACCGATCCTGCTGGCCATGCCCGGCGCACGCATCCTGCAGATCGAAAGCGACGGCACCATCGAGCAGGTGGAGTACGAGCAGGCCGAACCCGTCGCTCTGACCCGCGCGTTCGTCAACCACCCCGACCGCTTCCTGGAGCGGATGTTCGCCGAGGAGGCGTAGCGCGCTCGGCGCACGGCGGCCCGGCACCGGACAGGTTCGGCCCGCCGCATGGGATCACGCGTTCATGGCCCCGTCACTGGGTGAAGTACAAGGCCGGGTGCCGGGGGTCGGCCGAGCAGACGTAGATCCCGGCGTCGGCGACGTCGTCCACACGGAAGCCGGTCGCCTCCTGGACGAGCGTGCACTCCTGCGTCCCCCGGACCACAAGCCTTCCTGTGACGGTGTCCAGGTACGTGTGCGGGTTCTCGGAGATGAGCGGCGTGTCCTCGTAGGAGTCGACCTGGAGCAGGAGGGCGAGAGGTGCGCCGCAGTCGGGGCAGAGCAGGCTCTCGGGCATGTCGCTGGAGGCCCAGGACTTGCTGCCGCCGACCTTCCAGCCGCCCGTGAGGCTCTCCCGCCAGTAGAGACCGTGGAGTTCCCCCCGGTCCTCCAGTCGCTCCCGGAGCCCGGCGGGCAGTTCCTCCCACCACGGGTACTCGGCGACCCGCTCGGGATGCACGGTGCACGGCCGGGGGACCTCGTCCCACTCCGCGTCCCAGTGCTCCCAGGGATCAGGCTGCACCTCCGGACCGTGCACGACTTCGTCGGAGCGCCGCCAGAGGACCCGGCACCGCTTGCCCTGGAACTGCGGTTCCGGCAGGCCGTGCACCTCGGGGCACCAGAGGATCTGCACCAGGTCGGTGCCCTCGGGGAAGGCGATCTCGGGGACGTCGGCCGCGTAGAGCTGCGCCACGGACACCATCGGCACCGATCCGCCCTTGTGGTCCTCGTCCGCACAGCGTGGCCAGGGCTCGCCCTCGGGCCAGAGCATCGGCCCGCCGACATGGCTCTCCCGGATGCCGGGCTCGCCGCGGCGCGGGCGGAGTTTGACGACCGTGCGGGAGAGCCGGGCCAGGCCGGGCATGGCGGCCAGGAGGCGGGCCAGGTCGTCGTCGCCCTCTTCGGAACTCTGCGCGGTACCGGTCACCGGGGCACTTTCGCACGGGCTGGTCGCCGGTACCAACCGCGGGTGATCTCCGCCCATGCGGAGATGCCGGTGTCAGACCGCCCCCTGCTACGGCGAGGTGGGCGGGTGTGGGGAGCGGAGTACGAGCAGGGTGATCTCGCTGGGGGCGAAGACGCGGAACGGTGGGCCCCAGAAGCCGGTGCCGCGGCTGGTGTACAGGAGGGTGCGGGGGCCGTGGTGGCTGAGGCCGGCGAGGGCGGGCTGGTCGATGCCGACCAGGTGGTGGAAGGGCCAGATCTGGCCGCCGTGGGTGTGGCCGGACAGCTGGAGGTCGATGCCGGCGGCTGCCGCACGGTCGACGAACTTGGGCTGGTGGGCCAGGAGCAGGACGGGCAGGTCGGGGTCGGCGCCGTCCAGCGCTCCGGCGAGGTGGGCGCGGTGGCCCGCCAGGCCGGAGGACTCGGCGGTGACGTCGTCCACGCCGGCGACCACGAGGGTGTCACCGCCGCGTTCGAGCAGCAGATGGCGGTTGCGCAGCGGCTCCCAGCCCAGCTCGTCCATCAGGTCGACCCAGCCCTGGGCCTCGCTGTAGTACTCGTGGTTGCCGGTGACGTACACACGGGCATGGGTGGCCCGCACCGTACCGAGGGGGACGGCCTGGGCGCGGCGGCGTTCGGCCGTGCCGTCCGCGATGTCGCCGGTGTGGCAGACCAGGTCGGCTTCCAGAGCGTTCACCGTCTCGCACACCCGTGCCGACCAGCGGGCGCGGTCGAGGGGGCCGTAGTGGGTGTCCGTGATGAGGACGACGCGGGTGCCGTCCAATCCGGCCCCCAGCCGCGGGAGTCGCACGTCGAGTCGGCGCACGCGGGGCACGCGGCGGGCCTCGGCGTACCCCCAGCCGAGCAGTACGACGGTCACGCCGAGGACGGCCCAGGTGACGATCCGGGCCCGGTCCTGGCTGTCGCCGACGCCGGCCACGGTCAGGGCGAGCCGCAGGAGGACGCCGAGCAGAACGGACCAGGTGAACAGAATCCAGCTGCTGCCCAGCAGGGTGTCACCGATGATCGCCGCCCGGTCCTGCTGGCGCCGGCCGTGGCCGCGCACCATCGCGAGCGGCATACCGACGAGACCGAGGGCGAACAGGGCGGTGCCGATCAGCGTGACGGGCAGCGGCCAGTGCTGGCCCGTGTGCAGGAGCACCCAGCAGGGCACGGCCCACAGCAGGACGGGGGCGATCAGCGGGATGTAGCGCATCAGGCGGTGCAGTCGGCTCCGCCGCGGCGCTTGCGCCTCACCCTCGGCGGGCCGGGTGCTGCTGGTGTCGGTCACGCTTCCCCTCCCTGACCAAGCTGCCGTCCCGCGCACTGTATCCGGTCGGTCGCGCCAGAGTTCCACAGCACTCATGTGGGTGCGGAGCCGACGGCACTTGAGTCGTGGTTGAGCCGCCCCGTCCGGCCCCATGTCACACTCGGCCCATGCTCCACAGGCGTGCTGATCAATTTCTGATCGAACGGACAAAACACATTCGCAGGGGCCTCATGGGAACCCCGTTGGTTCCGATGGCGGACGAGCAGTGCGACATCGTCGCCAAGCTGGAATTCTGCAATCCCGCCGGAAGTACCAAGGACCGTTCGGCACTGTGGATTCTGGAACGAGCGATCGGCCGAGGGGAGATAACGCACGACACCACGGTGGTCGAATCGTCGTCCGGCAATTTTGCGCTGGCTCTTGCTTTCTACTGCCGTATGCTCGGCCTGTCGTTCGTTCCGGTCATCGACCCGAACTGCAACGAGGCCACCGAGGCCCAACTCCGTTCACTGTGCGAGCGGGTGGAGAAGGTCTCCATCCGTGACACGGCGGGCAGCTATCTGAAGTCCCGGCTGTCCCGGGTGCAGGAACTGCTGGTCGACCTCGACTCGGCGTACTGGCCCAATCAGTACGCCAATCCGGATGCCCGTGACGCGCACTACCGCTTCACCGCGGGTGAACTGATCGCGCAGGCGGGTCCGCTCGACTACCTCTTCGTCGGAGTGGGCACGGGCGGCACGATCGCCGGGCTCTCCCACCGGATCAAGGAGACGTACCCGCGCTGCGTGATCGTCGCCGTCGATACCGAAGGCTCGGTGATCTTCGGAGGGCCGCCGAAGAAGCGGCGTATCCCCGGCATCGGCTCCAGCATCGTGCCTCCGCTGTGCGGTGAGGCGCTGATCGACCAGGTCGAGATCGTCCCCGAGGTGCGCGCCGTCGAGGCCTGCGGTGTCCTGGTCGCCAAGTACGGTCTGTACGCGGGCGGTTCGACCGGCAGCAGTTATGCCGCCGTCCAGGACCACTTCGCTCGCCACCGTCCCGGCGCACGCCGTCCCCGGGTCGCCTTCATCGCCGCCGACCGCGGCCAGGCCTACGCCCAGACCGTCTACAACCCCGCGTGGGTCCAGCAGCTGCGCTCGGAAGCGGAAAAGGCCTCCGGCGTCGAAGCCTTGGCCGTCAACTGAAGGAGAAGCACTCCGTGTCCACCCCGGCTCCACCGACCATGACCGTCATAGGCGCGGGCGACATCGCCGCCGAGACGGACGCCCACCGTCCGGAGCTCCTCGAGGTCGTCCGTGCCGCCTACCTCGCGCACGACGCCGGACAGAGCTCGGCCCCGCACAGCTCGTTCCTGCGCTTCCCGCACCAGAGCCGGTCGCGCATCATCTCCCTGCCCGCCTATCTGGGAGGCGAGTTCGAGGTCTCCGGCAACAAGTGGATCGCCAGTTTCCCGGACAACACGAAGCAGGGGATCCCGCGCGCCTCGGCCACGCTGATCCTCAACGACTGTGTCACCGGCTACCCGTTCGCCTGCATGGAGTCCTCGATCGTCTCGGCGACGCGGACGGCGGCCTCGGCGGTACTCGGCGCGCAGACGCTGCTGGGTGCGCGTCGTGCCCGCCGGGTCGGCATCGTGGGCACGGGTCTGATCGCCCAGCACGTAGGGCGATTCCTGCGTGACCTCGACTGGGAGATCGACGCCTATCGGCTCTTCGACCTCGACCCGGCGGCCGCGAGCCGCTTCGGTGCCGTCCTGGCCGAGCACACCAAGGCCGAGATCGTGGTCGCCGACACGGTGGAGGACGCGTTCACCGACTGCGACCTGGTGCTGCTGGCCACCGTGGCCGGCGAGCCCCACCTGCACGACCCCGGGCTGCTGGCCCACAACCCGGTCGTCCTGCACCTGTCCCTGCGCGACCTGGCCCCCGAGATGATCCTCGCTGCCCAGAACGTCACCGACGACGTCGACCACGCCGTACGCGAGCGCACCTCGCTGCACCTGACCGAACAGCGCACCGGAAACCGGGACTTCCTCGACGGCACCCTCGGCGACCTGCTGCGCGGGCGGTTGCGCCGGGACCAGGGACGCCCGGCGATCTTCTCACCGTTCGGACTGGGCGTACTCGACCTCGCCGTCGGCAAGTGGGTGCACGACCGGGTCGTCGCCGCGGGCAGGGGCCACCGCGAGAGCGACTTCTTCACCGGTGTGGGGGTCTGACACATGAGCGCCTCACCCGCACCGGGCCCCGCCGGCGACCGCTACGTCGTCGTGGTGAACCACGAGGACCAGTACTCGGTCTGGTTCGCCGACCGTGCCCTGCCCGCCGGCTGGACCGCCACCGGTGCGCAGGGAACCCGCCAGGAGTGCCTGGACCACATAGAGCAGGTGTGGACCGATCTGACCCCGCGCTCCGTACGAGCGTCCCGATGACGGCCCCTGGCCTCGCGGCGTCCTGGCTGCGCGGGCTCGGCAGCCGAGAACCCACCGCGCGACGACGCCTGTTCGTCTTCCCGCACGCGGGAGCCGGCGCCTCCTCCTACCGGCTGGCGGCGTACCTGCCGGACACCGTGGAAGTCTGTACGGTCCAGTTGCCCGGCCGGGAGAACCGTTTCACCGATCCGGCCCTGACGTCCATGGACGAAGCCGTGGCCGCGCTGGCGCCGCTCATCGCGGACCACACGGACCAGCCGTACGCCTTCTTCGGCCACAGCATGGGCTCCCTGATCGCCTTCGAGACGGCCCGGCAGCTGCGCCGGCTCGGCACGCGCCTGCCCGACCGCCTGTTCCTGTCGGGCATGCGCGCCCCCGGCCTGCCGGACCGCGGCCCGCGGCACACGCTGCCGGACGACGAGCTGCTCGCCACAGCCGAGTTCGACGACCTGGACGCCGAGCTGCGGGAGCTGCTGCTGCCCCTGCTGCGCGCGGACCTGACGCTGTGCGAGACGTACACGCACCGGACCGAGGCACCCCTGCCCTGCCCCCTGACCGTTCTCGCCGGCTCGGACGACGACAGTGTCGACGAGGCGGAGCTCGACGGCTGGCGCGAGCACACCTCGGCCGACTTCGAACTGCACCTGTTCCCGGGTGCCCCCCACCTGTATGTGCGCGGCGCGGAACGACAGCTGGCGGAGACGATCACACGCGCCTTCCCCGCACGGGGCTGAGAAAGGATCCGTTCATGGCGCCGACCACCCTGGTCGCACTGTGGGAGCGGCAGGCAGCCGCGACCCCCGACGCGGTCGCCGTCGTCGCGGGAGCACACCGCGCGACCTACGCCGACGTGGACCGCCGGGCCACGGCACTCGCCGCCGAGCTGCAGGCACGTGGCATCGGACCGGAGATCCTGGTCGGCGTCTGCCTCGGCCGCTCGGTGGAGATGGTCGTGGCCCTGCTCGGCATCCTGAAGTCGGGTGCCGCGTACCTGCCCCTCGACCCCGGCTACCCGGCCGACCGGCTGCGGCACATGACCACCGACGCGGGGGCCGCGCTGTGGCTGTGCGACGCGGACGGCCGCGCGCAGGCCCTGGCGTCCGGCGTGACCGACGTCCTGCTGGTCGAGGAGTTCCCCTCGGAACCCGGCGCACCCGTGACCCAGGTGGCGCATCCGCACCATCTGGCCTACGTCATCTACACCTCCGGATCGACCGGCCTGCCCAAGGGCGTGGCAGTCGACCACGCGGCGATCACCTCGTTCCTGCGCAGTGTGGGCGAACGCCCCGGCCTCGCGGCGGACGACCGGGTCCTCGCACTGACCCCGCTGTCGTTCGACATCTCCATACTGGAGCTGTTCCTGCCGCTGACCCGCGGGGCGACGGTGGTGATGGCACCGCGCGCCGCCAACACCGACCCCGAGCTGCTGGCCGCCACCATCGCCGAGGCGGGTGTGAGCGTCGTCCAGGCGACCCCGACCACCTGGCGGATGCTGCTGGCATCCGGCTGGACGGACGGGCACGGGCGGATCCTGCTGTCGGGCGGGGAACCGCTCGATCCACCGCTGGCCCGCGACCTGCTCGCCACGGGCGGCACCCTGTGGAACCTGTACGGGCCGACCGAGGCGACGGTGTGGGCCACCGCGGCCCGCGTCGACGCCGTGGCCGACCGGGTCACGGTCGGCACGGCCCTTTCCAACACCCGGCTGCACGTCGTGGACGAGGCTGGGCGGGAGGCCGGCCCGGGAGTCACCGGCGAGCTGTGGATCGGCGGCGCGGGCGTGGCGCGCGGCTACCTCCACCGGCCCGCGCTGACCGCCGACCGGTTCGTGCCCGACCCGTTCGGGGACGCCTCCGGGCGCCTGTACCGGACCGGTGACCTCGCCCGGTGGTCCGACGACGGCACCCTCGAGGTGCTGGGCCGTGACGACCACCAGGTCAAGGTGCGCGGTTTCCGCATCGAGCTCGGCGAGATCGAGGCCTGTGTGCGCAGTCATCCCCTCGTCACGGACGCGGTGGTGGTCGTCGACCCCGACGCGGCGGGCGGCGACCAGTTGGTGGCGTACCTCGTGCCCGCGCACGACGCGCGGAACTCGTCCGACGACCTGCCCCGCCAGGTCCGTGACCATCTCGCACGGCGGCTACCCGCCCACATGGTGGCCCGAGGCTACGCGGTGCTCGACGCCCTCCCCCGGACGCCCGCGGGCAAGGCCGACCGCGGCGCCGTGCGGCTGATCCCCTACAGCCCGGTGAGGGCAGGCGGCCCGGTACTCGACGATGCCCTGCTGCCGCCGCACACCACGGCGGTGCGCCGGGTATGGGCCGAGGTGCTCGGGCTCGACGACGTGTCCCCGTACGACGACTTCTTCGGCCTGGGCGGCCAGTCGCTCACCGCGGTACGGGCCGTGGCCCGGCTGCGTGCCGAGCTCGGCGTACCGGTCGACGCCCAGTCCGTCTTCGCCCATCCGACACCCGCAGCGCTCGCCGCCGCCCTGGACGGCCTGGAGCCCTTGGACGACGGGCCGATCCCCGCGGCCGCGACCGCCGAACTCTCCTTCGGCCAGGAACGGATCTGGTTCTTCGAGCAGCTGAACGACTCCGTTCCCGCGTACCATCTGCCGGTCGTCCTCGGCACGCCCGGCGGCGCACGCTGCGACCTGACGCTGCTGCGGGACTGCCTGACCGCGCTGGTGCGAAGGCACCCGGCGCTGCGCACGGCCGTCGTGGCCGCCGCCGGCCGGGGCCTGCCCGAACCGCATGAGCCGGGACCGGTGCCGCTGTGCCGCATCGAGGTCGCCGAAGAGGACCTGGACGCGCTGCTGACCGAGCGGATCCGCGCCCCCTTCGACCTCGGGCGGCCACCGCTGCTGCGCGCGGACGTGCTGTGCACCCCGAGTCGTGACGTCACGTTGCTGACGTTTCATCACATGGCCTGCGACGGCACGTCGGTCGACCTCATGGTGCGGGAACTGGGCGAGCTCTACACGGAGCTCGCCGCCGGCCGCCACCCCGACCCGGCACCGCTGCCCGTGACGTACGCCGACTTCGCGGCCTGGCAGCGCGAGCGACTCACCGGTGCCGAGCTGGAGCGGCTGCTCGCACACTGGCGCACCCGGCTGTCCGCAGTGCCCGTCCTGGAGCTGCCCACGAGCCGCCCCCGGCCGGCCGTCGCGAGCCACCGGGGCCGCCGCGAACTGCTGCGTGTCCCAGTCGGCTTGGCGCAGCGGCTGCGCACACTGTGCCGAGCCGAGGGCGTCACCCTGTTCATGGGTCTGCTGGCCCCGTTGCAGGTGCTGCTCGGTCGGTACGCCGACGAGAGCGATGTCGCCGTGGGCACTCTGACAGGCGGTCGGCCACGCGCCGAACTGGACGACGTGGTCGGCTACTTCGTGAACACCGTCGTTCTGCGCACCGACCTGTCGGGCGACCCGACCTGGCGCGAACTGCTGGGCCGGGTCCGCGAGGTCGCACGGCAGGCGTACGCGCACCAGGAGCTGCCCTTCGAGAAGCTGGTGGCGGAGCTGAGCCCTGAGCGCGACCTGAGCCGCAACCCGCTCTTCCAGGTGCTCTTCGCCCTGCACGAGGAGCCGAGGGCAGGTCACCTGCCCGAACTGTACGACCGCAAGGAACTGGAGGGACGGCTCGGCACCGCCCGATTCGACCTCGCCCTCGACGTGACGGACCACGCCGCCGGGGCCGGTGACCTCAGCATCTCCGTCGAGTACGCCACCGACCTGTTCGACGCGGACTTCGCCCGGAGCCTCGGCCGGCACTTCCTGCGGGTCATCGAGCAGATGGTCTCCGACGCCACGTCCCGACTGTCCGAACTGGAGATCGTCTCGGCCGACGAGCTGCGTGCCGTCGCCCTCGGCACCCGCGCCGAGCCGCTGCCCGAGCCGACCACCCTGGTCCGCCTGTGGGACCGCCAGGTGCGGACGACCCCGGACGCGGTCTGTGTCGTGGGCGACGGCCGGTCGCTGACGTTCGCCGAGATCGACGCGCGGGCCGTCGCGCTGGCCCGGGAGCTGCGTGTCAGGGGAGTGCGCCCCGAAAGCCTGGTCGCGGTCTGCCTGGAACGCTCGGTGGAGCTGGTGGTCGCCCTGCTCGGCGTGCTGAAGGCGGGCGGCGCCTATGTGCCGCTCGACCCCGGCTACCCGACGGACCGGCTGCGGTACCTGCTCGCCGACTCGGGCGTACACCTGGTCGTCGCCGACCCGGACCACCCCACCTCGGTCCTGTTCGGCGACGGCGTCCAACTCGTGGCGGTGGACCAGGAGCCCGGGGCGGACCCCGGACCGGCCGAGGAGGCGCAGCCGCACCACCTCGCCTACGTGATCTACACGTCCGGCTCGACCGGCAACCCCAAGGGTGTGGCGATCACTCACGCCAACATCACCGGGTTCCTCGAGTGGAACCAGCGGCTGTGCCGGCTCACCGGGCGGGACCGGGCCCTGCTCAACCACTCGGTGGCGTTCGACAATTCGGTCTGGGAGATCTTCCAGTGCCTGCTGTCCGGCGCCGAACTGCACCTGGCGAGCCCCACCGCCGCCTACGATCCCGAGGAGTTCCTGCGGGAAGTCGCCGAGCGCGGCATCACCACGCTCAACGCGACGCCCTCGCAGATGCGGATCCTGCTGGAGTCCGGCACGGATGCCGCTCCGCGACTCGCCTCCGTACGCCTGGTGTTCACCGGGGCCGAGGCCGTGCCGCACGACGTCGCCCGCCGCATCCTGTCTTCCACGGCGCCGGGATGTCAGGTCTTCAACGAGTACGGGCCCACCGAAGCGACCGTCACCTCGGCGTACTGCCCGATCACCGAGGAGTCGCTCGACCGGCACTGCCATCTCCCGAGCGTTCCGTTCGGCCGGGCGACGGACAACGCACACCTCTACGTGCTGGACCAGCGGCTGCGCCCGGTCGTCCCGGGCTGTCGCGGGGAGCTGTACGTCGGCGGCGGCGCCGTCGGTCGCGGCTATCTCGGCAAGCCGGCCCGCACGGCCGCGGCGTACCTGCCCGACCCGTATGCCGCGGAGCCCGGCGCCCGTATGTACGCCACGGGTGATGTGGTCCGGCTGCTGCCCGACGGGAATCTGGTCTTTCTCGGCCGCAACGACCACCAGGTCAAGGTGCGCGGCTTCCGCATCGAGCTCGGGGAGATCGAGGCCGCGCTCCAGAGTCACCCCGCGCTGGCCGACTGCGTGGTGGCCGTGCGCCGAGCCGGCACCGGTGCGGACCAGCTGGCGGCCTACCTGATCCCCGACCTCCCCGACCGACCCGCCCCTGACCCGGCCGAACTGCGCGCCCACCTGGCGGAGCGGCTTCCGCCGTACATGCTGCCGCAGAGCTATACCGTGATCGGCGAGATCCCCCTCACCCCGAACGGCAAGGTCGACCGGAACGCACTGCCCGACCCACGCCCGGTGCCCGACCAGGCGCCGGCCACCCGCCAGAACCTCACCAAGCGGCAGCTCCTCGTCGCCGACGTGTGGCGGGAGTGCCTGGGCGTCGAGGACGACTTCGGCCCACAGGACGGCTTCTTCGACGTCGGTGGCTCCTCGTTGACCATCACCATGGTCGCGAGCCGCCTCGGCGAGCGGCTCGGACGCCGGGTCCCGCCGGTCCTCCTGTTCAGAAACCCCACCGTTGCGGGCCTCGCCGAGGCTTTGGAGGCGAAGGCGCGGCCATGAGCAGCGCAGACGGCACCGGCGTCGTTCCGGTCGACTCCCGTACCCAGGGGCACGCACCGAAGCGGGGCTCCTGAACCGCGGCCGTGGCTGCGAGACCGCGCGGCGGGCCGGCGAACGGCGAACGGCGAACGGCGAACGGCGAACACGGGAAACGCCGTCCGCCGCCCGGTGTGCTGCCGGACGGCGGACGGCGTCGGGTTCGGTGCGGCTCGACAACCGTGGCCAGGCTCAGTCGACGGGGTCGCCTCCGAACTGCTCCGCGGGGGACGTGTCCCTGGCCGGTGCGGCCCGGCCCGTGTCGGTGGGCGGCCGGTCGAGCCCGATCACGAGCGGTACGGCCAGCACGCTGATCGCGGCGAGGAACATCCAGGGCAGCGCCGCACCACCCTCCAGCAGCGCTGTGAGCAGCGCCGGGGCGACGGCGGCACCGATCGACCAGGACATCTGGTAGACGCCGAGATAGCGGCCCCGCAGATGCTCCGGTGCCATCACCACGCTCAGTTCGCTGGTCGGCGGCGAGCCGAGCATCTCGCCCACGGTGTAGAGCACCATCGCGATCAGCAGTCCGACGACCACCGCCCAGCCGGGCAGCACGAGCAGTGCGCCGAAGACGACGAACGCCGCCGCGTTGAACAGCAGGGCCAGCACCAGCACCGTCACCGGGCTGCGGGACTCGATCCACCGGCTGGCGACCGTCTGGAGCAGTGCGACCATGGCCGCGTTCAGCACGACGATCACACCGACGATCCAGGCGTCGACAGCGAGGTCGTCCACGGCGTAGACGGCGAGCAGCACGGAGATCACCGTGGAGGCGAAGACGAAGGAGACGTTCGTCGCGACCAGCCGCAGATACCGGGTGTCCTTCAGTACGGTGAGATAGCCGGCCGAGGGCTGCCGGGTGGTTTCGTCCGCTGCCTGCTCCGGCCGTACGGGTTTCGGCTCGTCGGGCTCGACGCCGGCCGCCTCGCCGGTGTCCGCGCCCCGCAAGGTGAGAACGAGCCAGCCGGCGACGGCGAAGGTGACCGCGTTGATCACCATGACCGTCCGCAGCCCGGCGACGGTCCCGATACTCAGGGCCACCGCGGACACGACGCCGCCGAAACCGACGCCGACGTTCCGCATGGCACGCACGAAGCCGAACCAGCGGGCCCGCTCGACGCCCTGGGCGACCAGCACGGTGAGTGGACTGTTGCCCATCCAGAAGGCGGTGGAACCCAGTTGCACCACGAACTGCCACCACACGATCTGCCAGGCCGCGTGCGAGAACTGGAAACCGATGAATCCGGCCACCGATACCCAGTTGCCCGCGCCGACCACGAGGCGCGGACCGTACTTGTCCAGCTGGTGCCCGATGATCAGCGGAAAGGGCAGGGCGAGCAGTTGGCCGGCAGTGAGCGCGGCGCCGACGGCGACCAGTGACAGCGTCGTCGTCTTCACGAAGAAGACGACGGTGAACGCCACCACCAACCCGTTCCCGAGGCTGTCGATCAGATTGGCCGTGACGAAGCGGTCCTTCCCGTTGAGGTCCGGCAGACCCCAGGCCGTCTGGAACCGCTGCCACGCCGATGGTGCGGGGGACTGCTGCGGCATCATGACGTCGTCTCTCTACTTCGCCGCACCGGCGGGCAACTCACTCTGGTAGAAGACAGCCGCGCTGCACGCCTTGGCATGCGCTGCGATGGAGATGATGCCGCCCGAACCGGCCGGCACCACCTTGGCGTACGATCCGGCACAACCGTCCGGGGTGTAGAACAGGCCGTAGGCTGCATGCCATTCCTCGGTTTCCCCGGACACCGGGTCCACCACGAGTTCAGCACGCGGCATCACCCTCTGCTGCACGATGCATCCTTCTTCGGCGTAGTTCTCCAGAGCCCGCCGCCAGGTGGCGTCGTCCGTTTCCCAGCCCACCACGACGCCGACTCCGCCGCCGCGCCCGTTGACCTTCAGGATCAACTGATCGCGTCGCGCCAGGCATTCGTCGACGAGGTCGGTGTCGGCCTTGAGCACATCGGTGTTGATCAGGCGGGTCCAGGGCAGCACCCGGTCGACGAGTCGGCACTCGTCCTCGCTGAAGGTGCGCCGCCACGACGGGTCCGAAAGCAGCGCCATACAGGCCTTGTTGGCGAACACGTTGGTGGAGAGCGGGGTCCACAGCAGTGTCCCGCCCGCCTGGTGCGCGCGGAGCAGGGGTGCGATCAGGTCCCAGCCGCCGGGCTCCTCGGCGATCTGGTCCGGGACGAAGGCGCGGTAGACCACGTCGATCTTCTTGTCCCCGAGGTAGAGCGCCCCGTCGCGTTCGTGCACATCGGAGACCTCGGCCAGCAGGATGTCGAAACCCGCTGAGCGCAGTGCGGACTGGAAGTTGAGCCAGAGCTCGCCGTAGTCCCGCATTCCGCCACGCCATTCGAGCATGGCCACCACCGGCTCGCGGCCGGGTGCCACCCGAGCGCCGAAGCGGCGGAGCGCCTCGACCACGGCGCGAATGGGATGGACATAGCCGAGCCGGTGCCTGCGCGCGAAGTCGGCGAAGGCATCGACCTCCATGGTCGCCTGGGACATCTCACTCGCAAGAGCCCAGCCGCCGGACTCGCTCCCCAGATTCGTCTCGAGGAGCTTGAACGAGGCGCCGTCGTGGTACATGTCGGCCCGGCCGAAGGAGGGGGGCACCAGGTCACCGAACCGCCGAATCGCCTCCCATCGGCCGTCGGTGATGCCGAGGACTTTTCGGAAAGCGTCCAGATCGCCGCCGAACATGCGGTCCGGCAGGGAAAAGAGAATGTCGATGAGGTGCTGCAGGTCGTCGGAGAATTCGCGAAGCTCCCGCTCGGCGACGAAGAGAGGCCTGGCCAGGTACTCGCCGTGCCACGGTACGAGCGTCGGGAAGTTCTTGACGTGCTGAGCGACCCTGGGCAGGACGCTGCCCGGCGCGCGGAACTCCTCGTTGTACTGGGCCGTTACCCGCTCCGCCGACATGTGATCTCCGCTCCTGCTCGCTGATGACCGAGCCCCCTCGGTCCGCGATGGCCACTGTTCCACTCCGTTCCCCGTCGCGACTCAATCGGGGCTCAATCGGGGCTCATTCGCCGGCCATTGGCCCCTGTGGGCACGGAGCACCTGTGTTAGTAATGGATTTCTTGAACCACCGGAAAAGGCCGCCGCTGACATTCGGCGTCCGACCGCGCAGCGAGTTCGCGGGCACGGTCAGGCAGAGACTTTGGAGGCGCGATGACCGCCACGACGGACACGTTCGCCGACGCCGTCGGAGGGCTCGGGGACACCGAGTGGGACCGGCTCGCCGACGGTCGGTTCTACTCGTCGGCGCTGTGGCTGCGGGTGTGCGCCCTCGACCCCGGGGCGGTCTCCGGCGGACTGCACGTACAGACCCCGGGCGGTGGCCGGGCCGCGATCCCGGTGGCAGCGGTGACCGACGAGCCCAACCCGGATCTGCGGTGGCACGACCTGCTTACGGCGCGCGGCCTGCCGGCGCCCGAGCCGGGCGGCCTGCTGATCGGCCAGCGCCGAGGCTACCTGGCGCACCTGCTGACCGGTGAGGGTACCGATCGGGCCGAGGCCGCCGCCGAAGTGCTCGGCGCGGTCCGTGCGCTGCGCTCGCCCGTGCACGGGGACGCGAAGATCGCCCGCGTGGCGATGTACCTGACCACCGGGGACGTGAAGGCGATGCGAGCGGCGGGGGTGCGGACCGCCCCGGTCGCCTTGAAGACCGACGCCTGGATCGAGATTCCGCCCGGCGGCTTCCCTGCCTGGCTGGAGTCGCTCTCGGCGCACCGGGCCCGTCGTATCCGTAGCGAGATAAGGAAGTTCGAGAAGGCCGGATACGAGCTGGAGCACCGGACGCTCGCCGAGTCCTGGCAGGACGTCGCCCGGCTGCTGGCCCGTTCGCTGCTGCGCTACGGCAGAACCGTCGACGTGGCCCCGATGGCCGAGTCATTCCGCAAGCAGGGTGAACTCGCCGGTTCACGCGCCCAGGTCGTGCTGTGCTCGCGCCCCGGCGAACCGCCCGTCGGCTTCTGCATGTACTACCGCCGGGGCGAAACCGTGTACCTGCGGGCGCTGGGCCTGGACCACGACCGACTCGCCTCGGCCGCCGAGTACTTCAACCTCACCTACTACATGGCGGCGCGTCTGCCCGGAGTGCGCTGGGTGCATGCGGGCACCGAGACCGCGGAGGGTAAGGCGCTGCGCGGCGCGAGGCTCCGGCCGCTGTGGCTGCTGGACCTGTCCGAGGACAGCCCGCTGGCCGGGTACGACGAGGAGATCCGCGCGCACAACCACGCCCTGCTCGCCCGCCTGCGCGGCTCCTCGCCCGCGGTTTCCGGCGCCCTGGAGTACGACCTCTGGGAGCCGTACTGCTGAGGCCGACCGCCGCCGGGGCGAGCGGGTTCTCCGACGCCGGATGCAGACCCCCGGGAAGGCCGTCGCCGGCACCGGTATTGCCGGGAAGGCTCCGGCGTACCGGTGCCGGCGGCGAGTGTGTGGTGCACACGTCCGTGCTCCGGGGAGCTTCGCTCAGGCCATCGGGTTCATGTCGATGATGAGCATGTCGCGCACTCCCGAGGCACCCTCGGGGACGATCGGCGAGACCTCGTGCGTGATCATGTTGTCGTCGATGAACATGGTGTCGAGCGGCTGGACCAGGGTGGTCTGCACGATGTCGCCGCCGTCGTTGGGGTGGACGGTGGACAGGCCGCCGGTGACGCCCTCGCGGCGCATCAGGTGCATCCCGACGTAGGAGTGCCCGTCGCGGTGGCGCCCCTCGGGAGTGGGGAGCCCGTCGGCGTCGGCGCGGGCGACCACGCGGACCAGGTGGACCCCGGTCCGCCACGAGTTGTTTCCGCCCGCCGCGGTCGCCATCCGGGCGTTGAAACCGACCAGGGCGCGCATGGTGGGGCTGAGCAGAAGGTCCTGGTCGACCGGTTCGAAGAGCCGGTCCTTGCCCTCCCACAGCGGGATGGAATCCTGACGGAAGGCGGCGTGGGGCAGCACCTCGTAGGTGACGGTGTCGCCGTCGACGACGACGCGCAACCGGCTGTAGCGGCGCTCGCGGTACACGCCGACGCCGTCGACCTCGGTGTCGACCGGCAGGTCCTCCCAGGCGTCGCGGAGTTCCTCGAGGTCGGCGTCGCTGATCAGCCCGGCGAGTTCCTCCTTGGGTATGACGACGAAGCCCGTGCGGCGGACCTGCTCCGCGAAGGCGGGTACGCCGTCATGGAGCTGCCGTCCGGTGGTCGGCGTGTCGCTGGTGCTGGCGGTCATGGTGTTTCCCCTTTGTACGGGTGTCCCGGTGGCGTCGGCGTGTACGACCGGGACGGGTGCGGTTGATGTCGGGTGCGACCGACGGTCCGGTCACGCCCGGTGACGGCGGTCGCCGGATCGGCCGTCTCGGGTCCGGCCGACCGGAAGGTCGCCGGTCGGCCGCACAGCTCGGTGCGTGCGGCGGCCGGCCACCTGTACCGGATGTTCGACAAGATCGGAGCGAGGTCCTGCGCCCGGCTGCCGTGGCCGGCCGCCCGGACACGCTTCAGGTCAGTCCCGCTCCTCGTACTCGACGTGCAGCGTCTGTGCGAGGTGGGCGAGGTAGGCCGCGGCCTCCGCGTCCGACTCGTGGTGCGAGAGCACGACCGCCGGGTTTCCGGTCCAGTCCGGGTAGGGGCGCAACAGTGCTCCGGGACCCGCGGTCTCCACCACGTAGTCCACCCGCGGGTCGGCACGCACCGCCTCCAGGCCCCGTATCCGCTTGACCCGTCCGCCGCCGCCGATCGGCACCAGATATGCCGCCGCGTGGCCGGCCGGGACCGGCTCCTCGCGCCAGCAGAGCGGCTCTTGGCCGAGGTGGATGCGCAGCGCCTCGGCGGCCAGGTCGATCCCGCTGCTGACGTGGGTCAGGTGGTGCATGTTGCCTCCGCCGCCGAGGCGCGCGGTCATCTCCAGCAGCACCGGCCGTACTCCGCCCACCAGCCGTAGTTCGGTGTGCGTGGTGCCTTCCGTGACGCCGAAGGCGTGATGGGCGCCGATCACCTCCGCCTCGATCGCGGCGAGTATCTCGGCCGGCAGCTGGGCGGGCGCCCGCAGCGTGGTCTCCTCGAAGTAGGGCCCCGTCAGTTCGCCCTTCCAGCTGATGGCGCAGACCCGTACCTGTCCGTGGAACACCAGGGATTCCGCGGAGATCTCCGGCCCGTCCAGGTATTCCTCGACCAGCACACCGGTGTCCGACTGCGATCCGTCGGCGGCGCCCATGTGGGTCTCGACGAGACTCCAGGTGCGGGCCACGGCCTGCTCCAGGCTGTCCCTGTCATCCGCACGGATGACGGCGAAACTGGAGTGGCCGTTCGCCGGTTTGACCACGACGGGAAAGCGCAGGGTCAGCGCGTCGGTCCAGTGGTCCGGATCCTTGACGACCACGAAACCGGGCACGCCCAGCCCCGCTTCCAGGAGGCGCTGACGCATGCTGCGCTTGTCGCGCACCACGGCCGCCGCCTCCTCGGTCAGCCCGGGGAAGCCCAGCTCCCGAGCGGCGCGCGCCACGAAGGGAATGACCCTTTCGTTGCCCGACATGATGCCGTCGAAGGGCTCTTGCCGGTGGCGGTCGGCGAGCGCCGACAGCGCACCGTCCGGGTCGTCGTCGACGTCCAGAGGCAGCAGTTCGACGACCGCGTCGGGCCGCCCGGCGGACTCCAGCGTGTCGTCCCCCCTGGGGACGAGGATCAGGTCGATGCCGGCACGTTCGGCGGCTTCGAACGCCCAGGGAAACACGGACAACTGACCGACGAGGACGAGTTTCGGGCGCTTCGGCATGACGGTTCTCCAAGGATCGGCTGTGTGGAAGGGTCGGAAAGGGCCGCGCCGGCCGGAGCGGTTCTGTGTGAGGTCACCCCGGCGATCACAGGCCGGGAAGGCTGATCAGCCCGTGGAAGGAGTCGCAGTCGGCTGAAGCGTCCGCCGCGCGCCGCGCACCGAAGACGCGCGATACGAGGGGCAGGATGGCACCGGGACCGGGGCGTCAGGCGGAGCGCATGACCGGCGCGCTGCCCGGCCGCGCCGCGAACGGGCTTGCCCCAGGTTCCCATTCGTAGGAGAACCGGCCGTTCACACTCGGATGGTGCGGGCGTAGCAGGTAGTTCTCCGCCAGTTCCTCCAGCAGGTCCTCGGCGCGCTGGTCACTGATCCCGAGGGTCGCGGCGGCGAGCGCCGGCGTGAGCCGGTCGGGAGCGCCGGAGGACGACAGCGCGTGGGCCAGGGACCGCGACTCGGCGGACAGTGTCGCGAGCGTCCGGTCGAATCCTGCCCACACGCCCAGCGGATCGCTGTCGGCGCCCCCGGACGCGAGGACCCACGCGGTGGCCTGCCGAGCCGTCCAGTGCGGACGGCGGCGCAACTGCGCCGCGATCGCGAAGAGCGCGCCCGGCAGCCCCCGGCACAACCGGGCGAGCCGTCGCAGTCCTTCGGGGTCCAGGGCGACGGGGTGTCCCGGTACGGAGGACGCGAGCAGTCGCAGACAGTCGTCGAAGGGCAGTCCGGGAAGATCGACATGGACCGCCGTCGAGGACACGAACAGCCGTCTACGACTGCCGATCACCACGCCGCAGCCGGCACCTGACGGCAGCAGCGGCGTCAGCTCCTCCACGTCGCACACGTCGTCGAGCACCACCAGAACGCGCAGGCCGGCGGTCCAGGTACGGAACAGCAGGCTCAGGTCGGTCGTGCTCTGCCGCAACTGCTCCTCCGTCGCACCGAGTCCGCGCAGGAACGAACGGAGGATCTCGGCGGGCCGCACCCGCCGGCCGGCGCCGTCACGCAGACGTGCGTGGAGACGCCCGTCCGGGTAGTGACCGCTCACCTGATGCGCGGCGTGCAGACACAGTTCGCTCTTCCCCGTGCCGGGGGCACCGCCCACGACCACGAGCGGCCGGTCCTCCCGCGCCCGGCCGGCCAGTACCTCCGTGAGGCGCGCCAGCTGGCCGGCGCGTCCGGCCAGACGCTCGCGCGGGGCCGGCAGATGGCAGGGCGGCCGGGTGGCCGCGGTCACGACCGTGAGCCGCCCGCCGGGACGCAGCAGCGCCTCGTCCGACGTGAGCACGGCCGTGTGCAGGGCCTGGAGTCGGGGTGAAGGATCGAGTCCCAGCTCGGTGGCGATCCGCTCGCGTGCCCGCCGGTAGACCTGAAGCGCTTCCGCCCGCCGGTCCATGCGGTAGAGCGCCGTCATCAGATTGCCCTGGGCCCGCTCGTCCGTCGGTTCCTGCACGGCCAACGAGGTGAGTTCGCCGAGGACTTCGTGGTGCCGGCCGAGGTGCAGGTCGGATTCGATGCGCAAGTGGTGCGCGCTGGTGCGCAGTTCCTTCAGCCGGACGGCCTCGGCCTTCAGCATGGGCCCCTTGCGCACGTCCACCAGGGCGTCGTCCCGCCACAGCCGCAGCGCCGCGGCGGCTGTGTCACGGGCCCCGGCGAAGTCTCCGTCGTGGAACTCCGCTCGGGCACGGGCGAGCAACGGCTCGCAACGGAAGACGTCCACGTGGTCGGCGGGCAACGACAGCTGGTAGCCGCCGTCGACCGTGCCCAGCAGCGGCCCGGCCGCACGTACCGCCCCGCCGCTCCTCGGATTGCCGAGGGAGAACCGCTTCCTGAGCTGGTACACGTACGTCTGCAACGCCGTGGGCGCGCTGGCCGGCGGGTTGTCGTTCCACAGTTCGTCCATGAGGTGCTCGAAGGGCACCACCCGGCCCGCGTTGAGTACGAGCACCGCCAGTGTCTGGCGTACTTTCTGGGCGGCCGGCGCCATGTCGACGCGGTGATCGTCCCCATAGGCCTGAAGCGGCCCGAGAAGGTTGATTCTCATGAGAAATCGCCTTGCCTCAGGTTCGTGCGGTTCCCCCTCGGACCGGCCGCCGGCGCCGGCGGCCGGTGTCAGGAGTTCCTGGACCCGGCCACCGCGGCCAGGTGGGGATGGTGCCGGGCGACGATGTCGGGGAAGGAACGGACCAGCCCCTTCATGACGTTGTCGCCGTAGAGGGCGAACAGAGGGTTGCCGACGACGTCGATGACTCCGTCGGCGCCCTCGACGTAAGGGCTGGGCAGTGGCTGCATCGTGGCGTCCAGCCGGGGGTTGTAGAAGAAGGGAATGGAGTAGCGGTCGACGCCTGGGGCGGGCCGGACCACCCGGTGGAGGGTGGCGCGCACATAGCCCCGCGTCGCCACCTCCAGCAGTTCTCCCAGATTGACCACGAACGCCCCCGGGACCACCGGTACGTCGGCGAACCGGCCGTCCTCGACCGCGACCTGAAGGCCGCCGTTGTCGTCCTGGACGAGCAGGGTGAGCAGCCCGAGGTCGTTGTGAATGCCGGTCCCCTGGTCGGAACCGGAGTCCTCGCTCGTCCGCGCGGGACCGGGGTAGTGCAGGAGCTTGAGGTGGATCTGCGGATCCGGATCGACCACGTCGTCCAGGAAGCCGGCGGGGGCGTCGAGCGACTCGAGCAGGAGCCGCAGCAGCCGGTGTGACAGAGCGGTCAGCCGGGTGATCCAGGACTCGACGGCCGGGCGCAGCTCGGGCATCGCGGCAGGCCACTCGTTCGGGCCGATCAGGCACCGGTAGGCGGGATCCCCGGGCTCGGACGGCCTCGCGGGCTGCTCCGGGCCGATGTCCAGCTGCCGGCGCTGGTCGGGCACACCCCGGGTGTGTTCGCGGCCGAGTTCGGAGTAACCGCGGAACAGCGGCGAGTCGAGGATGTTCAGCGCGAGCCGGTCGGCCTCGGGCAGCTCGAAGAACCGGCGGGTGAGGTCGAGCATGTCGTCGGCGTCCTCGATGCCGTGGCCGACGAGCTGGAAGAAGCCGATCTCGTGCACGGCCCGGCGCAACCGCTGCAGGAACTCGGCCCGGGCGTCTGGCGAACCGGCGGCGTCCCGGAGATCGAGCACGGGGAACGGGTCGGTCATGACAGCTCCTTCGAATCGCTGTTCTGGTAGGTCGTCGGATCGGTCACGTCGGCGTCCCGGAACGCTTGCCGGCGCTCCTCGCAGGCTGCGCACCGCCCGCACTGGAGCGTGTCGCCGCGAAAGCAGCTCCAGGTGTCGGTCCAGGGGACGCCGAGTTCCTCGCCGAGCGACACCACATCGCTCTTGCGCAGCTTGACCAGCGGTGCTGTCAGGGTCAGGTCGGGATGCGCGTATCCCTGGGTCGCGATCCGCTCCATGGCGAGGAAGGAATCGATGAAGGCGGCATTGCTGTCGGGTGCGGCCTGGAGGTCGTCGACCACTCCGACGGCCACCGCCTGCGCCTGCTGGGCGACGGCGACGGCGAAGGCGACGGACAGCAGGAGGGCGTTGCGGTTGGGTACGACGTTCGGGCTGCCGCCGGACGACCCGCTCCGGTGATCGGGAACGTCGACGGCCGGGTCGGTGAGCGAGGAGCCGCTCAGGAGCTTGCCGACGGGGCTGAGGTCGACGACGTCGTGGGGTACCCCGAGGGTCCGGGCCGCCTTCGCGGCGTACCGGTGCTCGATGAGATGACGCTGTCCGTAGTTCACGGACAGCAGGTGGAGTGTGTGTCCTTGCGCCTGGAGGTGGTAGGCCATGGTGACCGAGTCCAGGCCGCCGGACACGATTGCGACGGTTTTCGGCATGTGTCGACTTCCGGCAGACGTAAAAGGGATGGAGGATCAGTACCTGAGGGTCAGGACTGCGGTGCGCTGTGCGCCGGAGCGGCGGCGGACGCAGGGGCGCCCGTCACGGCGTCGGCGTGGCCGGGACGACGAGGCGACTCGATTCCCGGCCCTTGCGGTAGGTCAGTTCGACCTCGGGCCGCGGACCGTCCAGCCTCGTGGTGATGGTCCGCTCCTCGCTCCAGCCGACCAGGCGGTATTCGTTTCCGCCGAGGGCCACCAGCGGGAAGAGGTGCTCCTGCGGCGAGCGGACGGCCAGTTCCGTGCCGGTGTCGACGATGCCGAAGCCGGCCTGCGGCTGCGCGCCGGTGAGCGACCCGAACACCTCTATCTCCAGCAGGTGCTCCGGCGCGTCGAACGAACACCGCGCGGCTTTGCGCTCCTGGTCGGTCGTGGCCACGCCCGGACGGTTGTAGAGCACATCCGGGCCGTCGAAGTAGTCGGCCCAGTCGGCCGGGAACAGCCGCGCGAGCTCCGGCGTGACGAGCACGTCCACGACGAGATGCACCCGATGCTCGGGTCCGAGGTTCTGGATCTGGTGCTTGCGGCTGAAGTCACCGAACCAGAACTCACCGGGCTGCCAGCGATGCACTTCTCCGTCGAGGTCGAGCGAGGCTTCCTCGTGGGTGATGACGGGGATGTGCAGCCGGGCCAGACCCCAGTCCGGGGCGAACTTGGCGTCGCAGTGGCGGTATCCGACGACTCCGGGGCCGAGGTCCAGGAACCGGGCGGCGTAGAGGGGGCCGGGAATCGCGTGCAGGACCTCCCGCACGTACGGCATGTGGTCCAGCCACTCGGTGTCGGCGAACTCCGCGCTGCCGGGGCCGCCTGGGTCGGTGCGTGTCTTGTCACCACCGGGGCTGCGCACCGGCAGACAGCGCCAGTCCTGTTCGGCCCACCTGGAGACTCGCCCGTTCTCGTGCGAGCTCTGTTCGTCCCACAGGTGGTCGCGTGCGGTCATGAGGTCGGCCAGCAGCCGCTCGGCGTCCAGCTCGGGAAGCAGCCGGGCCGCTTCCGCGGGCGTGGCGGAATCAATGGTGTTCATCGTTGTCCTTTCAGGTCGACCGGACCGGGTGCGCGGATGTGCCGAAGAGAGCGGCCTGTCGTTCGCCGCTCCGCGACCGGGACGCGGCCGACGACCGCCGCGCTCGCGGCACGGCGGGCAAGGCGAATGCGGGGGCCGGCGTGCGGGCGAGCGGTGGGAATCCGGTACGGCGCTGCCGGCACGTGTGGCCACCGGGTGCGGATCGCCTGGTCCGGCGGCTACCGGATCATCGGCCCCGGCAGGACGTGGGCGGCCCACTGGCGGAGCCGGACGGCTCGTCAGGCCCGGAGCAGGTCGAACAGCTCGCCCCGGAGCCCGGGGTCCGTGCTGAAGTCCCCGCGATACGCGGTCGACGTCATCTGCGCGGGAGCCTTGATGCCGCGCATCGACATGCAGAGGTGCTCGCCCTTCGCTATCACCGCGACGTCCGGGGTGCCGCTCAGGGTGCTGATCTCCAGCGCGATCTGGTCCACGAGACGCTCCTGGACCTGCAGCCTGTGCGCGTACTGATGGGCGACCCTGGCGAACTTCGACAGGCCGAGCAGTTGCCCCGTCGGGCGGTACGCGATCGTCACGGAGCAGTTGAACGGCAGGAGGTGGTGCTCGCACAGCGACCAGACCTGAATGCCCGAGACGACCACGAGCTGGCTCGTGCCGATCGACTCGAAGAGCGTGCCCAGCGAACCCGGGTCGTAGTTGATGAATTCACGCCACCAGCGGGCGAACCGCGCAGGGGTGTCGCGCAGTCCGTCACGAGTGGGGTCCTCGCCGATCTCCTCCAGCAACTGGCGGGCGATCCCGACCAGCGGGTCCTCGGTCGTCCTGGTCGCCGACGGGTCACCGTCGAGCTCCACGTTTGTCACCGACATGCGGCTGCCTTTCGTCCGGGCTTCGTCGTCACTGGCCTCACGGCCGGTACTCGGCCCACGTCTTGGGAGTCTCTGAGATACGGACACAGGTCAACTCGGGAAACTCCATCACCCAGGTCTTGTAGACCCAGGCGGCCATGTTCTCGGCCGTCGGGTTCTCGTCCATCACATCGTTCAGATGCCGGTGATCGAGCTGCTTGTCCATCCATTCCTTGAACGCGGACAGATCTCCGTAGTCCCGAACGAAGCCCACGGGCAGCAGATTCGCGTCACTGGCTGCGAGTTCCAGCTCGATCACGTAGTTGTGCCCGTGCATCCGGGCGCACTGGTGATCCGGAGCGAGGCCGGAGAGCCGATGGCTGGCCGAGAATTCAAATTTCTTCGTGATCCGAAATGTCATCGGTGGGGTTCCCTTCTTCTTGTGCGGGCCGTGGGTCATACGCCGCGTTTTTCGCCCCACAGCAGGGTGTGGAGTCTCGTCGTCAGGTTCCAGCCGCGCTCCACGACCGCGTCGGCCAACTCGCTCATGTGTTTGGTGACGTCGTCGGCGGTACGCCCGATCGGCATGATCCACACCGAGGGCAGGTCGAAGTCGGCGACCAGCTGGGCCACTTCGTCGAGATCGCGGGTGTTCTGGCAGACGAACTTGAACGTGCTGCCCGGCAGGGCCGAAAGACTGGTGAGGGCGGCGGGGACGATCCTGCGCCGCAGGGGGTCACCGGAGTGCGACAGCTTCGGCGAGACATTGAACCTGACGCCGGCGGCGACAAGTTCGGGGTGCGCGGCGTGCGTTCCGTTCGTCTCGATCTCGATCTCTTTACCGCGTTCGGTCAGCGCCGCCACCAGAGGGATCAGCCGTTCCTGCTGGCCCAGGGGCTCACCGCCCGAGATCACGATCAGCTCGGTGTCGAACGCGAGCAGCTCTTCGACGACGTCTTCGACCGGGCGGCGGTGCAGCTCCTGGCGCGGATCGTGGGCGATCCCGCCGTCAGCGGCTCCGACCCAGTCCCACGTGTAGGGCGTGTCGCACCACGAGCACGACAGATTGCACCCGCCCAGTCGCAGGAACGCGCACCTGCGTCCCATGGACCGACCCTCACCCTGGACGGTCGGACCGAAGACTTCGTTGACCACGAGATCCTGTTCCATGGCGCACCGCCTCCTACGGGTGGGACGGCTCGACGGCCGCCGGCTTCTGCGCCTGCACGATGAACCAATGCCGGCTCAGCCGGACGCCCTGATCGACGGAGACCGCGGCGACATATCGATCGAACGCCTCCCTGTCCGCCGCGGAATCGTAGTTGTCGACGATCGGCACTTGGTGCAGGAATGTGTTCAGGTCGTCCGGCGAGTGGTAGAACTCCTCGAACCGGAACGCCTGGTTTCGTGTCACGACGAAGCCAGCGTCGGAGAGTTCCCGGGCAACCTCGTCCGCCAAGGGCCTGCCGTTCCAGCTGCCGAAATTCTGGCCGCGGCCGATCGTCTCCTTGAGTTCGCGCGCGTCCTGCTCGCCGATCCCCATGTACATCACGACCCCACCGGGGCGCAGCACCCGCTCGAACTCGCCGGTGATCAGTGGACCGCGGCGGGACGTGACCACATCGGCGTATCCGTCGGGCAGCCCCGTGCGTGCGGCGTCGCGCAGCTCGAACGTGACATGCGGCAGTCCTGCTTCGGCTCGATACCGCGCGGCGCACTCCAGCATCGACGGCGACAGGTCGATCCCGGTCACGGCGCCGTACGGTCGTGAGATGCGCAACAGGCTGCGCCCGTCGGCACAGCCGACATCCAGCAGTCGGGCCTGTGGCGTTCCCAGTGCGGTCGCCAGTTCGTCGAAGACGGCGTCCGGGCGGCCGTCGGCGAACACGTCGGTGCTGCGCGCATCGCTGAAGTAGCCGCCGAACCGCTCGGCCACCCGGGAGTAGAACTCCGCGTCCATCGTCATCAGTCGTGCACCTCCTCCTGGGCCACGGTCGAGAACAGGCTCTGGTGCGCACGCACCGCTTCTCCCGTGCCGCGCCGCGATTCGGTATTCGGGACGCCGAACGCGGCGGGTGTCACCACGTCCCGGGTCACTACGGTCATTCGGACCACTCCTTGAGGGCTGTCCCCCCGAAGGGGCGCCGAGGTCGGCAGGACCCACTTTCCGGTGCCGCCCTATCGGCACGGCATCACGGCGCATCCACGGCACGGACAGGGCCGGGATAGGGCGGTGATGGCGCGGTCATGCGGGCGCGATGGGCACCTGGTTCACGCTGGTGTCAGTGACGCCCGGACGGAGTGCCGAACGGGTCGCGGAGGAAGGAGAACCGAGATGGCCCTCAGGAAGCCCCCGGCCGATGAGATACCCGCCCTCAACACGCCGTGGACGTGACGGACCTGTCTGCCTCCTGGTGTCAGCCGACGGACGTCATGGGCCTGCCCAGCATGGCAACGATGTCGGACCGCACAGCGGCGGCCCCGCTGTGGTCCAGGATCCGCTCCCGGATCTTGGCCGACAGTGAGTAGTACTGGACGGCCTGTTCCCTTCGGTGCAGGTGGGCGTTGACCCGACCGAGGTCGTGCAGCACATACCCCTCGCCGACCAGGTCGCCGCTCGCCCTGACCATGGCGAGGACCTCGAGCAGGGTCTGTTCCGCGGCCTCGTAGCGTTGCTGGTACGTCAGCATCTGGCCCAGCCGCCGCAGTACGAGGGCCTGGCCCCGGTCGAAGCCGGCCGACCGGCAGATGCCGAGGGCTTCGTCGAGATGGGAACGGGTTCGCGTGAAGTCCGCCCGCCGCATCGTGATGTGTGCCATCTCGCCGAGCACGTACGCCCGTCCGATCACGTCCCGCGCCCGCAGGAAGCCGCGCTCGGCGCTCGTGTAGAGGGCCAGTGCCCGATCGTCGTCACCACGGTGTCGCTCGATGCGCGCCAGCTCACGCAGGCACAGCGCCTGACCGCGTACCTCACCGATCCGCTCGAAGATCTTTAGAGCGGTGCTGAGGTAGGGGCCGGCCGCCTCGTGTTCGCCCCGGTACAGGTGCAAGGTCCCGAGTGAGCCCAGCACCGCCGCCTGCCCCCGTTCGTTGCCCGCTTCCTGCATCGCGGTCAGCGCCACCTGATGGGTGCGCTCCCACAGGTCGGGATAGCCGCGGGCCTCGAAAAGTGTCACCAGGGTCGTGGCCAGTTCCCAGCATAATTCGTCCAGGCCCGACCTGGCCGCCAGCTCGACCGCGTTCAACAGGTTGGTCTGCTCTCTCTCCAGCCACCCGAGCGGGTCGCGCACGCACCGCTGGACATGGCCTTCCGACGGATGCCATCGCTCGCCCCGGCCCGTCACGATGGTGCATGTACCGCCGTAGACCTCTCTGTGCGCCCTCTCCGCGAGCGCCATCCAGCCGCCGACCATGCGCCGCACCGCTCCGGCGCGATCTTCCTCGGTGAATTCCGCAAGGAGCCGTTCGTGCGCGAACATCCTGACGATCTGCGACAGTCCGCATCGGAAGTCCCCGCCCTGATCCACGGCGGTGATGCCGAGGAGCCGCGTGTCGATGAGGGGTTCCAGCAGGTCGGTGGAGTTCGGCGTGCGGTCGTCGACGAGGGCGGCACCCAGCCAGCTCGGGACCTCCGTCCCCTCGGCCAGGCTGAGCAGGCACAACAGGCGACGGTCGGCCGCCGCCAGGCCGTCGTAGCTGAGTGAAAGACTTGCCCGGATCGACAGTTCGCCGTGCGCCAGCTCGTCCAGTCGGCGGTGTTCGTTCTCCAGCCGGTCTCCCATGGAGGCCAGCGACCAGTGCGGCCGCGCGGCCAGGCGGGCGCCGATGATCCGCAGAGCGAGGGGCAGCCCGCCCACCAGATGCACGAGGACCCGCGCCGCCTCCGGCTCGCTCTCCACCCGGTGCTCTCCGATGATCCGCCCCAGGAGCTGGACGGCATGGTCCGGGCTCAGCGGTGCCACGCCGAATCGGCGTGTGCCCGGCAAGGCCGTGAGCTGGCCGCGGCTGGTGACCAGCACGCCGCTGCTGCTGGTTCCCGGCAGCAGCGGCATCACCTGCGACTCGCTCACCGCGTCGTCCAGCAGCACCAGCGTCCGGCGACCGGCCAGCAGACTTCGGTACATCTCCGCGCGCTCGTCGAGCGCGTCGGGTATGGCCCGGCCCGGCACGCCCAGCGCCCGCAGGAAGCGCCCCAACGCCTCTGCGGGGCCGACCGGTTGTCCGCCAGGCCCGCGAAGGTCGCAGTAGAGCTGTCCGTCCGGGAAGCGCTCGGTCGCCACCCGGTGCGCCACATGCCTGGCCAACGTGCTCTTGCCGACACCAGGTCCGCCGAGCACCAGGACCACGTTCAGTTGCCCCTTGTCCTGGCCCTCGGTGACGGCGTCGCAGACCGCTGAAACGAACCGGCCGTCCGCCACCAGGTCGCCGGTGTCTGCGGGAAGTTGCCTCGGGGTCACGACCGGGTCGGGATCGGCGCTTCGTTCTCGAGCCGCCTCGGAGAACGGCGTCGCCACGACAGGGCGTGGTGCGGCCGGCTCGGCCAGGGCCAGGTCGGGGTCGTGGGTCAGGATCGCCTGCGCCAGGTCGCGCAGTTCCCGCCCCGGGTCCAGGCCCAGTTCCTCGGTGAGTATCGCGCGGCCCTGGTGGTAGACGTCCATCGCCTCCGCCTGCCGGCCCGAACGGTACAACGCCACCATGAGGTGACTCCGCAGCCGCTCACGCAACGGATGGCAGGCGACGAGCTGCATCAGTTCGCCGACCAGGTGCTCGTGACGACCGAGTTCCAGCAACAGCCCCATGCAGGTCTCCACCGCCTCCAGGCGCCTCTCGTCCCACTGCGCCGCCATGCCGGCCAGGACCTCGCTGGGTACACCGGCCAAGCACCGGCCCCGCCACAGGCCCGTCGCCGAGCGAAGCTTCTCCACCGCGGGCATCTTCAGACCGTCACGGGCCAGGGCATGCGCCTGAGCCACCAGGCGACGGAAATCGGCGATGTCGGTCGCGTCCTGCGGCGCCCTGAGCACGTATCCGCGGGGACGGGTCTCGATGGTGGCGTCCACGCCTCCCTCCGTAAGTGCTTTCCGGAGCCGGGAGATGCAGATCTGCACCTGGGCCCGTGCGGTCTTCGGCGGACCGTGATCCCAGATGAAGTCGATCAGACGGGTCGTTTCCACCACCCGGTTCAGTTCGAGCACCAGCGCCCCGAGGACGATCTCCTGACGCCCCGGAGCCACGGGCACGATCCCCTGCTCGCCGCTCACCTCGATCGGACCGAGCACCCGGAAGGGAGCTGCCGCTCCGACGGTGCTGTTGCCATCTGAAGAGACTGTCATGCATATCCTGCTTCTGTGGTGTCAGCCAGGCGGTGGGTCCGGCTTGCGAGTGGGACGGAACTCGTACCGGCCCGACTGCTCAGCCGTATTCGTCGGCTGCGTGACCGAGCACCCTTCGAGGGCTCGGCCGAGCATGTGGACGACGGGAGAGAGGGTGCGGTGTGCGCGGCTGAACGGCACCGGGGCCGTGCCGTCACACGACCGGGGCGGTGTGCGGGACGGTTCCAGCCACCCCGCGATGCCCGAAGGCGTCCGAGGAGACGCGCCGGTTGCGCTCGGGCCCGTCACTGCGACGGCCAGGTGCGAGCGCTTCTTCACCCTGTTCTGGAGAAGTGGTGGCGGTACTGGCCCGGTGTGACGCCCAGGGTGTGCTTGAAGCGGCGGTGCAGGGTCTCGGCGAAGCCGAAGCCGCAGAGCCGGGCTATCGCGTCGATGGTGGTGTCCGTCGTCTCCAGCAGAGCCCGGGCGGCCTCGATGCGTACGGTCTCCACGTAGGCGGCCGGAGTGAGTCCGGTCTCGGCGCGGAAGACCCGGGTGAAGTTCCGCTCGCTCATGCCGGCCCGATCGGCGAGCATCCGGACGGTGAGGTCGTCGGCGAGGTGGTCGGCGACCCACGCCTGCACGTCCCGCAGCGGCTTGCGCGTGGGCCGCTGCGCGGCGAGCTGGGTGCTGAACTGTGCCTGACCGCCCGGACGCTGGACGAACATCACCAGCATCCGGGCCACGGCTCGGGAGACCTCGGGCCCGTGGTCCTCCTCCACCATGGCGAGCGCCAGGTCCATCCCCGCCGTGATGCCGGCCGAGGTCCACATCGGCCCGTCGTGTACGAAGATCTGGTCCGGGGTGACCGTGACGTCCGGGTGCGCCCGGGCCAGCCTTTCGCAGGCCGCCCAGTGCGTCACCGCGCGCCGCCCGTCGAGCAGCCCGGCCCGCGCGAGCAGGAACGCGCCCGTACACACGGAGGCGACCCGCCGGGCCCGGCCGGCCGCCTCCCTGAGCCAGCCGATGAGCTCTTCGTCGTCCGCCGCCTCACGATCGCCCGGTCCGCCCACGACCACGAGCGTGTCCAGCGGACCCTCGCACTGTTGGACGCCGCTGCCGGCCGCTACGTCCATTCCGTTGCAGGCGCGCACCGCTCCGGCCCGGCCCGCGACGATCTCGACGGCGTAGCCCTCACTCTCGGGCACCCACCGTGCCGTCTGCGCGAACACCTCATGCGGTCCCGCCAGGTCGAGCACCTGAAACTGCGGAAAGACGAGGAAGACGACGCGCCGTTGTGTCATTCGATCATCCTTGTCCACCCTGTCGAATGGCGGCAAGGACACAGAGCTGACGATCTCCGCCATGGGGCCGGTCCCATGCTTCGCCTTCGGCGGGTACGGCTGCCGGCGGCGGGGCGGGTGGGCCGCTCCGGGACAGGTGCCGGCCGGTCCCGGCGCGAGGGGCATGTCGTGGAGAGCGCATCCCTGTGCCGCACGGGTCACCGCCCTGCGGTGAGGGTCATCGCCCAGCGCCTGTGTCCGCGCCTTCGGCTCCCACGGTTCGTCGTCGGTGTGCGTCGTCCACGCCGCTCGGAGGCACGACACATCTGTCCGGCATCTCGGCTGACGCGCTTTCACCACTCGGGCGCGTCCCGTCACGGGAACCCGAGCCCACGGCACGGCGGTGCCGTGTGGCGAACCGGCGTGTGTCATCCGGATTGAGTTGAGCACCCTGTCTCCCTGTCTGCGAACCCGCCACTTCTGTGGGGTCAGAGGCATGTGGCGCCTCTTCACCCTCTTGCGACCCTCGTGACCAGCGCAATCGTGGAGCACCACGACACGGACCACGAGATCGGCAGGCCGGATCCACGACACCGGGAACGTGATGGCGGACACGACATTCCGGTTCCGCCGCACCTGTGCGCGATCATGGTGGTTCTTCTCACGGTGCGGGTCACGCCACCGAGGCCGGGCGCACGCCGTCCTCGTCCATGAGGACGCCCACGTCCACACGAGGAGGCAGGAATGTCCCGAACGGCACGTGCACCACGGGAAGCGGCACGGCTGCTGGCCGCAGCGGCCGAGCGCGCTCGTGCGGGCACCGGTCGTCTGGTCCTGCTGCGCGGTGCCACCGGCACGGGCCGCACCACCGTTCTGGAGGCCGCCGCCGAGGACGCCGCCGCCCGTGGTATGCAGGTGATGCGTGCCCGTTGCTCCGCCGGCGACTCCGCGTTCCCCTTCGCCACGATCCTTCAGCTCTTCTGCCCCGGCGCCGAGTCACCCGATCCCGCAGGGGACGGCGATGAACGCAGGACCGGCGCCGGGCTGCGCAAGGTGCTGCGCGCGCACGCCGAGCGGTCGCCGCTGCTGATCACCGTGGACGATGTACACCTGGCCGACGCGGCGTCCCGCCGCTGGCTGGTGGAGTCCGCCCGGCTCATGGACCGTCTGCCGATCATTCTCGCGGTCACCGAGCGCAGCCAGTACGACGTCGACCCGCCCGCACAGAGCCTCGCCCACGGTCTCTCTCCTGCCCTGGTCACCACTCACACCCTGACCCCGCTGTCCCACAGTTCGGCTGTGGCAGAGGTCCGTTCGGCTTTCCCCGACGCGGACGACTCCTGGATCGAGGACTGTGCACGGGCCGGGGCGGGCAACCCCCTGCTGCTGCGCGCCCTGCTGGACGACCTCTCCGACGGCAGTCACCCGGTCGTGCCGGACACCTCGGCCGCGCTGTACCCCGGAGCGTTCTCGGCGGCCGTCCAATGGTGGCTGGACTGCGCCGGGCCGGATACCGCGGAGGTGGCACGGACACTGGCAATCCTGGACGAGGGCTGGGACCACGGCCCCGCCCCCAGCGCGGGGTTCCCGGTCCTCCACATCCCCTCGCTCCTGTCGGAACTCACCGGCGTCGACCCGACCCGGGTCTCGGGCTGGATCACCGCGATGACCGGCCTCGGCCTGCTTCGCCTCGATGGCATGAGCCGCGCCCGCTACACCCATCCGCTGCTGAGGGACGCCATACTCATCGGCGTGCCCGCGGCCCGGCGGCGCGCCGCGCACCGGACGACCGCCGAGTCGATGCTGCACCGTGGTGTCGCGAGCGAGATCGTCGCCCGTCAACTGCTGCTCACTGACGCGGTGGACGCGCCCTGGGTGCTGCCGGTGTTCCAGGAGGCCGCGTCGCTGGCATTGCGTGAGGGGCAGATCGAGGACGCGGTGGCCTTCTTGCGGCGCGCTCTGGAGGAACCTCTCTCCGATGAGGGCAGACAACGCCTGCTGACCGAACTGGGGTCACTGGAGTACGCGGTACCCGGCTCCTCGGCCGCGATCCTGAGGCTCACCGAGGCACTGCGGCTGCCGGGGCCGCCACAGGAACGAGTGCGCGCCGCGGTCGCTCTCGGGACGGCGCTGACCGGCCGTGGCAGGACCCGGGCGGGCGTCGAGGTGCTGCGCTCGCTGTACGACGCGCTCGCCGACCGACCCGACCTGATACGCATCCTGCGGCAGGCGTTTCTGCAACTGTCCGACAAGGAACTGCTGGTGCGGCAGGAGGCGTACAAACGGCTGGTGGAGACCGCCGAGCGCTCGCCGGAGTCGATCAGCCCGGCCGGTCACGCGTTCCTGGTCAAATACGCGGTCATGGCGGGTCGGAGCTCGGCGAAGGACGCGATGCTGCGCCTGCGGGGTCTGCTGTCGGAGCCGGCCGACCCGCTGTCCGAGCCCTACCTGCTGGGGACGGCCGCCGCGGTCGCCCAGTGGGCCGACGAACTCGACGAAGCCGAACGGCTGGTGGAGCGCGGCCTGGCCGGGCAGCGCCCCGACGTCCTGCACCCCATGCAGGAGGCGCTGCTCGACACCCGTCTGGACATCATCGCGGCACGAGGCGACTTCACGCGCCTTCTGGCCGACCCGCTGCCCGCCACCACGACGCCGAGGAACGCCCACGCGCACGCGCTGACGGCACTCGTGGAGACGGGCCGTGTCACCGACGCCGAACGTCTTGCCGAAGCCTTCGACCTGCGGACGGCGCCGGAGTCCTGGGAGCTGAACCGGTTCCTGTACGCGCGCGGGCGACTGCGCGCCGCCAACGGTGACCTGGCGGGAGCCCTGCACGACTTCCTGGAGTGCGGCCGCCGCCAGTCGGCCCGGGAGGTGTTCAGCCCGGTCGTCACCCCCTGGCGCACTGCCGCCGCGGAGTGCCATCTGGCGCTGGGGGTGCCGCGCGAGGCGCTCGCCCTGGCGGAGGAGGAGCTGCGCCTGGCCAGGGTGTGGAACACACCCCGCACGGTGGGCCGGGCACTGCGTGTCCTCGGCACCGCGACCGGCGGACGCCGCGGCATGGACCTGGCCGTGGAGGCCGTACGGCTGCTGCGCGGCGGCCCGGCCGGACCGGAGCTCGTGGCAGCGCTGCTGGCCGTGGGCCGCCAGTTGACCGCCTCGGGCGAGTCCTCACGCGCCCGGGGCATCCTGCGGGAGGCGGCCGGGCTCGCCGAATCCCTGGGCGCAGTACGGCTGCGGGACCTGGCGGAGGAGGCGCTGCGTGCGAGCGGCGCCCGCCGTCCGACGACACGCATCGGTGCCGCCTCGCTCACCGACAGCGAGCGCCGGATCGCCGAACTGGCCGCGGAGGGACGCACCAACGCGGAGATCGCGGATCTGCTCCATCTGGGCCGCCGCACCGTGGAGACCCATCTGACGCACAGCTACCGCAAGTTGGGCATCCGACGGCGCAGCGCCCTGAGCACGGCCCTGACCGGCGGCACCCGGCGTACGGAGTCCTGACAAGGGGCGGGGACACGTAGGGCGAGCACGGATCTTCGTACAGGTCAGCGCACCCTCCCGCGTGGCTTCAAGGGCACCGACGGCAGTTCGGGTGCGGGCAGGGGACTCCCGTCGTACCCCTTCACCTCCCCGAAGCGCGATCCGTTCGTCCAGTCCTCCCGCGCCCGCTCGATCTCCTCCTGGGTGCGGGCCACGAAGTTCCACCACATGATGAGTTCCTCCGCGAACGGCTCGCCGCCCAGCAGCATGATCCCGGCGTCCGACTCGGCGCGCAGCGGGAGTTCGGTGCGGCCGCAGCCGAGGTAGAGCATCGAGCCGGGCAGGACGGGTACGCCGTCCACGTGCACCTCGCCGGACATCGCCAGCACGCCGTACTCGAAGTCGGGTTCCAGCGGCAGGCGGACGTCGGCGCCGCGGGTGAGGGTGAGGTCCGCACCGACGAGCGGGGTGTACGTCGTGCCGGGGGAGGCGGAGCCGTCGAGGTCGCCGAGGATCACCGTGGCGGTCAGGCCGGGCGCGGTGACCGTCGGCAGGTCCGGGTGGTACTCGAACCGCGGTTCGGTGTGGCGGTGTTCGTCGGGCAGGGCGACCCAGAGCTGGGCGCCGTGCAGGAAGCGGGCGTGCGGCCTCGGGCTCTCCTCGGAGTGGCTGATCGCCCGGCCCGAGGTCATCAGGCCCAGCTGCCGGGGCCGGATCGTCTGCAGGCTGCCCGTGGAGTCGCGGTGCAGCACCTCGCCCTCGTGCAGCCAGCTGACCGTCTGCAGCCCGATGTGCGGGTGCGGCGGGACCTGCATGCCGGGCTCGTCGGCGATGTCGTCCGGGCCGTAGTGGTCCACGAAGGCCCACGCACCGATCATGCGGCGGCCGAGGTTCGGCAGCAGCCGGCGCACCTGCGTGGACTCGCCCAGCTTCACCTGACGAGGGCTCAGCAGTTCGCGGACGGGTTCGGCGACGACGAATCCGCGGCCGCCGCAGACGCTGGGCACGGGTGCCCGGTCGAGGTTGCTCATGCGCCCAACCTAGCGGTGCGCGGGCCGGAGCGGTGGGCGGGGCAACCCGGATTTTCCTTGGCCAAGTCAATCACCTGACTTACCTTCGGGGGTGCAGACCCTGGTCATCCCGATCGTGCCCGAACTTCCCAGACTGCTGCACGCCTCCGCCTCCGACGCGGCCTGGGCGGTCACCGCGACCCTCCTCGCGGCAGCCGTCGCCACCCCGGTCATGGGGCGGCTCGGCGACATGTACGGCAAGCGGCTGATGCTCCTGACCAGCCTGCTGATGCTGGTCGCGGGCTCGGTGACGGCCGCGCTCAGCGGCGCCCTCGCCCCGATGATCGTCGGGCGGGCCCTGCAGGGCCTGGCCTCCGGCGTCATCCCGTAGCCGGTCGCCTGAGGCAACTGAAGGAGCTGCGGAGACGGAGACGGAGACGGAGGCGGGCCCGGCGGCCGGGCCGGCCGGGCCGGCCGTGGCGGTGCGAACCGGGGGGAGTCCGCGTCGGCGGGCACATCCGCGGATCCGGCGGCACCGGTGTCGGGCGGGCCGCGGTGCCCCTCATCTCGCTCGGCGGGCGGCAGGTGGGCCGGGCGGACGCGGGGGAGGACGGCGGCTACGCCGTAGAGGCGCCGGCGGAGGGGACGTACGTCCTCGTCGCCTCCGCCGACGGCCGCCGCCCGCAGGCCGCCACCGTGGTCGTCGGCCCGCACCCGGTCTCCTGCGACCTGCTGCTCGACGGCACCAGCGGCCTGGCCGGCGTGGTGCGGAGCACGGACGGCGGAGCGCCGGTCCCCGGAGCCGTGGTGATCGTCACCGATGTGCGCGGTGAGGTCCTGGCGACGGTACGCGCCGACGGACTCGGCGCGTTCCACCTCACCGGGCTGGTGCCGGGCACCGTCACCCTCGCCGTCAGCGCGCCGCGCCACCGGCCGCTCGCGCTGCCCGTGGAGATCGACGGCACCGGAGTCACCCGCGTCGAGGCCGGGTTGAGCCCCGGCGCCCAGGTGCGCGGCACGGTTCGGGGCGCGGGCGGGCCGCTCGGCGACGCCCGGGTGACCCTGGTGGACTCCACGGGCGACGTCGTCGCCACGACCAACACCGGCGACGACGGGGCGTACGCCTTCTCGGACCTGGACGCGGCCCGTACACGGTCATCGCGACCGGCTGTCCGCCCCGGGCCGCCGGGGTGACGGTCTCCGGGGCCGGAGTGGAGGGGCATGTCATCGAACTCGCCCAACCCGGGGTGTAGTTCGCCCTTTCGGCCTGCCGCAGGCGGACCAGGACCGGTGGCGTGCCCTCACGGCCATCGTGCGCTCGGGGACGGCTCGGCCGAGGAGGGGGTGACCGCGCTCGGCACCGGGGACGGAGTGCCGGTCGCCGGGCGGGGGGAGCGGGCCGGCTCGGCCGGGTGGGCCGGTCCGCCGCGCACCGCGAGGAACACCAGCGCCGCCACGGCGGCCAGGGCCAGCACGCCCACCGCGACCCGGCGCAGCGCCACCCGCCGGGACCGCACCGCCCCGGCCGGCGCACGCGGGGGCCGCAGGTCCGCAGGGCCGACGCAGTCCGCCCGCGCGGCGAGGGCGGCCCGCAGCCGCTCCTCGACCCCGCCCGGCGCGGTCCCCGTACCGGACTCGTTGCCTCGCTCGTTCATCGCAGCGCCTCCAGGCGTCGGCCGAGGGCGGCCAGGGCCCTGCTGGCCGTGGACTTGACGGCGCCCCGGGACAGGCCGAGCGTCGCCGCGATCTCGGCCTCGCTCAGATACGACCAGTACCGCAGCACCAGCACCTCCCGCTGGCGCGGCGTCAGCGTCCGCAGGGCCGCCAGCACCTCACGGTGGTCCTCGTGCAGCAGCACGTCCTCCTCCGGGGCGGGCGCGTGCTGCTCGGGTTCGGGGGTGTGCGCCCGCACGGTCCTGCGCCGGCGCAGCACGGAGCGGGCCGCGTTGACGACACTGGTCCTGAGGTACGCCTCCGGGTCGTCCAGCGAGGCGAGCCGGTGCCCGTGCCTGCGCAGCAGCGCGGTGAAGGCGTCCTGCACGACGTCCTCCGCGGTGGGCAGGTCGTCCACCAGCAGCACCGCGAGACGCACCAGGGACAGCCGTCGATGGTGGTACAACTCCTCGATTCCGGGCGGCTGTTCAAGCTCGGTGAGGGTGTGCGCGGGCGTGCGGGAGCCGGCCGGCGCGGCCCGGCCGCCGCTTCGTGCCGCGGGATCCGCAGGACGCGCAGGCCGCCGAGGACGACGGATACGCGATCGCGTACGTCCACGATCCCGACCGGGGAGCGGCGGACC